>CAYSRR010000149.1:0-7252 GCA_964433375.1 uncultured Streptomycetaceae bacterium
CGCTCGATCATCTGAAGCAGGCGCGCGCGGCCTGCAGGCTGCCGGTGCTGCGCAAGGACTTCGTGATCGATGCCTACCAGGTCTACGAAGCCCGCGCCGCGGGCGCGGATGGCATCCTGTTGATCGTGGCCGCGCTCGACGTGCCGCGCATGCTAGAGCTGGAAGCCGTCGCGCACGGGCTGGGCATGGCCGTGCTGGTCGAAGCGCACGATGCCGCCGAACTGGAGCAGGCCCTTGCGCTCAAGACGCCGCTGATCGGCATCAACAACCGCGACCTGCGCACCTTCGAGACCCGCCTCGAAACGACGCTGGGCCTGCTGCCGGGCATCCCCGCGGGCCGACTGGTGGTGACCGAGAGCGGCATCCTGGCGCGCGAGGATGTTGCCCGCATGCGCGGGCATGGGGTGGAATGTTTCCTGGTCGGCGAGGCTTTCATGCGCGCCGCCGACCCGGGCGCGGAACTCGCCCTTTTGTTTGGCGCGGCCTGAGAACGTTATACTATCGAGCTTTACGTAACCTTGTTACGCCGCTCGATCCCTCACCCCCAACCCCTCTCCCGAGGGGAGAGGGGAGCGTCGAGCGAAACCGGATAGGTCATCCGGTTTCGTAAGGATCAATAGGCCCATGACGCCGCTGCCTTCGCTCGACGAATTGATCGTCGCCTTCGACAAGGGGCTGCGTACGGTTTTTGCGCCGGCGCAATCGTTGCGGGAGACGCCGGGCGCGGACATCGCCGAGGCCGACATGACGGAGGAGCAGCGCCGGTTGTCCGCGTCGCTGATGCGGGTCAATCACACCGGGGAAATCTGCGCCCAGGCGCTCTACCAGGGGCAGGCGCTCACCGCCCGCGATTCCGGCGCGAAAGCCGCGCTGGAGCAGGCGGCCCGGGAAGAGACCGAGCACCTGGCCTGGACCGAGCGACGGATCGAGGAGCTGGGCGGCCGCAAGAGCTTGCTCAACCCGGCGTGGTACGCCGGCTCCTTCGCGCTCGGCGCCCTGGCCGGGCTTGCCGGGGACCGCTGGAACCTGGGATTCCTCGCGGAGACCGAGCGCCAGGTCGTCGCGCACCTCGCGGGGCACCTGCAGCGCCTGCCCGCGCAGGACGGCAGGAGCCGGGCGATCGTCGAGCACATGAAGGAAGACGAAGCGCGCCACGCCACCAGCGCGGTCAGTCACGGCGGCGCCGATCTGCCGGAACCCGCCAAAGCGGCGATGCGGGTTTCGTCGAAGGTGATGACGGAAACGGCGTACTGGATCTAGAAGAAAACTCTCACCGCGGAGGACGCAGAGGACGCGGGGAAAACTGGAAGCTGGGTTGAAATCGTTGTTTCCGCCAGATTTCCACGCTCTGGTGCGTTCGATGCGCAATCTCTGTGGTTGGATTGTTGTTTTTGATTTTCCTCCGCGTCCCCCGCGTCCTCTGCGTTGAGAGGTTAAGCGTCGGCTTCCCGGATCTCGAAGTCGTGCGTGATCGCGGCGGTCTTCGCCAGCATGATCGAGGCCGAGCAGTACTTTTCCGCCGAGAGATGGATGGCACGCTCGACCTGCTCGCGCTTCAGGCTTTTCCCGGTCACGATGAAATGGAAGTGGATCTTGGTGAACACTTTCGGGTCCTGGTCCGCCCGCTCGGCGGCGATCTCCACCACGCAGTCGGTGATCGGCGCGCGGCCTTTCCTGAGGATGTGTATGACGTCGTAGGCGGTGCAGCCGCCGGTGCCGATCAGCACGGTTTCCATCGGCCGCGGGCCCAGGTTGCGCCCGCCGCCCTCGGGCGCGCCGTCCATCACGAGCGCGTGACCGCTCCCGGATTCGCCGACGAAGGCGACGTTCTCCAGCCACTTGATGCGGACGTTCATGGGCGGCCCAGCGAAAAGCGCAGATGATACCAGCCGATGCCGATCGTTTCGCGGAAAAAGCGGCTGCCGCGGTACAACGCGCCCGCGCTGGGCAGAAAATCGAGGACGGTCAGGCGGTAGCGCGTGGTGTAGGCGGTGGGCGCCGGGATGACGGTAAAGCCGGCACGCTCGAAGGCGAGTCTGGCCCGCGGCATGTGCCAGGCATGGGTGACGAGGTAGATGCGCCGCACTCCGGCGGCATCGAGCAGGCGGAAACTGAACCGGGCGTTTTCCAGGGTATTGTTCGATGCCGGCTCGGTCCATCCGACCGGGACCCGGAAATCGCGCTCCAGCACGGTTTTCATCTGTTCGGCCTCGGAGGTGGCATTGCCCCGCGGCGCGCCGCCGGTGACCATGACCGGCTTGTTCAAAGCCCGGTGCAGGTGCGCGGCATAGCGCAAACGCACCAGCGAGGTCTCGCTGACGGTATCCCGGCCGTACTCGGGAGCCGAGAAGTAGGTGCCGCCCCCCAGGACCACGATCGCCTGGCCATCGGGCTGCGCCAGGGGGTCGCGCGCCGCCGGCTCCAGTGTTCTCAACAGGGCGTCTGCCGCAAACGGGGTGGATAGTACGTACAGGGCGACCAGGGACAAGGCGATCAGCGTCCGGCCGCAGCGCCGCCAGCGACGGGCCGCCAGCGCCCCGATGAGCGCGAGCGCCAGCAGGCTGCCCGGCGGCGCCAGCAGCGCCGCAATAATGTTGGAAATCAACCACTCCACGCTACAACCTCGCAGGGAAAGCCGGCCGTGCGGCCGGGTCGCGCCGGCCACGGGAAGTTTGACACAGGCGTCTGATTTGCAATAGAATTCGCCCTTTTCCGCACAGCCCCGCAGGGGTCAAGAAGAGCCCGATGAGAACGTTTTCTGCAAAACCGCACGAGGTCAAGCACGATTGGTACGTAGTGGACGCCACCGGCAAGGTCCTCGGCCGGCTCGCATCCGAGATCGCGCGGCGGCTGCGCGGCAAGCACAAGCCCGAGTTCACGCCGCACGTGGACACCGGTGATTATATCGTCGTGCTCAACACCGATAAGCTGCGCGTGACCGGCCGCAAGGCGCAGAACAAGATTTATTACCGGCACAGCGGCTATCCCGGCGGCATATACAGCACCAGTTTCGCCAAGCTGCAGGCGCGCCACCCGGACCGCGTGCTGAAACTCGCGGTCAAGGGCATGCTGCCCAAGGGGCCGCTCGGCTACGCGATGCTGAAGAAGATGAAGACGTACGCCGGCGGCGAGCACCCGCACACGGCGCAGCAGCCGAAACAACTGGAGATCTAGCATGGCCGCGATGCAGCGTCAGAACCAGAACTACGGCACCGGCCGCCGCAAGACGGCGGTGGCGCGGGTCTACATCAAGCCCGGCAAGGGCGATATCACGGTCAACGGCAAGCCGGTGGACGTGTTCTTCTCGCGCGAAACCGGGCGCATGATCGTGCGCCAGCCGCTCGAGTTGACCAACATGCTCACCACCTTCGACATCTCGGTCAACGTGGATGGCGGCGGCGAGTCGGGCCAGGCCGGCGCGGTCCGGCACGGCATCACGCGCGCGCTGATCCAGCACGACGCCTCGCTCAAGCCCGTTCTCAAGAAGGCGGGCCTGGTGACGCGCGATGCGCGCGAGGTCGAGCGCAAGAAAGTGGGCCTGCACAAGGCGCGCAAGCGCGGCCAGTACTCGAAGCGGTAATATCGGGAAGTCCGCGCAAAGCCGCCTGCGGGCGGCTTTGTTGTCTGTAGGAGTGAAAAAGCGGGATGGCGAAAAGCGGCATCCGGATCGGCATCGTCGGCGGCACCGGCTACACCGGCGTGGAATTGCTGCGCCTGCTTGCGCAGCATCCGCAGAGCGAGCTCGTCGCGATCACTTCGCGCAAGGAAGCCGGGACTGGCGTGGCCGAGATGTTTCCCAACCTGCGCGGCCGGGTGTCGCTGAAATTCAGCGATCCGGCGACGGCGTCGCTGGATCGCTGCGACCTGGTGTTTTTCGCCACGCCCAATGGCGTCGCGATGGAGCAGGCGCGCGCGCTGGTGGACGCCGGGGTCCGGATCGTCGATATCGCGGCGGATTTCCGCATCCAGGACATCGCGGTATGGGAGCAATGGTACGGCGTGAAGCACGCCTGCCCCGACCTCGTGGCGGAAGCGGTGTACGGGCTGCCGGAAGTCAACCGCGACAAAATCCGCAAGGCCCGCATCGTCGCCAATCCCGGCTGTTACCCGACGTCGGTGCAACTGGGCCTGCTGCCGCTCGTCGAGGCGGGCGCCGTCGACCTCGATCACCTGATCGCGGACGCAAAATCGGGGGTCTCCGGGGCCGGGCGCAAGGCGGAAGTCCACACCCTGCTGGCCGAGGCCTCCGACAATTTCAAGGCGTACGGCGTGCCGGGCCATCGCCACCATCCCGAAATCGCGCAGGGCCTGGCGCGCGCCGCCGGCCGCCCGGTCAACCTCGTTTTCGTGCCGCACCTGACGCCGATGATCCGCGGCATCCACGCCACGCTCTATGCGCGCCTGACGGGGAAAGTCGACCTGCAGGGGCTGTACGAGAAGCGCTATGCGAATGAGGCGTTCGTCGACGTGATGCCGGCCGGCAGCCATCCCGACACGCGCTCGGTACGCGGCGCGAACGTCTGCCGCATCGCCGTGCACCAGCCGCGCGGCGGCGACATCGCCGTGGTGCTCTCCGTCATCGACAACCTGGTGAAAGGCGCTTCCGGCCAGGCGGTGCAGAACATGAATATCATGTTCGGCCTGGCGGAAACCACCGGGCTCGAGCAACTGGCGCTGGTGCCCTGATGGCGCAATTCGCCCGCTCGTTGCGACGCAAGTTCGGCATATCGGCGCCGCGCGTGGCCGTGCATGCGCACGTGGCGTGGTACTGGCGCTGGCTGGGCTACGCCGCGCTCGGCGCGATCGTGTTCGGGGTCGGCTGGACGACGTACGACTACGGCATGGAGCTCGCCGGTTTCCGCCAGAGCGAGGCGGCGCGGGCGCTCGCCAGGCTGAACGCGGAGATCGGGCAACGCGAAGCGCAGATCGCCGAGCTGCGCTCGCAGGTGGCGACCTCCGAGCGCCAGATGCAGATCGAGCGGGCGACCTACGGCGACCTCGCCAAGCAGGTCAAGACGCTGTCGGAGCAGAACGCGACGCTCCGGGAGGACCTCGCGTTCTTCCAGTCGCTGATGACGGCCGGCGGCAAGGCGGGCGCGCTCAGCATCAACCGCTTCAGCGTGCAGCCGGAGGCGCTGCCGGGGGAATATCGCTACCGGCTGCTGCTGGTGCAGAACGGCCAGCGCATGAAGGAATTCCAGGGCAAGCTGCAATTCGTGCTCAACCTGGAGCAGGGTGAGCGCAAGTTCGTCATCACGCTGCCGCCGGAGGGCGAGCGGGACGTGAAGGATTACCAGGTCAGCTTCAAGTTCTTCCAGCGCGTCGAGGGCACTTTCAAGGTGGCGCCCGACGCGGTGGTGAAGAGCCTGCAGATACGGGTCTTTGAAAACGGCTCGGTTGCGCCTAAACTATTGCAGACCGTCAGCGTTTCCTGAGGAGCGGGTCCCTATGTTTGGCAGCAAAGGCAACAACAAGCCCCAGAACCGCATCGATTGCCTGATCGGCGCCGGCACCACGATCGAGGGCAGCATCACCTTTACCGGGGGGCTGCGGGTGGACGGCCGGGTGCGCGGCGACGTGATGTCCGCCGACGGCAAGCCCGGCACGCTGGTGCTGTCCGAGCAGGCGCAGATAGAGGGTGAAATCCGCGTCTCTCACGTGGTGATCAACGGCACGGTCGTCGGGGCGGTCCACGCCGCGGAGTACGTGGAACTGCAGGCCAAGGCCAATGTCACAGGGGATGTGTACTATAAAACGATGGAGATCCAGCTCGGCGCCGTAGTGCAAGGCCGCCTGGTTTTCCAGAACGATGGCAAGTCGGAAAAGGTAGTCCAGTTCAAGCCCGCCACCGCGGAATGAAGCGGCAGCGGCCAATCGGCGAAGGCGGCAGGATTTCCAGCAGGAGCCCTATATGAATGCAGTGACCGAAAGCATGCCCGAGCCGCTGATGTTCACCAGCGCGGCGGCGGCGAAGGTGAAAAGCCTGATCGACGAGGAAGGCAACCCCAACCTCAAGCTGCGCGTCTTTGTCCAGGGCGGCGGCTGCTCCGGCTTCCAGTACGGCTTCACGTTCGACGAGGATGCCGGGGATGACGACACCCGGCTGGAAAAAGGCGGGGTGACGCTGCTGATCGATCCGATGAGCCTGCAGTACCTGGCCGGCGCGGAAATCGACTACCAGCAGAACGTCGAAGGCGAGCAGTTCGTCATCAAGAACCCGAACGCGACCTCAACCTGCGGCTGCGGGTCGTCCTTTTCCGCCTGAGAAGATTCCATCCCCGTAAAAAAATGCGGCCGCGGCCGCATTTTTTATTTTCATAAGGACAACCTCTCACCGCGGAGGACACAGAGGACGCGGAGGGAGCAATGATAATAATTGAACCGCTCAAGCTCGGGCGCCTCGACGAGCGGCACGGTGCTTGCCCTCACCCTCAATCCCTCTCCCGGAGGGAGAGGGAAGACAAGCCCTTCTCCCTTCGGGAGAAGGGTTGGGATGAGGGAAAAGCGTCATTTTTGTTCCGGCTTTCCTCTGCGTCCCCTGCGTCCTCTGCGGTGAGAGGTTTGGGTTCTACGCGGGGTAGATCGCGCCGAGCACGCGCGGGCCCTTCGCGCCGGTCACGGCCGGCAGGTTGCCGGGCTGGCGCCTCAACGCCTGGCGCGCGAGCCAGGCGAAAGCGAGCGCCTCGACGTGGCCGGGATCGATACCGAGCGCGGCGGTGGTGGTGATGCGGCTGCCCGGCAGAAGCGCGGCAAGGCGCGCCAGCAGGGCCCGGTTGCGCGCCCCGCCGCCGCACACGAATACCTCCTTCGCGCCGCCGCCGTGCGACCGCACCGCGCCGGCGATCGTGCTGGCGGTGAATTCCAGCAGCGTTGCCTGCACATCCGCCGCCGGTTCGTGCCCGGAGAGGAAACGTGTTACCCATCGCATGCCGAACTCGTCGCGCCCGGTGCTCTTCGGCGGCCGGCGGCGGATAAAGGGGTGCGCGAGAAGGTTCCGCAGCAACTCCGGAATGACGCGTCCGCTCGCCGCCCATGCACCGCCAGCATCGTAGGGCTTCCGGCGTTTCTCGCGGACCCACGCATCGAGCAGGCAGTTGCCCGGCCCGCAGTCGAAGCCGGTCACGGCGCCGCGCGCCGGCAGGCAGGTGAGGTTGGCGATGCCGCCCACGTTGACGGCCACGCGGTTGCGCCGGGAACTGCGAAACATCGCGGCATGGAAGGCGGGCACGAGCGGCGCGCCTTCGCCGCCGGC
>CAYSRR010000150.1:0-7233 GCA_964433375.1 uncultured Streptomycetaceae bacterium
CACCGCGCCCCAGTAGATGTCCGAGCTCTTCACCTCCTTCGGCGCGACGCCGCGCAGGTAGAAGAGCGCGAAGCCGAACGGCGGGTGCATGAACGATGTCTGCATGTTGGCCCCGATCAGCACGCCGAACCAGATGAGGTCGATGCCGAGCTTGGCCGCCACCGGTGCGAGCAGCGGGATGACGATGAACGCGATCTCGAAGAAGTCGAGGAAGAAAGCGAGCACGAAGATGAAGATATTGACCGCGATCAGGAAGCCGGTGACGCCGCCCGGCAGGGAGGTGAACAGGCCCTCCACCCACAGGTCGCCGTCCATGCCGCGGAACACCAGCCCGAACACGGTGGCGCCGATCAGGATGAAGATCACCATCGCCGTGATGCGCATGGTCGAGCCCATGGCCTGCCACAGCAGGTCCCAGGTCAGCCGGCGCTGCACGGCGGCGATCGCGATGGCGCCGACCGCCCCCATCGCGCCGCCCTCGGTGGGGGTGGCGAGGCCCACCAGGATCGTGCCCAGCACCAGGAAGATCAGCGCCAGCGAAGGCACGATGCCGCGCAGGAGCTTGCGCGCGAGCGGCCAGCCCCGCAACGTGCGCGCTTCGGGCGGCAGCGCGGGCACGTGGTGCGGCCGGAACACGGACACCAGGAAGATGAACAGCACGAACAGCAGGATCTGCACGATCGAGGGGCCGATCGCGCCGGCGTACATGTCGCCCACCGACCTGCCGAGCTGGTCGGCCAGCACGATCAGCACCAGGGAGGGCGGGATCAACTGGGTGATGGTGCCGGACGCCGCGATGACGCCGGTCGCGATGCGCATGTTGTAGCCGTAGCGCATCATCACCGGCAGCGAGATCATCCCCATCGCGATCACCGAGGCCGCGACGGTGCCGGTGATCGCGCCGAGCACGGCGCCGACGACGATCACCGCGTAAGCGATGCCGCCGCGCACCGGCCCGAACAGCTGGCCCATGCCGTCGAGCATGTCCTCGGCGAGACCGCAGCGCTCGAGGACCGCGCCCATGAGGGTGAAGAACGGGATCGCCAGCAGCAGGTCGTTCGACAGGATGCCGAAGACGCGGTCGGGCAGCGCCTGCAGCAGGACAAACTCGAAGAGGCCCAGCTCGACGCCGATGAAGCCGAAGAAAAGGCCCACCGCAGCGAGCGAGAACGCGACGGGATAGCCGATCAGCAGGAACACGATCAGCCCGCCGAACATCAGCGGCCCCATGATCTCCTTCGAGATCACTGCAGCGGCCTCTCGTAGCCGCCGTCGAGCCGGATGCGGCCGGCGAGCGCCGCGGCGCGCTTGATGATCTCGGAGACGCCCTGCAGCGCGAGCAGCAGGAAGCCCAGCGGGATCAGGATCTTCACCGGCCAGCGCAGCAGCCCGCCGGCGTTGCCCGAGACTTCGCCGATGCTCCAGGAGTTCGCGAACAGCGGCCACGACAGCCAGCCGATGATCACCGCCATCGGCAGCAGGAACAGGAGGCCGCCGACGAGGTCGAGCCACAGGCGAGTGCGCTCGCCGTAGCGGCTGTAGAACACGTCCACGCGCACGTGGCCGTTGGTTCGCAGCGTGTGGGCGGCGCCGAGCATCACCATGCCGGTGAACAGGTACCACTGGATCTCGAGCCAGGCGTTGGAGCTCAGGTTGAAGCCGTAGCGCATGAGCGCGTTTCCGGCGCTGATGACGCAGGCGGCGAGGACCAGCCAGCTGGCGACGCGGCCGAATTTCTCGTTGAGCGCGTCGATCAGGCGCGAGATCGTGAGCAGCGTGTCCATGGCTGGCGGTGATGATACTGACGCCGCCGCATGCATGGCAAACATTCCCGGGCGAGGTTACACTCGATCATCCGGTACTTATGACGCTCCGCTCCATCAACGGCACGCGCGGCATGGCGGTCGCGCCGCACGCGCTCGCCGCGCAGTCCGCGCTCGACGTGCTGCGCGAAGGCGGCAACGCGCTCGAGGCGATGATCTCGGCCGCGGCGACGGTCCCCGTCGCCTATCCGCACATGAACTCGATCGGCGGCGACTCGTTCTGGCTGGTGCACGCGCCGCGCAGGGCGCCGGTCGGCATCGACGCCTGCGGCGCCGCCGCGCGCGCCGCCGATATCGGGTGGTACGCGGCGCGCGGCATCTCGAAGGCGATCCCGTTCCGCGGCGGCATCGCCGCCAACACCGTCGCCGGCACGATCGCGGGGTGGGACGCCGCGCACCGGATGTCGCGCCGCTGGGGCGGCAAGCTGCCGCTGAAGCGCCTGCTCGCCGACGCGATCCATTACGCCGAGCGGGGCATCGCGGTGACCGCCAGCCAGTCGGCCGCGACCGCGGCCAAGCGCGGCGAGCTGGAAGCCCAGCCCGGTTTCCGCGAGACGTTCCTGCCGGCCGGCATCGCGCCGCCGGCGGGCAGCCTGTTCAGGCAGCCGCGGCTGGCGCAAACGCTCGCGCGCCTTGCGCGCGCCGGGCTCGGCGATTTCTACGACGGCAAGCTCGCGAAATCGATCGCGCGCGACCTGGCCGCGGCCGGCAGCCCCATCGTCGCGGACGACCTGCGGCGCCACCGGGCGAAGACGGTGACGCCGCTCGCCCTGAAGCACACGCTCGGCACGGTCTACAACCTGCCGCCGCCGACGCAGGGGCTGGTGTCGCTCCTCATCCTCGGCATGCTCGATGCCCTCGAGGTCGGCGCCGCGGGGCCGGCGAGCGCCGATTTCGTGCATCTCGCGGTGGAGGCGACCAAGCGCGCGTTCGCGGTGCGCGACCATTGCCTGACCGACCCCGCGTACATGACCGTGGACGCGCAATCGCTGCTGGCGCCGAAGAAAATCCGCGAGCTCGCGGCGAACGTGGACCGGGGCAGGGCATTGCAGTGGGGCGGGGGAAAGCCGCCGTCGGACACCGTCTGGATGGGCGTGGTGGACGGAGCGGGGCGGGCGGTCTCGATGATCCAGAGCATCTACCACGAGTTCGGCAGTGGCGTGGTCCTGGAGGAGACCGGTATCAACTGGCAGAACCGCGGCTGCAGCTTCTCGCTCGACCCCGCGGCGCTGAACAGCCTGAAGCCGGGCCGCAAGCCTTTTCACACGCTGAATCCCGCGCTCGCGCTGCTGAACGACGGGCGCGCGATCGTCTACGGCACCATGGGCGGCGACGGCCAGCCGCAGACGCAGGCGGCCGTTTTCAACCGCATCGCCGTGTTCGGCATGGACCCGCAGCAGGCGGTGGCCGCGCCGCGCTGGCTGCTCGGGCGCACCTGGGGCCAGACCAGCGACTCGCTCAAGCTCGAATCGCGCTTCTCGACCGGCGTCGTCGCCGACCTCGCGCGCCGCGGCCACGAGATGGAAGTGCTGGGAGAATTCGACGAGGCGATGGGCCACGCCGGCGCGATCGTGCGCCATCCCGACGGTGTGCTGGAGGGCGGGGCGGATCCGCGCAGCGACGGCTGCGTCGCGGCTTACTGAGCGTTACAACGGAACGCGAAGCCCGCCAAGGGGGCACGACGGGTCGCGAAGGACGCTAAGGACACGAAGTAAATATTCGTATTACCATTACCGCCGCACGGTTTTTTGGAAAATCCGACCTCCAATGGGGTATCCAGTAACTCGCTTGGCGTTGTCTTAGCGGCCTTCGCGTCCTTGGCGCCCCGTTGTGAGTTTTCCCTTCGCGTTCTCCGCGAGCTTCGCGACCCGTTGTGGGCTTTCCTTCGCGGCCTTAGCGCCCTTGGCGACCCGTTGTAAGCCACGCGGCTAGAGCGCTGCGGCGACCGCCTTGCCGAGGTCCTCGGTGCCCGCCTTGCCGCCGGGGTACGGTGTCCTGCGGTGCCTGTCGGGGGCGGGATCGCTACGCAGCAGGGCCCTTGAGCGCGCGCGCCAGTTCAGGGTCGAAGCGGCCGTCCATCAGGATGTACAGCATCCGCGTGGGCTTGCCGGAACGGTTGCTCCAGGCGTGGTTCGTGCCGCGCTGGATCACCACGTCGCCCTGCTTCAGGTTGACTTCGCTGTCGTCGAGCACCAGGGTGATCTCGCCTTCGAGCACGACCGCGTAGTCGAGCGTCTCGGTGCGATGCATGAAGGGATGCTTGTAGCCTTGCGCCATCGTGGAGGCGGCGGCGTTGCCCACGCCCCGAAACACTTCCTTCGCCTTTTGCGGGTCCAGGTTCCGGATCTCGTCGGTCTCCGGCGGCACGATGGAGATGCGCATGATGGTGCCCTGCGGCTGGTGCAGCGTCCGCGGGCCCTGCGTCGGGTCCGGCTCGTCCTTGCGAATCACGACGGGCGAGCCGGTGGTCTTCCAGATGTCGGTCGAGATCAGTCCAGGCCAGAACTCCACGGTTTTCACCGAGGTCGCGAAGCCGTCGGTCACGACGACGGCCTTGCCTTTATCGTCGTGGCCGGTCACGACGCGCCGAATACGCGGATCCATGCTTTTTGTTCCTCCAGTCAGGTGCGGGTTGCGCGGTGGCTGCTCAATCGATCCGGATGCCGGCGGCCTTGACGACGACCGACCAGGTCGCGAGTTCCTTCTTGATGAAAGCGCCGAGTTCCTGCGGTGTGCCGCCCACGGCATGCGCGCCCACGCCCGCGATCTTCGCCCGCAGGCCGGGGTCGGCCAGTGATTTCACGATCGCGCCGTGCAGGCGGTCGATCGCCGCTCCGGAGGTTCCGGTCGGTGCGACGATGCCTTGCCAGTCGAAGAATTCGTAACCGGGCACGCCGGCTTCGGCGATGCTGGGAACGTCCGGCAACGCGGGGTCGCGCGTCCGGGTGCTCACGCCCAGGCCGACCAGACGCCCGGCTTTCAGGTGCTGTATCGACGCCGGAACCGAGGTGAAGTTGATCGCGGTTTCACCGCTGACGGTCGACACGACCGACGGCCCGCCGCCCTTGTAGGGTATGTGCACCATCCTGATGCCGGTGTTGTGCATCAGCAGCTCGCACGCCAGGTGGCCGGAACTGGCGTTGCCGCCCGAGGCGTAATTCAGCGCGCCCGGTTTTGCCCTGGCCAGCGCGACGAGCGCTTTCACCGACCGCGCCGGCACCGAGGGATGCACCAGGAGCACCTGCGTCACCGTCGCGACGAGGCTGACGGGCACGAAGTCCTTCTCGGTGTTGTAGGGCAGCTTGGCGAGGACGAACGGGTTGACGCCCAGGGAGACATTGGCAACGCCCAGCGTGTAGCCGTCGGGCGCGGACTTGGCGACCACGTCCATGCCGATCGTCGCGCCGCCCCCGGGCCGGTTGTCTACCAGGACCTGCTGTCCCAGCTGTTCCGTCAGCCGCGGCGCGAGCATGCGGAACACCACGTCCGTGGCGCCGCCGGCCGCGAACGGAATGACGATGCGTACCGGCCTCTGCGGGTAATTCTGTGCGGTGGCGGAACCGGCAACGGCGAACATCGTTGCTGCCAGGACGCAATGCAACCAACGCAATTTCGAGCGCATACCCTGATCCTCTCTCTATTTATCTCAGAATCGGAAACTGGCACCGAGGAAAGGTCCGCTGAGCGCGGCGTCCAGCTTGAGGCCGTTCCTGTCGTAGTCGACGGACAGGTGTCGCCAGCCGCCGAGGATCGTTCCCCACTGGAAGTGATAACCGATGCTCGCGAGTGCCTGCCAGGTCACGTTCGAGCCGCCGGTGCCCGCGTCGCCGTAGAGCGATGCCGACCAGCGGTCCGTCAGCTTGCCGCGCCAGCGGGCGCCGACGATCGCGTCCGCCCAGTTCTCCGACCCGCTCGCGCTGCGCGCCGCCAGCACGGCCGGCAGCAGGTCGAGCCGCACCTCGATATCGTAGTAGCGCAGTCCGCCGAACACGTCCACGCCCGACGCCGCGTCGCCCAGCACCCGGTATCCCCCGGCGGCCTGCAGGATGTTTCCCTTGATCTCGCCGTTCGCGCCGGCATACAGGAGCCCGCCGGGCGAAGGCGCATCGGAGGCGACCTTGACGTAGGTCCAGTCGCCGAAGACGGTCCAGCGGCCCCTGCGCCAGTCGGCGTTGAGCATCATTCCGCCGACCTCGATGTTGTCGAGCAGGCCCCGGAAATCCGCATCGACCCGTCCGCCGCCGTCGGTCGCCCCGATCGTGCCCTCGAATCCCGCGTTCCACAGGTACGGCGTCAGCACGAACTCCGACGTCTTTGCCGATTGCGCGGACGCGGCGCCGGCCAGCAGCGCCAGGACGGCTGCCAAAACCCGTTTCCCCGTCATGGTCCGTCTCCTCGAACGGGAGCTGCCGCTAGATGAGTTCCGCGACCGCCTTGCCGAGGTCTTCGGTGCCGGCCTTGCCGCCGAGGTCCGGCGTCTTCGGCCCTTCCAGCAGCGCTTTCTCGATTGCCTTGACCACGGCGGCGGCGGCCTCGGGACAGCCGAGGTGCTCGAGCATCATCGCGCCGGCCCAGATCATGCCGACGGGGTTGGCGATCTTTTTCCCGTAGATGTCCGGCGCTGAGCCGTGCACCGGCTCGAACAGCGACGGGAACAGCTTTTCCGGGTTCATGTTGGCCGAGGGCGCGATGCCGATGGTGCCGGTGGCCGCCGGCCCCAGGTCCGACAGGATGTCGCCGAACAGGTTGGAGGCCACCACGACGTCGAAGCGGTCGGGGTTCATGATGAAGTGCGCGCACAGGATGTCGATGTGATACCAGTCGGTCTTCACCTGCGGGTATTTCGCCGCCATCTCCTTCACGCGCTCGTCCCAGTACGGCATCGAGATCGAGATGCCGTTCGACTTGGTGGCCGAGGTGAGGTGCTTCTTCGGCCGCTTCATGGCCAGCTCGTAGGCGTACTTCAGGATGCGGTCGACGCCCTGGCGCGAGAACACCGCCTGCTGCGTCACGAACTCGCGCTCGGTGCCGGCGTACATGCGCCCGCCGACCGAGGAGTACTCGCCCTCGCTGTTCTCGCGCACCACCCAGAAATCGATGTCGCCCACCTTGCGGTTGGCGAGCGGGCACTTCATGCCGGGCATCAGCCGCACGGGACGGAGGTTCACGTACTGGTCGTAGCCGCGGCGGAACGGGATCAGCAGCCCCCACAGCGAGACGTGGTCCGGCAGCGCCGCCGGCCAGCCCACCGCGCCGAAGTACACCGCGTCGTGCTGCTTGAGCCGCTCGAGCCCGTCCTCGGGCATCATGCGCCCGTGCTTCGCGTGGTAGTCGCAGCTCCAGTCGAGCTCGTCGAACTTCCACTGGATGCCGAACTTGCGGCCGGCCGCCTCCAGGGCGCGCAGGCCCT
>CAYSRR010000151.1:0-7188 GCA_964433375.1 uncultured Streptomycetaceae bacterium
GTCGTCGGCTCGTCGCAGATCGGCACGCGCGGGTTGCACGCCAGCGCCATCGCGATCATCACGCGCTGGCGCATGCCGCCCGAGAACTGGTGCGGGTACTGGTCGAGCCGGCGCTCCGGGTCGGGAATGCCCACCAGCTTCAGCAGCTCCACCGCGCGCACGCGCGCGGCGTCTTCCGTCATGCCGAGGTGGATCAGCAGCGGCTCCATGATCTGGAAGCCGATGGTGAGCACCGGGTTCAGCGACGTCATCGGCTCCTGGAAAATCATCGCGATGTCGCGGCCGCGGATCTCGCGCATCCGGTCTTCCGGGAGATCGAGGAGGTTGCGCCCCTGGAACAGGATGCGGCCGGCGACGATGCGACCGGCGGGCTTCGCCAGCAGCCGCATGATGGCGAGCGAGGAGACCGACTTGCCGCAGCCCGATTCGCCGACCAGCGCGACCGTCTCGCCGGGCCGGACCTTGTAGGAAATGCCCTCGACCGCGCGCACCACGCCGCGCGTCGTCACGAAATGGACGTGCAGGTCCTCGACTTCGAGCAGCCAGGGGCTGGGCGCGGATGCAGGCGCATCGGCGCCGCGCGGGGCGATTGCTTGGTCCATCCTCCGGGAGTGCGGCTTTGTGGTAGTGGCCTCAGGCTATTGACCACCATTTGGATTGTCAAGTGCTCGCGACGCCGGACGCCGCGCGCCGGGTCGCGTCCGCGCGATCGAACGGACGCCAACGCGCCGTTCATCGCGCAGCAACGCGAGAACTTGATAATCTGGACTCGGTCTAACAGTCGTTCGTGCGCGGCCGCATATAATTGACGCAAGCAATCGCCCGCTACGGCTTCAGGCGCGTCCGCCGCCACTCGACACCCGACACTCGACCCTCGACACTCGACACTCGACACCCGACACCCGACCCTCGACACCCGACACTCGACACTTTCCGAAGGAAACCCATGAAACTCTACTACTCCCCCGGCGCCTGCTCCCTGGCGGTGCACATCGTGCTGCGCGAGCTGAAGTACAAGTTCGATCTCGACCGCGTCAATCTCGCCGAGAAGAAGACGGAGTCCGGCGGCGACTACCTTGCGGTGAATCCCAGGGGCTACGTGCCGGCGCTGCAGGCGGACGACGGCACGGTGATCACCGAGGTCGGCGTCATCCTCCAGTACCTCGCCGACCAGAAGCCGCGGCGCGGGCTCGCGCCCAAGCCGAAGACGCCGGAGCGCTACAAGCTGATGGAGTGGCTCACCTTCATCTCCTCGGAAATCCACAAGGGCATCAGCGATTTCTTCAACCCGAAGATGACGCCGGAGTGGCGGGAAGCCAAGCTCGATCGTCTCAACAAGCGCCTCGCCTATCTCGACAAGGCGCTGGGCGGCAACGAGTACCTGATGGGCGAGTTCAGCATCGCCGACCCTTACCTGTTCACCGCGCTCAACTGGACGAAGCTCCACAACATCGACCTGGGCAGCTACCCGAACGTCCAGGCGTTCATGCAGCGCATGGGCAGCCGCAATACGGTCAAGAAGGCGATGAAGGCCGAGGGGCTTACGAAGTGAGGCCCAGATACAAGATTCAAGTTGCAAGTTTCAAGATAAACCTCTGCATCTTGTAGCTTGCGACTTGAAACCATCTCAAAAACAGGAAACCACAGACGCATACGAATACGGGCATCCCGGCCTCGCGCCTGCGAAGCGGGCGGGGTGAAGAAAGCTCCCCTCCTGCCTGAGGAGGGGTCACACAGCGAAGCGGTGGGGGTGGTGGGAGTTTACTGACGACCACCCCGTCACCTTCGGTGCCACCCCTCCTGTCCAGGAGGGGAGCTGCAATAAGACGACCCCTCCTGCCCGAGAAGGGGTCGCACAACGAAGCGGCGGAGGTTTTTGAGATAGGTTCTTGTAACTTGCGACTTGTAACTTGAAACTGATTTGAAATGAGAATGCCCCTTGCCCTCCAGTTCGCCCTCCTCCTCGCCGCGGTCGGCGTGGCGGCGTTCCTGCTCGTTTCCCGCGGCAGCGCGTCGGACTGGCGCACGGCGAGCCGCGAGCCGGTCGGCCTCGCGCCCGACCCGGCACACACGCCGGAAGCGGTGGTCCAGGTCTACGGCGCGCGGGCGGTGCGCTGGCGCGGCTATTTCGGCGTGCACACCTGGGTCGCGACCAAGCCGGCCGGCGCGCCGGCCTGGACCGTTTACGAAGTGACCGGCTGGCGCCTGCGCTATTCCGACTCGGCCGTGATGATCCATGACCGGCCGCCCGACGGCCGCTGGTTCGGCAACGAGCCCGAGCTCCTGGCGGACAAGCGCGGGGCCGGCGTGGACGCGCTGATCGAGCGCATCGACCGGGCCGCGCGCAGCTACCCGTACTCGGGGGAATACAGCGCCTGGCCGGGCCCGAACTCGAACACCTTCGTCGCCTGGATCGCGCGCGCGGTGCCCGAGCTCGAGGTGGACCTGCCGCCGACCGCGATCGGCAAGGACTACAACGGCATCCGGCTGATCGGGCCGGCGCCGAGCGGCAGCGGCCTGCAGCTCTCGCTCTTCGGCCTGTTCGGCGTGACCGCGAGCGCCGTCGAGGGCTTCGAGATCAACGTGCTCGGCCTCACCTTCGGCTTGAACCCTTTCGATCCCGCGATCAAGCTGCCGCTGATCGGCCGGCTGGGCCCGGCGCGCTAGCGGCGGGTGTCGTGAATCGTAAAACGTGAAACGTAAATCGTAACCGCGCCTTTCCGTTCCACGATTCCCGTTTCACGATTCCCGATTCACGATTCCCGATTCACGATAGAATGCCCGCTCGATAAACGGAGGAGTCCATGGCCCACGTCGGCCCGATTGCCCATTTCGCCGCGGCGCTCTGCGCCGGCGCATGCCTCGCCTTTCCCGCCGCCGCCCAGACCGACGCCGCGAAGGATTACCCGAGCAAGCCGGTGCGCTTCATCGTGCCGTTCGCGCCGGGCGCCGGCACCGACCTCACCGCCCGCACCGTCGCCCAGAAACTCTCGGACATGTGGAACCAGCAGGTCATCGTGGACAACCGCACCGGCGCGGCCGGGGCGATCGGCGTGGACCTGACCGCCAAGGCCACCCCGGACGGCTACACCATCTGCCTGATCTCGGCTTCGCATTCGGTCAATTCGGCGGTCAACCCGAAGCTGCCCTACGACCTGCTGAAGGACCTCAAGCCGCTGTCGCAGGCGAGCTCGCTGTTCTACGTCGTCTATCACAACCCGAAGGTGCCGGTGAACTCGATCAAGGAGCTGGTCGCGTACGCGAAGGCGAACCCGGGCAAGCTCCACTTCGGCTCGTCCGGCACCGGGGGACTGCAGCATTTCGCGGGTGAGATGTTCAACTACATGGCCGGCGCCAAAATGACGCACGTGCCGTACAAGGGCACGGCCGCCGTCATCCCCGCCATGCTGGCCGGCGACGTGCAGGTCGGCTTCGGCACGCTGTTCGGCGTGCGCCCGCACCTGCCGAGCGGCCGCCTGAAGGCGCTGGCGGTCACCACGGGCAAGCGCACGCCCGCCGCGCCGGAACTGCCCACCGTCGCGGAGGCCGGCGTGCCCGGCTACGAGGTGGACCAGTGGTACGGCATCCTGACCGGCGCCAGGGTGCCGGCGCCCATCGTGCGCAAGCTGAGCGCCTCCATCAACGAAGCGCTCCAGTCGCCCGAGATCGTGAAGCGCTTCGCGTCCGAGGGCTCCACGCCCAAGGGCTCGACGCCGGAGCAATTCGGCAAGCACATCGAGTCCGAGATCAACAAGTGGCGCAAGCTCGTCAAGGCGGCGGGGCTGGAGCTGGGGCGATAACCGCAGACTCAAGTTACAAGTTACAAGTTACAAGTTACAAGTTACAAGTTACAAGATTTGGCGCCGTGTCTTGAGCCTTGTTCCTTGTCTCTTGTAACTCGTTGACGACGGAGGAACCATGGAGCGCGTTTCGCAAGGCAATCCGGTCAACGCGGCCAGGACCGCCGGCGCGGTGAACAGTCTCGCCGCGTTGCGCGTGGTGTCGACCGGCGCCGCGCTCGGCGCGGAGGTGCGGGGCATCGACTTCTCCCTGCCGGTACCCGAGGACGTGAAAGCGGCGCTGCGCAAGGCGTGGGCCGACCACCTGGTGCTCTTTGCACGCGGGCAGAAGCTGACGGACGAGCAGTTGCTGGAGACCTCCGGCATCTTCGGCCCGCCGCACGCCGCCGCTTCGCGCCGCTACCACCTCGACGCCGGCCAGAAAGTCGACGACGCCTACATGGTGTCGAAGCACGCCAGCATCGCCATCATCTCCAACCTCGACGCCAGCGGCAAGCCGGTGAAGGACAACGGCGGGCTCGGCAGCTACGAAGTGGTGTGGCACACCGACAATTCCTACGTGAAGGTGCCGCCCGCGGGCAGCATGCTCTATTCGCTCGAAGTGCCGGTGAACGGCGGCGGCGACACGTCCTTCAACAATCAGTACCTCGCCTACGAGGAGCTGCCGGAGGATCTCAAGCGCGCGATCGAGGGCAGGTACCAGGTGCACGACTCGAGCCGCAACAGCGCGGGCGTGTTGCGCCCCGGCGTGAAGCTGCCCACGAAACCCGAGGAAGTCGAGGGGCCGACGCACCCGCTGGTGCGCGTGCACCCGGTCACGGGAAAACGCGCGCTGTACCTCGGGCGCCGGCGCGACTGGCCCTCGAACTACATCGTCGGCCTGCCGAACGAGGAGAGCGAGCGCCTACTCGACCGGCTGTGGGCGCACGCGACGCAGCCGAAATACGCCTGGACGCACCAGTGGAGAGTCGGCGACTTCATCCTGTGGGACAACCGCTGCTGCATGCACTACCGCACGGAAGTGGACGTCAACCAGCGTCGCGTGATGCACCGCACGACGATCCAGGGCGAGCCGCTTGTCGCGCCCTGGGAAGCAAGGGCCTAGTCACGAGTCACGGGCACGAGTCACAAGTCACAAGTTACAAGTTACAAGTTACAAGTTACAAGAAAGACCGCTTGCAAACCGATCTCGTCTTGCATCTTGGAACTTGTAACTGGGGCCGTCAGGGCTTGAGCGCGTAGGCCTCGTCGAACTTCCGTTCGAGCTCGGGGTGCGTGCCGCGCATCCGGTCCACCACCGCCTTCGCCCACTCAAAGTACTCGCGCCGGCGCGTGAGGTCCCACTTCGCCGGCGGGTGATTGGCCATGTCGCGCACGTTGCAGATCTTGTCGGCGAGCTTGACGAGCTTCGCCTCGCGGCTGAGGTGCGCGGCGTGCTCGACCTGCAGGCGCTTGCGCTCGGCTTTCAGCAGGTTCTTGTCGTCGGTCACCTCCGCGACGACGCCGGCAATGTGCTCCCCGAAATACTCCCGCAGCTCCGCAGGCGTGGTCTGCGTGTCCTCCACCGTGTCGTGCAGCAGCGCCGCGGCCAGGACGACGGGGTCGGACACGCCGCCCTCCTGCGTGAGCACGTTGGCGAGCGCGATCGGGTGGTTGATGTAGGGCGAGGCGAGCGCGTCCTTGCGGCGCTGGTCGCGGTGCTTGTGCGCGGCGAATTCCAGCGCCTTGAGGATCAGCGGCAGGCCGGCGGCCGCGTCAGTGGCGGGGTGATGAGGTGACGAAGTGACTGTTGTCATTTCAAGGAAGCTGCGTGTTTCTCGATCCATGACGACAGTTCTTGCTCGTCCAGTTCGCCGGCAGCGAGGGCCATGAATACTTTGTATTTTTCCTCTTGAGAGGCTTCGAGCGTAAGCCCGTTCAATTGCAGGAACAGCAGCGATACGACGAAAGCCGTGCGTTTGTTACCGTCCACGAACGGGTGATTGCGCGCGATTCCGTATGCATAGGCCGCTGCGAGTCGCGACAATGTCGCTTCCGCCTCGCCGTAAGCAAACAACTGCTTCGGCCGCGCCAGCGCGGAAGCGAGCAGGCCTTCGTCCCGTACACCGGCACTGCCGCCATGCTCGGCAAGCTGACGGCCATGAATGGCGGGCACCGCCTCATCGAGCACCCAGACAGGCTCATCCATTCTATTCCGCGAGTTTCCTCAACACGTCCCGGTTCTCGCGCATGATGGATTCAGCGGCATCCATCTGCTCGGCAAAACCGGGACGATACGGGGTGAGTTCGACACCGTTCGGAGTCTCGACGATGTACAGCGTGTCGCCTTTCTCCACGCGCAATTTGGAAAGCAGGTCTCGAGGCAGCACGACGCCGACGGAATTACCGACCGTGGTCACTTTCACTGTAGGCATGAGCAAGGCTGCTGGTTGTTAACGACAGGGATTATAACATATGTTATAAACTTTATAAGACAATGTTTATAAACATATTATAGTCATTATCTGGCCAAGGAACGCTCCAGAACCCGGGCGACATGAATGGCGGGTCGGCCCGCACCATCGGCAATCTGGTGGCGGCAGCTCGTTCCGTCCGCCACGATCAACTCGTCGCGTCCCGCCTGGCGCACGCGCGGCAGCAGCGACAGCTCGGCCATCTTCATGGAAACGTCGTAGTGCGCCGCCTCGTAGCCGAAGGCGCCCGCCATGCCGCAGCAGCTCGATTCGATCGTTTCCACCGCGAGGCCCGGCACGAGCTTCAGCACGCGCTCGACGGCGGGCATCGCGGCAAAGGCCTTCTGGTGGCAGTGGCCGTGCAGCCAGGCTTTCTTCTCCCGCAGCGGCCGCAGCTCGAGCTTCAACCGCCCCGCCTCGTGCTCGCGCGCGAGGAACTCCTCGAACAGGAACGCGTTCATGCCGAGCGCCGCCGACTCCGCGCCGGGCAGCATCGACAGAAACTCGTCGCGCAACCCCAGCAGACAGGACGGCTCGAGCCCCACCACCGGCACGCCGCGCTCGACGTACGGCGCGAGCGTCGCAAGCGCGCGCTTCGCTTCCGTCCTTGCCTCGTCCACCAGTCCGGCCGACAGGAAAGTCCGCCCGCAGCACAGCGGGCGCCCGCCGTCCGCGGCCCGTGGCAGGTGCACGGTGTAGCCGGCCGCCTCGAGCACGCGCAGGGCCGCGCGCGCGTTCTCCGGCTCGAAATAGCGGTTGAAAGTGTCGACCAGCAAAACCACGTCGAATCCCCCCGCGCTGCGCGCGACCCCCTTTTCTAAAGGGGGTGATTCCCTCTGCGCTCCCCCCTTTGACAAAGGGGGGCTGGGGGGGAATGTGAGCGCTCCCCCCTTTGACAAAGGGGGGCTGGGGGGGAATGTGAGCGCTCCCCCCTT
>CAYSRR010000152.1:0-7137 GCA_964433375.1 uncultured Streptomycetaceae bacterium
GGTTTCCGCGGCGCAGAACATCATCAAGTGCGTGCGCCGCTGCGGGCTCGAGGTGCGCGACCTCGTCCTTCAGCCCCTGGCTTCCGCGCAGGCGGTGGTCTCCGAGGACGAGAAGGACCTCGGCGTGGCGCTGATGGACATCGGCGGCGGCACCACCGACCTCGTCGTCTATACGCACGGGGCGATCCGCCACACCGCGGTGATACCGATCGCGGGCGACCAGATTACCAACGACATCGCCATGGCCCTGAGAACTCCCACCAGGGACGCGGAGGAGATCAAGGAACGCTACGGCTGCGCGCTGTCGCAGCTCGCCGACCCGCAGGACATGGTGGAAGTGCCGGGCCTGGGCGAGCGCGAGCCGCGGCAGCTGTCGCGCAAGACGCTCGCGGAGGTGATCGAGCCGCGCGTGGAGGAACTCTACTCGCTGGTGCAGACGGAGCTGCGCAGGAGCGGTTACGAGGAGCTGCTCTCCTCGGGCGTGGTGATCACCGGCGGCTCGAGCGTGATGCGGGGCATGGTCGAGCTGGGCGAGGAGATCTTTCACATGCCGGTGCGGGTGGGCTACCCCGGCTACAACGGCGCGCTGGCCGAGACCGTGCGCCACCCGCGCTATTCGACGGGCGTCGGGCTGCTGCTCGCGGGGCTGCAGCAGCATCGCAACCGCGAGCTCGCGCGCATGAATGTAAGCCCGGTCCAGCACGCGCTGGAGCGGATGAAGTCATGGTTCACGGGAAATTTCTAGCTTTCGGATCTGTTGACGTAAAAAGGAGACAACCATGTTTGAAATAGTGGACGCACAATCGCAGGAAGCCGTAATCAAGGTGGTCGGCGTGGGCGGCTGCGGCGGCAACGCGGTCGATCACATGATCGAGAAGGGCGTGCAGGGGGTGGAGTTCATCACCGCCAACACCGACGCGCAGGCATTGAAGCGCAACCAGTCGAAGATCCAGCTGCAGCTCGGCACCGGCATCACCAAGGGGCTGGGCGCGGGCGCCAACCCCGAGGTCGGCCGCCAGTCGGCGCTGGAGGACCGCGAGCGCGTGGCCGAGGCCATCGCCGGCGCCGACATGCTGTTCCTGACGGCGGGCATGGGCGGCGGCACCGGCACGGGCGCGGCGCCGGTCGTGGCGGAGCTCGCCAAGGAGCTCGGCATCCTCACGGTCGCGGTGGTCACCAAGCCGTTCGCGTTCGAGGGCAAGCGCCAGCGCATCGCGCAGGAGGGCATCGAGGCGCTGTCGCCTCACGTCGATTCGCTGATCGTGGTGCCCAACGACAAGCTGATGGAGGTGCTCGGCAACCAGGTGACGCTGGACGAGGCGTTCAAGGCGGCCAACGACGTGCTGCACGGCGCGGTCGCCGGCATCGCCGAGATCATCAGCTGCCCGGGGATGATCAACGTGGACTTCGCCGACGTGCGCACGGTGATGGCCGAGACCGGCATGGCGATGATGGGCTCGGCCAAGGCCGCGGGCGCCGACCGCGCCCGGCTCGCGGCGGAGCAGGCGATCGCGTGCCCGTTGCTGGAGGACGTCAACATCGCGGATGCGCGCGGCGTGCTGGTGAACATCTCGGCGAGCCGGGCCACCTTCCAGTTGCAGGAGATGTACGACGTGATGGGGACGATCAAGGCGTTCTCGGCGGACTCGGCCCATCCCATCATCGGCACGGTGTACGACGACTCGCTGGGCGACCAGTTGCGCGTGACGATCATCGCGACCGGGCTGGGGCGGCCGGTGGCGCGCCAGCAGAAGCCGCTGACGGTCGTGACCGCCCGGACCGGCACCGACAACCAGCCGATGGAGGTGGATTACGGCGCGCTCGAGATGCCGGCGGTGATGCGCTCCAAGAGGAACCGCGACGCGACGGTCGAAGCGATGCGGCAATCGGGCGTCGAGATGCTCGACATCCCGGCGTTCCTGCGCAAGCAAGCTGATTAGCCGCCAGCCGCCAGCCGCTAGCGGGTAACGTCCCGTTACACTTTTGTTGCATGGCAACATGAACGCATGATAGTATGATGGTACTAAGAACCTGATAATTCAGGGAGTTTTGCGTGATCCAGCAGCGCACGCTGAAGAACATGATCCGCGCCACCGGCGTGGGCCTGCACACCGGCACCAAGGTTTACATGACCTTGCGCCCGGCGCCGGCCAATACCGGCATCGTGTTCCGCCGCACCGATCTCACGCCGCCCGTGGAGATCCGCGGCGAGCCGTACACGGTCGGCGACACGCGGCTGTGCTCGACGCTGGAGAAGGGCAACGTGAAGATCGCCACCGTCGAGCACCTGATGTCGGCGCTGGCGGGCCTCGGCGTCGACAATGTCTACGTGGACCTGACCGCGCCGGAAGTGCCGATCATGGACGGCAGCGCGGGACCTTTCGTGTTCCTGCTGCAGTCGGCCGGTGTCGAGGAACAGGCCGCGCCGAAGAAATTCATCCGCATCCTGAAGCCGGTGGAAGTGAAGGACGGCGACAAGTGGGCGCGCTTCGAGCCGCACAACGGCTACAAGCTCACCATGAGCATCGATTTCGCCCACCCGGTGTTCGACAAGTCGCGCCAGTCGGTCACGGTCGATTTCTCCACTACTTCCTACGTCAAGGAAGTGAGCCGCGCGCGCACGTTCGGCTTCATGCAGGACGTGGAGACGATGCGCGCGCAGGGCCTGGCGCTGGGCGGCAGCCTGGATAACGCGATCGTCATGGACGAGTACCGGGTGCTGAATACCGACGGCTTGCGTTACGAGGACGAGTTCGTGAAGCACAAGGTACTCGACGCGATCGGCGATCTCTACCTGCTCGGGCATCCCCTGATCGGCGCGTTTACCGCGCACAAGACCGGGCACGCGCTGAACAACAAGCTGGCGCGCCGGCTGCTCGAGGACAAGCCGTCCTGGGAACTGGTGAGCTTCGAGCGTCCCGAGGACGCCCCGGCCTATCTCACCTGGCAGCCGCAAGCCGCGTAAGGATTTTGTCGGGCCGAATTCCGACAAAATCCTGATGCCATGCTCATACTCCGGCTGGTCGGGCTTCTCGTCCTGCTCACGATAGCCGGGTCGGTCGCGATGTACCTGTTCACCCGCAACCGGCGTTATCTCACCTTTGCCTGGCGCGTGTTCCAGTTCGCCTTCGTGTTCCTGCTGGTTTTCATGGCGTTCTACGTGCTCGAGCGCCTGGTGCTGGCGATCTGATGTCAGCCGGTCTTGCCCGCGCGGCGGCGCGCAACCATCCGCGTCAGCGCGGATTTGAGCGGCGAGGGCGGCAGCCGGCCCGAAAGGCGCTCAAATTCCTGAATGGCATCAGGGGGTAAGGAACGCTTCGTGACTTCGTGCTCAGCCTTGATTTTGTGAGCTTTTACTTGCACCAGGACCCGGATTCCAGTAACCTCGATTCCCTGTTTTGCCATGTGTGACAATAAGCGCGGGGCCAGCTGTCTCAACTTGGCCGCGATTGCCGCGTTATCGGCCGCAACAGTAAGGGTTCCCGACCTCAGGTTCGTGACCCGGCTCGCGCAGGCGAGCGCATGGGGAGTGGCTTCAAAAAGCAGCGACTCCAGGGCCTTCAGACGCTGTGCTTGGCGTGTGAGGGCCGTGAGATTGCTCGAGTTGGCGATGACATCGCCGATCTTCTGGACAGGCACCGGGGGGTGTCGGGAGGGAGACGATGAATATTATCCTGGTTTCCGAACGGCTGGCGAAGGCGCGCACGCTGACGGTCGGCCTGCCGCAGGTGATCCTGCTGGGGCTCGCGCTGACGGTGGCCGTGGCCGTGACCGCCGCGGCGATGAATTACCTGCTGCTGCGGGTCGCCTCCGATTTCCATGTCCCGTACCTGCAGACGATGCTGCTGTCGGCCCAGAAGGAGCAGCACGAGAAGGCCCAGTCGTACCTGCGGGAGAACCTGAATGCCATGGCGGTCAAGCTGGGCCAGATGCAGGCCCAGCTGGTGCGGCTCGACACGCTGGGCGAGCGGCTCACCAAGCTGGCCGGTTTCAAGCCGCAGGACCTCGTGTTCAACGATCTGCCGGGACGCGGCGGCGCCGTTTCCTCCCTCCCGTCGCAGGATCTGTCGCTCGGCGATTTCACGCGGCAGCTCGACCTGCTGACGCGGCAGCTGGATGACCGCGGCGACAAGCTGGGCATACTCGAATCGCTGTTCACGCTCGACAGCGCGAAGAAAAAGCTCGTCCCGACGATGCTGCCGGTCGAGGGCGGATGGTATTCCTCCAACTACGGCTGGCGCATCGACCCGTTCACCGGGCAACGGGCCTTTCATGAAGGCATCGACTTCATCGCCGCGCATGGCACGCCGATCTTCGCGGCGGCCGGCGGCGTCGTCGTATACTCAGATTTTCATCCCCAGTATGGTAATATGGTCGAGATCGATCACGGCAACGATCTGGTCTCGCGTTACGCCCACGCGTCCAAGCGGCTGGTGAGGCTCGGTGAAGTGGTATTGCGCGGCGCGAAGATCGCGGAAGTCGGCAGAACCGGGCGCTCGACCGGACCGCACCTGCATTTCGAAGTGCGTCAGCGGGGAGCTCCGGCCAATCCCGTGCAGTTCCTGCGGCTGCCCGGCTGATCGACAGGCACGATACTGAATTCCGAAGGGGGGTGGGGCGTTTCCCCACCCCTTTTTGTTTAACTCATGATGCAATCCATACTCAAGACCCTCTTCGGCAGTCGCAACGACCGGTTGCTCAAGCAGTATCAACGGCAGGTGCGCGCGATCAACGCGCTCCAGCCGCAGGTGGAGAAGCTCTCCGACGACGCGCTGCGGCTGAAAACCGACGAATTCCGCAAGCGCATCAAGGAGCGCCTGGACAGGGTTCCCGGCACGGCGGATGGCGATACCGGGGGCGCGCGCAAGCTGGAGGAAGCGCGGGCAGCGGTCCGGCGCGAGGCGCTGGAAGAACTGCTGCCGGAAGCCTTTGCCGTGGTGCGCGAGGCGGGGCGGCGCACGCTCAACATGCGCCATTTCGACGTGCAGCTGCTGGGCGGGATCGCGTTGCACAACGGCAAGATTGCCGAGATGCGCACCGGCGAGGGCAAGACGCTGATGGCGACTCTGCCCGCTTATCTCAACGCGCTGACCGGCCTCGGCGTGCATATCGTGACCGTCAACGATTACCTGGCGAGCCGCGATGCCGAGTGGATGGGCAAGATCTACCGTTTCCTCGGCCTCACGGTTGGCGTCAACCTGTCCCAGATGGAGCACGAGGCCAAGCAGCAGGCCTTTGCCGCGGACATCACCTACGGCACCAACAACGAGTTCGGCTTCGATTACCTGCGCGACAACATGGTCTACCAGGCCTCGGAGCGGGTGCAGCGCGCGCTGAACTACGCGATCGTGGACGAGGTGGACTCGATTCTGATCGACGAGGCGCGCACGCCGCTCATCATCTCGGGGCAGGCCGAGGACACCACCGAGCTGTACGTGCGGATGAACCAGGTCGCGCCGAAGCTCGTCCGCCAGAAGGAAGAGAAGGGGCCGGGCGATTACTGGGTCGACGAGAAGGCGCACCAGGTGATCCTGTCCGAGCAGGGACATGAGCATGCCGAGGAGCTGCTCGCACAGGCCGGCATGCTGGCGCCCAATTCGAGCCTGTACGATCCGGCCAACATCATCCTCATGCACCATCTCAACGCGTCGTTGAGGGCGCACACCCTGTTCCTTCGCGACCAGCAATACGTGGTGCAGGGCAACGAAGTCATCATCGTCGACGAGTTCACCGGCCGGCTCATGCCCGGGCGGCGCTGGTCGGAAGGCCTGCACCAGGCGGTCGAGGCGAAGGAGGGCGTGGAGATCCAGAAGGAGAACCAGACGCTCGCGACGATCACCTTCCAGAATTACTTCAGGATGTATCGCAAGCTGGCCGGCATGACCGGCACGGCGGACACCGAGGCCTACGAATTCCAGCAGATCTACGGGTTGGAAACGGTGATCGTGCCCACGCACAAGACGATGATCCGCGAGGACCGCATGGACCAGGTCTATCGCACGGCGCGCGAGAAGCACCAGGCGATCATCAACGACATACGCGACTGCTACGAGCGCGGCCAGCCGGCGCTGGTCGGCACCACTTCGATCGAGAACTCGGAGCTGCTCGCGGGCATGCTGCAGAAGGAGAGCCTGCCGCACAACGTGCTGAACGCCAAGCAGCACGAGCGCGAAGCGGAGATCGTGATCCAGGCCGGGCGCCCCAAGATGATCACCATCGCCACCAACATGGCGGGGCGCGGCACCGACATCGTGCTGGGGGGCAACCCCGAGCCCGAGATCAACCGGGTCGAGGCCGATGCCTCGCTCGACGAAGCCGCGAAAAAGAAGAAGGTGGAAGACATACGCTTCCAGTGGCAGCGGCTGCATAACCAGGTGGTGGCCGCGGGCGGGCTGCACATCGTCGGCACCGAGCGGCACGAATCCCGCCGCATCGACAACCAGTTGCGCGGCCGCTCCGGCCGCCAGGGCGACCCGGGATCGAGCCGGTTCTACCTTTCGCTCGAGGACCCCCTGCTGCGGATTTTCGCGTCCGACCGGGTGGCGGCGATCATGGACCGGCTCAAGATGCCCGAGGGCGAGGCGATCGAGCACCGCTGGGTCACGCGTTCGATCGAAAACGCCCAGCGCAAGGTCGAGGCTCGCAACTTCGACATCCGCAAGCACCTGCTCGAGTACGACGACGTGGCGAACGACCAGCGCAAGGTCATCTACCAGCAGCGCAACGAGCTGCTCGAGTCGACGGACATTACCGAGACGCTCGACGCGATGCGCGCGGACGTCATCGGCCGCTACATGAACCAGCACGTCCCGCCGGACAGCCTGGAGGAGCAGTGGGACCCGGAAGGCCTGGAAAGGGCGCTGGAGGCCGAGCTGCGCCTGGCGCTGCCGGTGGCGCGCTGGCTCAGGGACGAACCGGAGCTCGAGCGGCAGGAAATGCTCGAGCGCGCCATCGCGGCCGCGCGCACGCATTACCAGGAGAAGGTCGCCACCGTCGACCCGCCGGCGATGCGTCACTACGAGCGCGCGATCATGCTGCAAAGCCTGGATACCCACTGGCGCGAGCATCTCTCGGCGCTGGACCACCTGCGCCAGGGCATCCACCTGCGCGGCTATGCGCAGAAGAACCCGAAGCAGG
>CAYSRR010000153.1:0-1183 GCA_964433375.1 uncultured Streptomycetaceae bacterium
GGCCACCTGCCCCGCCGCGCACTATTACGACTTCTCGCCGCGCGAGATCGTCCAGCTCCTGTGGACCGAGAACCTCGAAGGCATCTACGACGCCATGCAGGAGAAGATCTGGGCCTGCGCCCAGTGCTACACCTGCGCGGCGCGCTGCCCGTTCGGCAACTCGCCCGGCGGCCTGGTCATGCTGATGCGCGAGACCGCGATCAAGCACGAGATGGAATCCGCGAAGAACGTGCTGCGCCCCTTCTCGCGCGTGATGCTGAAGCTGATCTCCACCGGCAACCAGCTCTCCCCCGACATGATCAACCCCGACCACTTCGCGGACTGGGGCCCCAACATCTCCAAGATCGACGCGCCGCTGAAGCTCCTGCGCCGCGCGATCCCGATGCCGACGCTGAACACGACGGCCACCGCGTGGGAGGTCAACCTCAAGACCTCGGTCGAGCTCTACACGATCTGGGAGGAAACCGGCGTGCTGAAGCAGCTCGAGGGGATAGACGAGAACCTGTTCGACGTGATCACCGACATCATGGACGAGAAGCGCGAGGACTGGAAAGACTTCCTCGCCGAGCAGCAAGAGGAAAAGGACGACTAGGAGACAGCTATGGAATCGAAGCTCAACTGCGGCGAGCGCTTCACCGGCCACGGCGCCGAATGGCGGGACTCGAACCTCTCCCCGGAGGACGCCCGCCTCGCCACCGCGTGGGTCGAAATGAAAGTCGACCGCCGGGCGATGCTCACCCAGAAGGACCGCGTGGACGACGTGCGCGACGTCATGTGGCAGCTGGAGAAGGACGGCGAGATCGTCGTGCACCGCGTCTCCGACGAGCACGAGCCGGTGACGGTCAAGACCCTTTACGGCTGGGACAAGAAGATCCCGACCCGGCGCCTGTGGCACCACAAGTCGTGCGGCCAGTGCGGCAACACCCCCGGCTACCCCGCCTCGCTGCTGTGGCTGATGAACCGGCTCGGCGTCGAGTACCTGGACGAGACCGACCAGACGTCCTGTACGGCCTGGAATTACCACGGCTCGGGCATCGGCAACCTCGAGAGCCTGGCCGCCGTGTTCCTGCGCAACTTCCACCAGGCGTACGTCTCCGCGCGCGCGCAGGGCCTGCCCGAGGCCTACTTTTATCCCCTCGTGCACTGCGGCACCTCGTTCGGCAACTACAAGGAGGTGCGCGGC
>CAYSRR010000153.1:1193-7110 GCA_964433375.1 uncultured Streptomycetaceae bacterium
CGGCGAAGCTGCGCGAACGCGTGCGCCAGATCCTCGGCAAGCTGGGGCGCCTGGTCGACGGCAAGCTCTTGATCCCCGAGGAAGTCGTCCACTACTCGGAGTGGGTGCACGTGATGCGCGACCGCATCGCGCAATTGCAGGAGATCGACTGCGGCCGCGTCCGCGCGACGATCCACCCCGCCTGCCACGTCTACAAGATGGTGCCGGAGGACGCGATCTACGACGACGCCATCCTCGGCGGCAACCGCGTGGCGGTGTCGACCGGCATCATGGAGGCGCTCGGCGCCCAGGTGATCGACTACTCGACCTGGTACGACTGCTGCGGCTTCGGCTTCCGCCACATCATCTCCGAGCGCGAGTTCACCCGCTCGTTCGCCATCGACCGCAAGATCCGCGTCGCCGTCGAGGAAGCGCACGCCGACGTGATGATCGGCCACGACACCGGCTGCATCACGACGCTCGACAAGAACCAGTGGATCAGCAAGTCCGGCGCGCGCCCCGTGGAGCTGCCGGTGCTCGCCGACTGCCAGTTCGCGGCGCTGGTGTGCGGCGCGCACCCGTACAAGATCGTGCAGTCGCACTGGCACGCCTCGCCGGTGGAGACGCTGATGGACAAACTCGGCATCGACTGGCAGGCGAAGAAAGCCGAGTTCGTGGCGTACCTGGAAGAGGTCAAGGCCGGCAAGCCGGAAAATCTCTACGACCCGCGCCGCATGATTACGTCAGGCCCCGGCTTCAAGCCGCTGGCGAAACAGTCATGACCTCCCCCATCCTCATCGTTGGCGGTGGGCCGGCCGGCCTTGCCGCGGCGCATGCGCTCGCGACCGTCGGCCAGCGCTCCATCCTCGTCGAAAAGGAATCGCAGCTCGGCGGCGCGCCGATCCTGTCGGGCTACGCCCGGCTGGTGCCGTCCAACGAATGGGCGCGCGACGCGATCGGCGGCATGGTGAGCCGCGTGAAGGAAAGCCCGCTGGTTACCGTGCGCACGGGCAACACGGTGACGTCGTTTTCCGGCTCGGCCGGCGCATTCCAGGCCGGGCTCTCCGGCGGCGAGACCGTCGAGGCCGGCGCCGCCCTCCTTTGCACCGGCTTCACGCACTTCGACTCGGTCAACAAGCCGGAATGGGGCTTCGGCACCTTTCCCGACGTCGTGACCACCACCCAGGTCGAGCAGATGATCTCCTCGGGCAAGGGCGTGCGCTGCCCGTCGGACGGCAGGAAGCCGCAGCGCGTGGCCATCCTGCTGTGCGTCGGCTCGCGCGACCGGCAGATCGGGCGCGAGTGGTGCTCCAAGATCTGCTGCACCGTGTCCTCCAACCTGGCGATGGAGATCCGCGAGGAGCTGCCCGACTGCCACGTCTACATCTACTACATGGACATCCGCACCTTCGGCCTCTACGAGACGCGCTACTACTGGCGCAGCCAGGAGGAATTCAAGGTCAAGTACATCAAGGCGCGCATCGCGGAGGTCACCTCCGACGGCCACAAGCTCATCATCAAGGGCGAGGACACGCTGGTGAAGCGCCCCATCACCATCCCGTTCGACCTGGTCGTGCACGCCATCGGCATGGATCCCAACACCGGCAACCGGACACTGGCAAAGACGTTCGGCGTCGAGCTGGAGCCGCACGGCTTCATCGGCAAGGGCAACTCGTACGGCGCGCTGGGCGAGACCTCGCGCCCGGGCGTGTTCGTCGCGGGCGCCGCCACCGGGCCGGAAACCATCGACGACTCGATCGCGCAGGCAAAGGCCGCCGCAATGGCGGCTTTCGCCCTGACGAATCGCCCGGCACAGGTCGCGACAGCCTGAAGATCGTGCCATGACGCAGGCGATAGTCCGATCGGCGCTGGAACGGCCGCACCTCGATCTCTCCGGCCCCCGGCTCGCGCGCGCGCTGGAGACCCTCGTCTCCGCGGCCGAAGAACAGGGCGGCGTCGAGCGCTACGTCGAGGCCCTGCGCGTGAAGACGGCCCTGTACCAAGCCGCGCTCGCGTCCGCGGACGGCATCGATGCCGCGACGTTCAAGCCCCTGTTCGCGTACCTTGCGACCGTGCGCCGGCGCGTGGGCCCCTGGCTCGTTTCGCCGCGCATCGGGGAACTGCGCGCGCGCATCGCCGCGCTCCTCGACGGCCGCGAGGACACGGCCACCACGGACGGGAGAATCGCCGCCTTCTGCGGCGCCTTTCCCGAGGACCGCGAGCACCGCTGGGTGCGCGACCTCGCCGCCGAGCTCCTGCACAACGTCGACCCGGAGCGCTATCCCCTGATGTGCCGGTGGGTGTGGGACGTCCGCGCCAACACCGGCGCGCTGCGCGAGATGTGGCACGCGGAGAACCTCGACCGGCTGCTGATCGACGTGCCGGACCGCTACGGCACCTTCGTCATGCTGCGCGAGGAGCTGGCGCAGTACCTCGCGAAGAACGGGTTCTTCCGCGACGTCGTGCATTACGTCGACCTGCTCACCGCCCAGGTCTACGCCGGCTACATCAGCGAGCAGGGCGACAGCTACCTGCGCGCCGATTTCGCCAACCCGGAGGACCCGCTGCTGCACACCCGGCGCCTGCTGGGGCTGGACGGCATCGGCAGCGGCGGCCGGACCCGGCTGAAGGCGGTCGACGGCACGGCGGTCGTCGAGAACGACCCCCGGCAGATCACCTAGGAACGGCCCGCGCATGCCCATCCACGAGCAATCGCTGATCCGCCCCGAGAACCTGACGACGCACGACAAGCTCGTGCTGGACGGGGTCGACGTCTCCGGGCACTGGAGCACCTTCATCACGCCGCGCGTCGTCACCGACTACAACGAGCGCATCGAGGAGGAAATCGCCGCGCTGCCCGGCGGCGAGCACATCCACCGCTGCTGGCAATGCGGCTCGTGCACCAATTCCTGCACCGTCAACGCCGTCAACCCGGACTTCAACCCGCGCTACTGGATCTACCTGATCCGCACCGGCATGGAAGCGGAGCTGCTGCGCGACAAGGACATCATCTGGCAGTGCGTGTCGTGCAACAAGTGCACCTACGCCTGCCCGCGCGACGTTTTCCCCGAGGGGGTGATGAAGGCGACGGCGCACTGGCTCGAGCTCAAAGGGCACACGCCGAAGTCGAAGTCGATGCACTTCGACGAGGAGTTCGCGGAACAGGTCGTCGAGACCGGACGCATCGAGGAAGGCCGCATCATCCGCAATTTCTTCGCGCGCACCGGGCAGCCGCTGCTGCAGGAATGGCTGGTCGAGATGGCGAGGCGCGTCGCGCGGCGCCTGCCGGTGAAGCTCGCCCTGATGATGGGGCTCTCCGCACTGATACGGCCGCGCACCCGCGGCTGGGACAAGGCGCGCGATGCGATCGGCGAGTACCTCTCTCAACAGGAAACACTGCAGCGCAAGGCGCTCGGCCTCGAGGAGAAAACATGAAGACCGATTACAAGCGCGTCGCCTACTACCCGGGCTGCGCGCTCGAGGGCACCGGCCACGCCTACAACGAGTCCACCCGGGAAGTCGGGAAAGCGCTCGGGCTCGAGCTGGACGAGGTGAAGAACTGGAACTGCTGCGGCGCGATGGAAGTGAAAAACAAGGATCCGAAGATTCAGACCTACCTGTCCTCGCGCGTGCTGTCGATCGCGGCGAACGAGATGGACGCCAAGGTCGTGATGGCGCCGTGCAACGGCTGCTATCACAACCTCAAGAAGGCGGAGCACGATCTCTCCCGCGACGCGGGCTCGCGCCAGGTCGTCGACGCGATATCGCGTAAAGCCGGGCACGCCACCTACCAGGCGGGCCAGGTCGAGACCATCCACGCGCTCGACTGGATCAAGGACGGCGTCGGCGAGGAGGAGCTGAAGCGCCGCGCCCGGGGCAAGCTGAAGGGCCTCAAGGTCGCCAACTACTACGGCTGCATGTACACGCGCCCGCGCCACATTTTCCCCGAGAAGGACCAGGGGCCGGGCAGCGAATCCACCTCGCAGCCGCACTTCATGGACGACCTGCTCGCGGCGGCGGGCGCGGAGAACGTCGATTTCCCGCTGAAGACCGCCTGCTGCGGCGGCGCCCACGTCCTCTCCGACAGCGACACCTCGACCAAACTGGTGCTGAACATCCTGCGCGCCGCCGAGGCCGCCGGCGCCGACGTCATCGCGACCGAATGCCCGACCTGCCATTCCGGCCTGGAAATGCACCAGGTGCGCGCGGAGAAAGTGCTGGGCCAGAAGACGACCGTGAAGATGCTCTACTTCACGCAGTTGCTGGGCCTCGCGCTCGGGCTGTCGCCGCGCCGGCTGTCCGTGCACGAGAACGTCTCGGACGGGCTCGCGCTGATCCGGGAAAAAGGCCTGGCATGAGATCGTTCGCCGAGATCGAGACCGCCCTCGACGAGCCTGCGTCGGCCGGCGCGCTGCTCGCGGCCGCCGAGGAAGTGCTCGAGCACTGGGTGCTCGCGCGCGGCGAGACGCCGACAGCGGAAGAGCGCGAGGGCTTCCGCCTGCTCGCGCTGCACCGCCAGGGCGCGCGCGGCGAGCCCAGCTTCAACGCCTGCCGCGAGACCTGCCGCGAGATCGCGTATCACTACAACCTGCTCGGCACGGAAGCGGACGGCGCCGCGCCGCGGCGGCGCATGATGGCGATGCTGGTGAAGCATCTCGCGCTCTTCGTCGGCGGCAAGCTGGAGACGGCGGGGCTCGGGGAGTTCTGTTGCTCGTCGCGGCCGCTGCGCATAGAATCGGCCTGATTTTTTTACAGAGATACACGAGGAATTCCGAGATGCCCACCGTGCGCGGCTGCCACCTGCCGGACGAATTGCTCTACGATGTCGACAACCACATCTGGTACCAGGAACTGCCCGACGGCAACGTCAGGCTGGGCATGACCACCGTGGCGACGGCGCTCGCCGGCCAGCTGGTCGCGTTCACGCCGCGCAAGGCGGGCCGCTCGGTCGAGGCCGGCAAATCGTGCGCGACGGTGGAGTCGGGCAAGTGGGTGGGGCCGGCGAAAACGGCGGCCGGCGGCGAGCTCGTCGCCGTGAACGACGAGCTGGTCGGCAAGCCGTCGATGGCCAACGAAGACCCCTACGGCGCGGGCTGGATGGTGATCCTCAAGCCGAAGGACTGGGCGGCGGTGAAGCCGGCGCTCGCGCCCGGCTCGCAGGTCGGCCCGAAGTACGAAGCCAAGATGACCGCGGACGGGTTCGCCGGTTGCGCGCCCGGCGGCGGGCAGGCCAAGCCATGAGCCCGGCGACAACGGATACCGCGCTCGGGCTGACCCGGGCGCAGGTGGCGCGCCTGCGCGGCAGCGCCGTTCGCGTCACCGACCTGCTGAAGGCGATGGCCAACCCCTCGCGGCTGATGATCCTGTGCCAGCTCGCGGAAGGCGAGAAATCGGTGGGCGAGATGGAGAACGTCATCGGGCTCTCGCAGTCCGGCCTGTCGCAGCATCTCGCCGTGCTGCGCAGGAAGCGCATCGTGGCGACGCGCCGCGAAGCGCAGTCGATCTACTACTCCCTCGCCAGCAAGGAAGTCGAGGAGATCATGGCGGCCCTCTACCGGGTGTTCTGCGCCAGGGTCACGAAGAGATAAGAGCGGCGGCGGCACGCCCGCCGTTACGCCATGCGCGGCCCCGATACCGCCCTCCTCCGCCACCTCTCCGAGAGCAGCGCCCGCTACCGCGACCCGGTGGCGCGGGTCGACTGGTCGCAGCTCGATGCGGGCGGCGGCTGGCTGCCGGACACGGCGCTGTCGCTGCACGGGCTGCGGGCGTTCGACACGCTCGGGCCCGCCGCGCGGCACAAGCTGTCCCGGTACGAATTCATCAACGTCATGCACTGCGGGCTGTGGCTGGAGGCCATTTTCCTGCAGCGCATGTCGCGCCGCCTGTGGCCCGGCATGCCGCGCGAGGAGCACGAGTACCTGCTGCACGAGCTGCGCGA
>CAYSRR010000154.1:0-7058 GCA_964433375.1 uncultured Streptomycetaceae bacterium
GTGAGCCACGTCGCCAACGGCGACATGGTGACGCTGGCGCTGATCCAGGGCGTCGTCAACACCTTCGTCATCTTCCTGTCGCGCGTAATCGGGCACCTGGTCGACCGCGTCGTGTTCAAGGTCGAGCGCGGCCACGGCCCTGCGTTCTGGATCACCGCGATCATCGCGCAGATGGTGCTCGGGATTCTCGCCAGCATCATCGTGATGTGGTTTTCCCGCCAGCGCGAGTTCCGCGCGGACGCCGGCGGCGCTTCGCTCGCCGGGCGCGGGAAGATGATCGCCGCGCTCGAACGGTTGAAGATGAACCACGGGCAGCCGGCGCAACTGCCCGACCAGATGGCCGCCTTCGGCATCTCGGGCGGGGTGGCCGGCGGCATCAAGCGCCTGTTCATGTCGCACCCGCCGCTCGACGAGCGCATTGCCGCGCTGCGCGCGGCCGGTAAGCCGTAGCGCGTTTCGCCGGTTCGCCGGGCTTAAGCCCGGCCATCCAGTAAAAAAGCCCGCGAGAGCGGGCTTTTTTTACGCGTCACGACCCCCTCCCAACCCCCCCCCTTGCCAAGGGGGAGGAATAAACCCCCTCCCACCCCTCCCCCTTGCCAAGGGGGAGGAATAAACCGCCTCCCAGCCCTCCCCCTTCTAAAGGGGGAGGGTTAGGGTGGGGGTCATTCCGCAAGGCGGATCCCGCTGAATTGCCACCGGTCCGCCGGGTAGAAGAAATTGCGGTAGGTCGCGCGCAGGTGGCCCGCGGGCGAGGCACAGGAGCCGCCGCGCAGCACGAACTGGCTGCTCATGAACTTGCCGTTGTACTCGCCGAGCGCGCCGGCAGGCGGGCGGTAGCCGGGGTAGGGCGAGTAGGCGCTTTGCGTCCATTCCCAGACGTCGCCGTATAGCTGCGTCGAGCCGCCTTGCGCGGGCGCCGGGTGCAGGCGCCCGCTGTCCGCGAAATTGCCCGTCAGCGGCTGCGCGCGCGCGACGATTTCCCACTCGGCTTCGAGCGGCAGGCGCTTGCCGCGCCAGCACGCGTAGGCGTCGGCCTCCAGATAGCTGACGTGGCACACCGGCTCGCGTTCGTCGACGCGGCGCAGGCCCGCGAGCGTCATGACGTGCCAGGCGCCGCCGGTTTTTTCCCAGTAGAGCGGGGCGAGCCAGCCCTTTTCCTGCGCCGCCTGCCAGCCCTGCGACAGCCACAGGGCGGGGTTGCCGTAGCCGCCCGCTTCCATGAACTCGAGGTATTCGCCGCAGGTGACCAGCCGGTCGGCGAGACGGAAGGCATTGAGGTAGACGCGGTGGCGCGGGCCTTCGTTGTCGAACGCAAATCCCGCGCCGTCGTGCCCGATTTCGTAGACGCCCGCCGGCCAGGCGTTCCAGCCCATCGCGCGCGCGTTCCCGTCCTGCGGCGCGCCGGCTTCCCCGCGGTACGCCGGCCGCAGCGGGTTGGAGGCGAGGAGGTGCTTGATGTCCGTGAGCAGCAGTTCCTGGTGCTGCTGCTCGTGGTGCATGCCGAGCGTCATGCGCGCGGCGATCTCCCGCCAGTCCTCCTCGCGCGCGGAATCGATCAGGTCGTGGACATGCCGCTCGACGTGCTCGCGGTAGCGGTAGATTTCCTCCACAGTGGGGCGCGAGAGCAGGCCGCGCTGCAGGCGCGGGTAGAACCTGCCCACCGTCTCGTAGTAGGAGTTGAACAGGTAGCCGTAGGCGGGGTGAAACGGCGAGTACCCCCTGAGGAAGGGCAGCAGCAGGAAATTTTCGAAGAACCAGGTGACGTGGGCGAGGTGCCATTTCGGCGGGCTGGCGTCGGGCATGCTCTGCACGACGTAATCTTCCGCGGCGAGCGGCCGGCAGATATCCTTCGACTGCGCCCGTACCGCGGCGAACCGGGCGGACAGCGCCTTGCGCGCTTCGGACGGCGTGGAGTGCTTCGCGGTGACGGGCATCGGATGCTCCTCGATTGGCCGGTAATATCGATACGGTTTTCGCGCGCCTGCGGATGCCGGCTGGCGTGCGAAAACCGTTACGGGCCGCCGCTCACGCGGCGGACTGGCTAGGGCTTGAGCGTCGGCGTCTTCAGGTTGCCGGCGACGCTCAGCGTGCCGCGCGCCACGATGAAGGTCTTCGAGCCCAGCTCGGCGCTGACGCGGCCGGAGAGGTCGCCGTTCGCCGCGATTTCCACGTTGCCGCGGGCGTTCATCGGGCCCGAGGTGAGCTGAAGCTGGCGGTAGGAAAAGTTGTTGCCGCCGGACGTCATCGAGCCGGCCAGGGTGTTGAAGCGGGTGTTGCCGCCGCGCGTGCCGTCGCGCGCCGGGGACTGGATCGCGCGCACCAGGTCGACGTTGTTCAGCACGCCCTGGTCGATGCTGAACGTCGCTTCCACCTTCGGCTCGGCGAACAGGTCCTCCAGCGTCGCGGACTGGAGGGCGTAGGTGCCGTTGGCGGCCAGCGTGCCGGTGGCCGTGAAGTCGCGGGTGAACGCGGCCATCAGCCGCGCGAGATCGCCCTTGGTCAGGCTGAAATCCCCTTCGACGCGGATGCCGCCGCCGCTCCAGCTCGCCCGGGCGCTGCCCTTCACCGGGCTGAAGCCGATCTTGCCCTCGATGCTGCTGATGACGGCCTGCTGGCCTTCGAAGACGGCTTCCAGCGTGAGGTCGTCGAATTCCAGCGCCGGGCCGAGCGGCGCCTTCCAGTTGCTCGCTTCCAGGCCGACGCGCACGGCCTTGTCCTTCGGCGAGATGTCGAGGCGCAGCTTGCCGTCCGACAGCCTGGCCTGCTGCAGGGCGCCGTCCGCGCCCATCGTGATGTCGCCATCGAAGGGCGGGATGTCCAGCGCTTTCACGCTCAGCCGCACCGATTTCAGCCGCAGGCGGCGCACGTGCAGGGGAGAGTCGGGTTGTGCCTTGATCCATCCCGGTAGCAGCGGCAGCGAGTGCTGGTCGAGAGCCACCGAGTTCACCAGGACCTCGCTGAAGCTCTTGGTGTCTCCCAGCAGGGACGTCGGGAACGCGCTGACGGTGATGCTGTCGACCTTGATTTCCTGCAGCTTGCCGATGCCGACGCGTTCGAGCGTGAGCTGCTGGCGCAGCAGGGAATAGCGCAGGTTCGCGATCGTGACCGGCATGCCCAGCCGTTTCGACATGGTCTGCTGGGCGCCGTCGATGAAGTTGTTGAGCGGCACGGCTTCCAGCAGCCCGACCACGGCGCCCAGCAGCACCACCAGGCCGATGCCGATCGTCAGCGGCCAGTTGGTCGATCTCTTGAAGCGCACGGGCTCGGCCGCCGCCCTGGAGCTTTCTTCGCGCTTGCGGCGATCCTCGGCCGCGGCCTTGGCGCGGGCGGCGGCTTCCTGCCGGTAACGCACCTCGGCTTCCATATCGGCCTGCTCGCGCGCCTTGATTTCCTGCTGCACGCGTGCCTTGATTTCCTCCTCGGAATTGGCGCGCAACTGCTGTTCCTGCATCACGCGCGCCACCGCTTCGGTCTTGGCGCGCTCCTCGGCCTGCGCCCGCGCCTGGCGTTCGGTTTCCACCTGCGCCCGCGCCTGCGCGACCGCCTGCTCGGCCTGGCGCGCCACGGCTTCCGCCTGCGCGCGCGCGGCCGCCGCGGCCTGCGCGTTGCCGCTGGCCGCGATCTCGCGCGCTTTCGCTTCCGCTTCCTCGCGCGTCCTGCGGGCGATCTCGGCCTGGCGCTCGGCCTCGGCCCGGGCTTTCTTCTCCGATTCGACCCGGGACGCGATTTCCACCTTGGCCCGGGCTTCCGCTTCCTCGCGCGCCTTGCGCTCGGCGGCGATCATGCCCTCGACCTCGGCGCGGGCCTTCGTCTCGGCCTCCACCCGCGCCTTGGCGAGCGCCTCGTCGCGCGCCTGGCGCTCGATTTCGGCCTTGGCCTCGGCTTCCACGCGCGCCTGGCGCTCGGCGGAAATCCTGGCCTCGGCTTCCTCGCGCGCCTTGCGCTCGATTTCGGCCTTGGCCTCGGCCTCGAGGCGCGCGCGGTTCGACTGCTCCTGCATCTCGCGCATCTGGGCTCTGGAGCGGGCCTCGGCTTCCTCGCGCTCCTTGCGCGCCCGTTCGTCGCTCGCCTGGCGTTGCTGCTCCTCGCGCTGGCGCGCCGCGGATTCTTCCTGCGCCTTTTTTTCCGCCTCGGCGCGCGCTTCCGCCTCGGAGCGCGCCTTGGCTTTGGCTTCCTCGAGCGCCTTCATCGCGGCTTCCATGCGCGCCTGCGATTCGGCGTCGCCGCCGGTGCCGCCGCCGGCCGCTGCCTGGGCGGCCTTGGCTTCCGCCTCGGCCTTGGCTTTCGCCGCTTCTTCCGCCTTGGCCAGCGCCTGCGCGACTGCATCCTCGGCGGCTTTCGCGCGCGCTTCCGCCTCGGCGCGCGCCTTGGTCTCGGCCTCGGCATGCGCCTTGATCTCGGTTTCCATCTTCGCGCGCTGCTCGGCTTCCGCCTTGGCGCGTTGCTCGGCCTGCGCCAGCGCTTCCTGCAGCGCCTTCATCTGCGCCTCGACCGCGGTCTTCGCCTTGGTTTCGGCATCGGCCAGGGCCTGTGCTTCGGTTTCGGCCTTGGCCCGCGATTCCGCCTCGATTTTCGCCTTGGCCTCGGCCTCCGCCTTGGCTTCGGCCTCGATCCGCGCGCGTGCCTCGGCGTCCGCGCGCGCCTTGGCTTCCGCGTCCGCGCGCGCCTTCGCTTCCATCGCCGCCTTGACTCGCGCCTCGGCCTCTTCCTTGGCCTTGGCGTTGGCCGCCGCCTTGGCCTCGGCTTCCGCCTTGGCGCGTGCCTCGGTTGCGGCCCTGGCGGCCGCCTCGGCCTTGACCTTGGCTTCCGCTTCGGCCTTGACCTTGGCGTCGGCGAGCGCCCGGGCCCGTGCTTCGGCTTCCTGCCGGACTTTCGCCTCGGCCGCCGCGCGCGCGGCGGCGAGCGCCCGGGCCTTGGCCGCCGCTTCGGCCTTGGTCCGCGCCTCGGCCTCGGCGTTCAGTTTGGTCATCGCCTGGGGGGTGGTGAAATCGAAGTCGTCTTCCGCCGCGGCCGCCGCCGCGGCGGGCGCGGGGGCAGCCGTCCTGGCCGCCGCAGCCGCCGGTGCCGGCGCGGCCTCGGGGGAGGAGAACACCCGGAGGAAGCCGTCCGCCGTCAGCTTCTCGATGATCTCGTGCAGCTTTTTCTCTTCCATGCCCATTTTCTTGCTCAGGTCGGCGACGGTGGACTTGCCGTCCACCGTGACGAAGACCTGGCCGTGGGCACGGTCGAGCTTGGCGGTCTTGTTCTTGACTTCAAGCACGCCCTTGGGCGTCTTGGTGTAAATGGTCTTGGGGTGTATGGCCATGAGCGGATTTTTTCGGGTTTTTCAATACGATGCAAGACCGGCGGTCTCAATCACCGCCGCGCCGTGAACGTCCGTCCTCCCAGATTGCCCGCCGGATGCAGCTACTGCCTTGAATGGCTTCGGCTTTACATGCCCGAACCGGCATTGCAATAATTGTTTCATTATAGTCTAATACCCCGCTATCACGTCGTTAAAATCACACGAAAAATTGCTGTCGGCCGACCGGAATGCTTTCGCGGACTGGACGCGCGGCGCGAATAAGCGGGCGAAATGACATGACTCAACGCGAGCGCCGCAACGATTACGACGTCACCAACAGCGTCAACACCACCGACCCGCGCGACGTATCCCAGGAAGTCTGCCGCATCTACCAGGATCTCTACCAGCAGGACACGCCGCAGAATCTCGGCAAGGCGTTCACGGACCTGGGCCGGCTGTACCGGGGCGAGTACCCCGGCTACCACGAGTGCGACACGGATTACCACGACGTTCAGCACGTGCTGGACGTGACGCTGGGCATGGCGCGGCTGATGAACGGCTGCGTGCGCTCGACCAGCACCGACATCATTCCGGAGCGGCTGTTCCGCTTCGGCATCGTCCTCGCGCTCTATCACGATTGCGGCTACATCCGGCACCGCAAGGACACCAAGCACGCGAACGGCGCCGAGTACACTTCCGTGCACGTGTCGCGCGGCGGGCGCTTCCTGGAGGAATACCTGCCGGACATCGGCATGGCGGATCTGGCCCAGACGGCTTCGCGCGTCATCCACTTTACCGGCTACGAGGTTCCGACGAACCGGATCAAGGTGCCGGGACCCGAGTTCCGCCTGATCGGCAACCTGCTCGGCAGCGCGGACATCCTCGCGCAGATGGCCGACCGCTGCTATCTCGAGAAGTGCTACGACCGGCTCTACCCCGAGTTCGTGCGCGGCGGCATCGCCCGCCGGCGCCACAAGGACGGCAGCGAGGAGATCATCTTCTCGTCGGCCGCGGACCTGATCTTCAAGACGCCGCGCTTCTACCAGGGCGCAACCAAGCGCCTGAAGCAGGACCTGGGCGGCTGCTACAACTACATCGAAGAGCATTTCGGCGGGCAGAACGTCTACTTCGACGAGCTCGAGAAGAACATCAACCACGCCAAGGCGATCGCGGTCGAAGGCGACATCTCGCTGCTGCGCCGCCGCCCGGCCAGGACCATCGAGGGCGTCGAGCCGGCGCAGCCGCAGCTCATCTGAGGACGGCCGTCTCCTGAAAAAAAGCCCGCGCGTGCGCGGGCTTTTTTAATGGTGGTGCGGACTCAGGCGACGGTGAGGACGATCTTGCCTGTGTGCCGCGCGGATTCCATCAGCGCGTGGGCCGCGGCGGCCTCCGCGAGCGGCAGGGTCTGGCGGGTCACCACGCGGATGCGCCCGCTTTCGATCAGCGGCCAGACTTTCTCCTCGAGCTCCCGCGCGATCCCCGCCTTGTAGGCCGGCGGCCGGGTGCGCAGCGTGGAGCCGGTATAGGTGAGCCGCTTCAGCATGACCGGCATCAGGTTGATGTCCACCCTGGAGCCCGCCGCGAACGCGAGCTGGATGATGCGGCAGTCGTGGCTCGCGGCCTTGAAGTTCTTCTCGATGTTGGGCCCGCCGACGATGTCGAGGATCACGTTCGCGCCGCCGGCTTCACGCACGATCTCGACGAAATCTTCCTGCCTGTAGTCGATGACCCGGTCGGCGCCGAGGTCGCGGCAGAGCGCGCAGCGCTCGGCGGG
>CAYSRR010000155.1:0-6988 GCA_964433375.1 uncultured Streptomycetaceae bacterium
ACTTCCCACTTGGAGGAATCGATCATCACCGGCACGCGCGCGATGTCGGGTTCGGTCGCCACCAGGTTGAGAAAGCGCGTCATCGCCGCTTTCGAGTCGAGCATGGCCTCGTCCATGTTGACGTCGATCATCTGCGCGCCGTTCTCGACCTGCTGGCGCGCGACCGCGAGCGCGGCGTCGTACTCATTGTTCAGTATCAGCCGCGCGAACGCCTTCGAGCCGGTGACGTTGGTGCGCTCGCCGACGTTGACGAACAGCGAGTCGTCGTCGATGTTCATCGGCTCCAGCCCCGACAGGCGCAGCTTGTGGTCGGGCGGCGGCACCGGCCGCGGCGGCAGCGCCTTTACCGCCTCGGCGATGGCGCGGATGTGCTCGGGCGTGGTGCCGCAGCAGCCGCCGGCGACGTCGACGAAGCCCGCCTCGGCGAACTCCTTCAGCAGCGACGAGGTGATGTCCGGCGTCTCGTCGAAACCCGTGTCGCTCATCGGGTTCGGCAAGCCGGCGTTAGGGTAGATGCAGATGGGCGCGTCGCAGACCTTCGACAGCTCGGCGATGTACGGCCGCATCAGCGCCGCGCCGAGCGCGCAGTTCAGCCCGATGGTGACCGGCTTCGCGTGCCGCACGGAATTCCAGAACGCCTCGACCGTCTGCCCCGAGAGGATGCGGCCCGATGCGTCGGTTACCGTGCCGGACACCATCACCGGCAGTTGCCTGCCGGACTCCTCGAAGTACTGGTCGATCGCGAACAGCGCGGCCTTGGCGTTCAGCGTGTCGAAGATGGTTTCGACCAGGAACAGGTCGACGCCGCCGTCCGCCAGCGCGCGCGCCTGCTCCAGGTACGCCGCGGCCAGATCGTCGAAAGTGACGTTGCGCGCGCCGGGGTCGTTGACGTCGGGCGAGATCGACGCGGTCTTGGGCGTGGGCCCGAACGCGCCGGCGACGAAACGCGGGGCATCGGGGGTCGAGAATTTTTCACAGGCCGCTTTCGCCAGCTTCGCCGCCGCGAGGTTCATCTCGGACGCGAGGTCTTCCATGCGGTAGTCGGCCTGCGCGATGCGGGTGGCGCCGAAGGTGTTGGTCTCGATGATGTCGGCGCCGGCGGCGAGGTACTGCTCGTGGATCTCCTGGATAATCCGCGGCTGGGTCAGCACCAGCAGCTCGTTGTTGCCCTTCACGTCGTGCGAAAAACCGGCGAAGCGCGAGCCGCGGTACTCCGCCTCGCCAAGCTTGTAGCGCTGGATCATGGTGCCCATGGCGCCGTCGAGGATCAGGATGCGGCGCTGGAGGAGATCCTGGAGCTGGGCGGCGGAATTGGGCATATTGATAGGATTTTGTCGGTCCTGGGACCGACAAAATCCTCAGGCACAAAGGGCGGCATTTTACCGCCAAACCTCTTCTTTCTGGCGGTTTCAGCCCGGTTGACCTTATAATTTCGTTCGCGATTCAGCGAGCGAAATTATCCGATGAAGCATTTCGAGCCCAGGCAGGCCCACGAGTTCCTGAAGAAGAACCCGAACGCGGTGTTCGTCGATTGCCGCAGCGAAATGGAGTACCTGTTCGTCGGCCACCCGACCGGCACGATCCTCGTGCCGTGGAACGACGGGCCGAATTGGGAAGTGAATCCCGATTTCGTCGCGCACGTGAAGAAGGCGGCGAGCGTGGACCGTCCCATCGTGCTGATCTGCCGCAGCGGCAACCGCTCGCTCGACGCCGGCCGGGCGCTGGAGGAAGCCGGCTTCACCCAGGTCTGGAACGTGCTGCACGGTTTCGAGGGCGAGCTCGACGAAAACCATCACCGCAATTCGAAGACCGGCTGGCGCCACGAAGGACTGCCGTGGGAGCAGTGCTAGAACAGTGAGGGGTGAGGAGAAAGGTGTGAGGGGGCCTGCGTACCGCGGTCAACCTACTTTTCTCCTCACCCCTCACTCCTTACTCCTCGCTCCCCGCTCCTCGAAAGCGGCCCGCCCGGAAAGATGTCCATGAACCCGATCAAGGAACCCGCCGCGCCGGCCGACCGGCTCGACGCCATGCTGCCGCGGCACCGCGACCTGTACTACGACGGTCGCTGGCAGAAACCCCGGGGCGGCTACCTGGACACGCTCAACCCGGCCACCGGCAAAAACCTGGGGCCGTGCGCGGAAGCCAACGCGGAAGATGTCGATGCCGCGGTGCGGGCCGCGCATCGCGCGTTCAGGACGTGGCGCGCGGTGAAGCCGCTCGAGCGCGCCGCGCTGATGAAGCAGGTCGCGGCGAAGCTGCGCGCGCACGCGGAAGAGCTTGCCATGCTCGATGCCATCAACTGCGGCAACCCGGTGCGCGAGATGATGCGCGACATCAACACGGCGGTCGCGCAATGGGAGTTCTTCGCCGGCCTCGTCACCGAGCTGAAGGGCGAAACCATCCCGATGGGCGACGGCGTGGTCAACATGTCGGTGCGCGAGCCGTACGGCGTGTGCGCGCGCATCGTCGCCTACAACCATCCCGTCATGTTCACCGCCGCCAAGGCGGCGCCCGCCATCGCCGCCGGCAATACGGTCATCATGAAACCGCCGCACCAGGCGCCGCTATCGGCCTACCGTTTCCTGGAGATCGCCGACGGCATCCTGCCGCCGGGCGTGCTGAACATCCTCACCTGCGGCGTCGCCGGCAGCCAGGCGCTGGTCGCGCACCCGCTGGTGCCGTGGGTCTCCCTGATCGGCTCAGTCCCGACCGGCCGCGCCATCGCGCGCGCCGCGGCCGACCGGTTGAAGCACGTCTCGCTGGAGCTGGGCGGCAAGAACGCCTGCATCATCTATCCCGACGCCGACTTCGAGAAGGCGGCGAAAGGCGCCGTGGGCGGCATGAATTTCAGCTGGTGCGGCCAGTCCTGCGGCTCGACCTCGCGGCTGTTCATCCACGAATCGGTCCACGACCGCGTGCTGGAGGGCGTGCTGAAACACGTGAAGAACCACAAGCCCGGCATCCCCACCGAGATGGACACCACCATGGGCGCCATCATCTCGAAGGCCCAGCTGGACAAGATCCTCTCTTATATCGAGATCGGCAAGTCGGAAGGGGCAACGCTCGCCTACGGCGGCAAGCGGCCCGACGACCCGAGACTCGCCGGCGGCTTCTTCGTCGAGCCGACCGTGTTCACCAACGTCACCCAGAAGATGCGCATCGCCAGCGAGGAAATCTTCGGGCCGGTGCTGTCGGTGCTCAAGTGGAAGGACGAGGACGAGCTGTTCGAGCAGGTCAACTCGGTCGAGCACGGCCTGACCGGCTCGGTGTGGACGACGAGCCTCGCCAACGCGCACCGCGCAGCATCCCGCATCGAATCGGGCTTCATCTGGGTGAACGGCGCCGGCCCGCACTTCCTCGGCGTCTCCTTCGGCGGCTACAAACAGTCGGGCAACGGCCGCGAGGAAAGCTACCAGGAACTGCTGTCGTTCACGCAGACGAAGAACATCAATATCAACCTTTAGGAATTTGCCGATCCAGTACCGGCGGATTGCTCATTCCGCCTTGATGCCCGCGGTCTTCACCAGCCGTCCCCACTTGGCCGCCTCGGCGGCCAGGTAATCCGCGAACTGCGCCGGCGTGTCGCCGATCGGCTCGAGGCCGGCCGCCGCCATGCGCTGGGCGATGACCGGCTCCTTGAGCACGGCCGTGATCTCCCGGTGCAGCAAACCGACGATCGCGCGCGGCGTGCCGACCGGCACGACGACGCCGTTCCAGTTGTTGGCCTCGTAGCCGGGCACGCCGGATTCGGCGATCGTCGGCATCTCGGGAAACAGCGGCGAGCGCGTTTTCTTGCCGATGCCGAGCCCACGCAGGCGGCCGGCGCGGATGTGCGGCTGCGCCGTGGTGAGATTGGCCATCATCAGCGAAATCCGGCCCGCTACCAGGTCGACCACCGCGGGCGCGCCGCCTTTGTACGGCACGTGCGCCGCGCTCACGCCCGCCATGCTTTCGAACAACGCCATCGCCAGGTGCCCGGCGCCGCCGATGCCGCTGGAACCGTAGTTGTATTTGCCGGGCGCGGCCTTCAGCAGCGCGATCAGCTCGCGTGTCGACGCGGCGGCGACGGTCGGATGCACGGCGAGCAGGTTGCTCGAGGCGGCGACGTTCGTCACGGCGGTGAAATCCCGCTTCAGGTCGTACGGCACCTTCGCGTAAAGGGAAGGGTTGACCGCGGTCGGCGGCGTCGCCATCAACAGCGTGTAGCCGTCGGGTGCGGCGCGCGCGACGATCTCCGTGCCGATGATCGTGCCGGCGCCGGTGCGATTGTCCAGCACCACCTGCTGGCCCAGCCGCTCCGACAGGCGCGCCCCGACGATGCGCGCCACCGTGTCGGTCGAGCCGCCCGCCGAGTACGGCACGACGAGGCGCAGCGGCCGCTCCGGATAGTCGGCGGCGCACGCCCCGGCGTGCAGCGCGCCGCACGAAATCAGGGCAACGAGAAATTTTCGGGAAGATTTCATGTAACGCTCCTTGGCTGTATCGTTTTCGAAGCTCTGCTTCGGAGCAACATCCATGCCGGATGTTGGTCGGCCGCTCCCCGGAGATTACAATATCGCCTGGAAAGAAAAAAGGCGCAAACGATGGGCATGACCGCGGTCGAAAAGGTGCTGGCGCGCAGAAGCGGCAGGGACGCCGTGCGCCCGGGCGAGGTCGTGAGCCCCGATCCCGACTTCATCATGATCCACGACGGCGTGGTGATGGGCGCCAAGCGCGAGCTCGACGCGCTCGGCATCGGCCGTCTCGCGACGCCCGACAAGGTGATCATGGTCACCGACCACGACGTCATCTACGGCAGCGCGCGCGCCGCGGAGCGCGGCGCCTTCAATCGCGCAGCGGCGAAGCAGTGGGGCGTGAAGCAGTTCTACGACGTCGGGCGCGGCGGCCACGGCCACATCTTCCCGATGGAAACGGGCCTGCTGCTGCCGGGCATGTTCTATTTCGACAACGACCGCCACGCCACCAACGCCGGCGCCATCGGCGCTTTCGGCTTCCGCATGGGCGGCGAGATCAGCCGCGTACTCGCCACCGGCACCAACTGGGTGATGGTGCCGAAGACGGTGCGGCTGACCCTGCGCGGGCAGTTGCGCCCCGGCGTCCACGCGCGCGACGTCGGGTTTCACATCTCCTCGCTGTTCAAGCGCGGCGTGCTCGACGCCGATCTCGACTACCGCGTGATCGAGTACGCCGGTGATCTGGACCCGTTCGACCTCGCGGCGCGCGCGGCGCTGTGCTCGAGCCCGACCGAGATGCGCGCCTACGGGGTGTTCGTGCCGCCGTCGGAAGCGATACTGGCCCGCGCCCGCGCCGCCGCGCAAAAGCCCTTCACCCCGGTCTATCCCGACGCGGATGCCGTCTACGAGGCCGACCTCTCCGTCGACGTGGGCGCGCTCGAGCCGCAGATCGCGCTGCCCGGCGGCGTGCAGAACGCGGTGGACCTGGGCGAGGTCGCGGGCAAGGCGGTCGATCACGCCTTCATCGGCTCCTGCGGCTCGGGGATGTACGAGGACCTGGAGCAGGCGGCCGCCGTGCTGAGGGGACGCCGCATCGCCGCCGGCGTGCGGCTGTTCGTCGCGCCCGGCTCCGAGGCGACCGTGAAGCGCATGGCGCGCGACGGCCTGCTGCAGGTGTTCATCGACGCCGGCGCGGTGATGCTGCCGGCGGGCTGCGGGCCGTGCAACGACGCGGTGGTCGGGCCGGTGCACTCCGGCGAGGTCTCGATCTCCACCGCCGCCAACAACAATTCCGGCCGCTTCGGCGCGAAGGACGCGCAGCTCTATCTCGGCAACCCTTCCACCGTCGCCGCCTCCGCGGTGGCGGGCAAAATCGCCGACCCGCGCGAGTTCATTACCGGCAAGGCGGCGGGCGCATGAGCGATTTCGAGTGGAAGCTGAAAGGCCGCTGCTACCGGCTCGGCCACGACGTGCCGCACCCCGGCGGCGTGGTGCCGAACTGGATCATCGTCGGGCGCCATTTCGACGCGAAGGACATCGTCCCGCACCTGTTCTCGGAAACGGACCCGGGCTTTCACGAGCGCTGCCGGCCCGGCGACATCATCGTCGCGGGACGCAACTTCGGCATGGGCCCGAAGATGAACGGCTATATCGCGATGCAGGCGCTGGGGCTGGGCCTCGTCTGCGAGTCCATGCCCTTCCTCGCCTACCGCGCCGCGGTCGGCTGCGGCGTGCGCACGCTCACCGACTGCATCAACGCCACCGAGCTGTGCGAGACCGGCGACGAACTCGAGGTGGATTTCCGCGACGGCTTCTTCATCAACCATACCCGCGACATCCGCCGCGAGTACCCGCCGGTCCCCGACGCGCTGCAGGAAATCATCGAGCTGGGCGGCAACGCCGGCTGGCTCAGGCAGTGGTGGCAACAGCGGCGGGCGACGGGGTAGCCAACGCCTGTGCTGCTACGGCGGCATGCGATCCAGGCGGCGGTACTGAACGGCTTCCGCCACGTGAGCGGCGCCGATCGCTTTTGCGCCCGCCAGATCGGCGATGGTGCGCGCGACCTTCAGCACGCGGTGATAACCGCGTGCCGACAGGCCGAGCCGGCTGATCGCCTGCTTCAATAGTGTCGCCCCCGGAGCGTCCGGCGCGCAATGCCGGTCCACGTCCCGCGCCGGCAGCGCGGCGTTGGACCGCCCCTGGCGTTTCAGTTGCCGGGCGCGGGCTTCCTCGACGCGCGTGCGGACCGCCGCCGACGGCTCGCCCCCGGCGGCCCGGGTGAGCTCTTCCTGCGGCACGTCGGGCACCTCCACCTGCAGGTCGATGCGGTCGAGCAGCGGGCCGGAGATTTTCCGGCGGTAGCGCGCCACCTGCTCCGGCGTGCAGCGGCAGCGGCCGTTGGGATGACCGAGGTAGCCGCAGGGACAGGGATTCATCGCGGCGATCAGCTGGAACTCGGCGGGAAACTCGGCCTGCCGCGCGGCGCGCGAGACGCTGATACGCCCCGACTCGAGCGGCTCGCGCAGCACCTCCAG
>CAYSRR010000156.1:0-6964 GCA_964433375.1 uncultured Streptomycetaceae bacterium
GGCGCGGTCTTACGCCCTGCTCGAGTACGTCGGCATCGCGGGGCGCGCCGCCGAGCCCGCCTACAGCCTGTCCTACGGCGACCAGCGGCGCCTCGAGATCGCGCGCGCGCTGGCGACCGAGCCGAAGCTGCTCGCGCTCGACGAGCCGGCCGCCGGAATGAACGCCACCGAGCGCGCGGAACTCACGCGATTGATCGAGAGGATCCGCGGCGACGGCATGACGCTCCTGCTGATCGAGCACGACGTGAAGCTCGTGATGGGGCTGTGCGACCGGGTCGCGGTGCTCGATTACGGGCGCAAGATCGCCGAAGGCGCGCCGGTGCAAGTACGGCACGACCCCGCGGTCGTCGCCGCCTACCTGGGAGGCGAGATTGCTTGAAGTCAAGGGGCTGAAGGTCTCCTACGGCGGCATCAACGCCGTCAAGGGCATCGATCTCGCGGTGGGCGCGGGCGAGCTCGTCACGCTGATCGGCGCCAACGGCGCCGGCAAGACGACGACGCTGAAAGCGCTCGCCGGCCTGCTGCGGCCGGCCGCCGGGCGCATCCACTATAATGGCGACGACATTACCGCGCGTCCGGCGCACGAGCTGGTGCGCAGGGGACTGGCGCTGGTGCCCGAGGGACGCGGCGTGTTCGGGCGGCTCACCGTGGAGGAAAACCTGGCGATGGGCGCCTACAGCCGGCGCGACGCGGCGGGCATCCAGGCGGATTTCGGCCGCGTATACGAACGCCTGCCGCGGCTCGCGGAGCGGCGCCGGCAGCTCGCGGGAACGCTTTCAGGGGGAGAACAGCAGATGCTGGCGATCGGGCGCGCGTGGATGAGCCGGCCGCGGCTGCTGTTGCTCGACGAGCCCAGCATGGGCCTCGCGCCGCTCATGGTACAGAGCATCTTCGACACCATACGCGCCATCGCGGCCGAAGGCGCGACGCTGCTGCTGGTGGAACAGAACGCCCGGCTCGCGCTCGAGACCTGCCATCGCGGCTACGTGATGGAAAGCGGCCTCATCACGATCGCCGACGACGCGCAGCGCCTGCTCGCCAATCCCCAGGTGCGGCAGGCCTATTTAGGCGAATGAGCCGGGTGTATGAGTCAAATGAGTGAGCGCGCGATAACGACGCCGTCGACCGCCTTCCTGGCGGGGCTGCGGCGCATCCTGGCGATGAAAACCGCCCGCACGGCGCTGATCGTCGCGGCCTGCGTCGTGCTTGCCGCCATCCTCGGCTTTCTCTACATCAAGACCCAGGGCGCCGGCATCAAGCGCGGCAACGAAGTGCTGGCGACGCTGCGCGACCTGAAGGAGATCGACGCCCGCTGGGACGTGGACACCTGGCGCATGCGCTCCGAGCTGGGGCCCCCGCAACCGCCGGTTGCGGACTACAACCCGGCGCTGGCCCGCGCCCGGAAGGAACTCGAGGCGGCCGCGCAGGCCATCGGCAGCCCGGTGCTCTCGCGCGGGCTGCCGGAGCTGCTGCGCGCTTTCTCCCTGAAGGCCGAGATGGTGGAGCAGTACCGCAAGGCCAACGCCGGCGCCAAGCAGGTGCTCGAGAAAGTGCTCGCTTCGGACACGGAGGTTGCGGGCCTCGTGCGCGGCTCGTGGCAGGACTTCCGCGACCGGGAACGGCTGGTGGCGGCGGAGAGCACGGCGGTGCAGGCGATCGCGGAGGTGCAGCGCTATTATTTCGCGCCGGGCGAAGCGCAGCGCAAGCTGGTCGAGGCGGTCGCAGCCGACCTGCGCCACGCGGCGGTGCGCCTGCCGCCCGCGCTGCGCGACGGCGTGCTGCGCCTCGACGGCCACGTGCAGCAGTTGCTCGGCGCCCGGAAGGCCGAACAGGAATTGTTCGCGAAGCTCTCGTTCCTCACCGCGGGGCCGCGCGTCGACAGCCTGACCAATGCGTACTCGAACGAGCTGGAAGCCGCGCTCACCCGCCAGGAGTTCTACGGCGCCTACCTCGTCGCCTACTCCGGCGCGCTGCTGATCCTGCTCGCCTACCTGGCGACACGCCTGCTGGCGAGTTACCGGCTGCTCAACCGGGCGAACGAGGAGCTGGAGCGGCGGGTGGTGGAGCGCACGCGTGAATTGTCGGAAGCGCTGCGGCAGCTGAAGGAATCCGAGGCCCAGCTGATCCAGACCGAGAAGATGTCCTCGCTCGGCCAGATGGTGGCGGGCGTGGCGCACGAGATCAACACGCCGCTCGCCTACGTCAAGAACAGCCTGGGCTCGGTGACCGCCAGGCTGCCCGCGCTCGACCAGATCGCGACCGAGGCCGAGAAACTGCTGGAGCTGCTGCGCTCGGGCGCGGCCAATCCCCACCAGTTGGCGCAGCAGTTCGCGCTGACGGAACAGTTGCTCGGGCAATTCCGCGAGCATCACGTGCTGGAGGAGTTGCAGACCCTGCTGAAGGACGGGCTTTACGGCATCACCCAGATCTCCGAGATCGTGGTGAACCTCAAGAATTTCTCGCGCCTCGACCGCAGCAAGATGGCCGCCTTCAACCTGAACGAGGGGCTCGAGAGCACGCTGCTGCTCGCCAAGCACGAATTGAAGGACCACACCGTGAAGAAGAACTTCGGCGACATCCCGCCGGTCACCTGCTCGCCGTCGCAGGTGAACCAGGTGTTCCTCAACCTCGTCAACAACGCGGCGCAGGCGGTCGAGCCCGGGCGCGGCGTGATCACGCTCACCACGCGCCGCCAGGACACGGACCACGTCGCGGTGGAAGTTCAGGACAACGGCAAGGGCATACCGGCGGACGTCCTGCCCAGGATCTTCGACCCGTTCTTCACCACCAAGGACGTGGGCAAGGGCACCGGGCTGGGACTCTCCATCGTCTACAAGATCATCCAGCAGCACGGCGGCACCATCAGCGTGGACTCCGCCGCCGGGGTTGGCACCAAGTTCACGGTAGTGCTACCGTTGACCCCCCCGGAGCCGGCCCAGGAAACCGCCTGAGCGCACCCCCGCCCGACACACCATGGACACCCCCACCGCCATCGGCAAGTACCAGATCCAGGGCGTGCTCGGCCAGGGCGGCATGGGCATCGTCTACCGCGCCTTCGATCCCGCGATCCACCGGCCGGTGGCGGTGAAGACCATCACCAAGTCGGCGCTCGACCCGGCCGACCTGCAGTACGCGCTGACGCGCTTCCGGCACGAGGCGCAGGCGGTGGGCCGCCTCACGCACCCGCGCATCACGGCGATCTACGACTACGGCGAGGACCTGGAAATCGCCTACATCGTGATGGAACTCGTCAACGGCCAGTCGCTGTTCCACCACATCCAGAACCAGGCGAAATTCGGGCTGAAGGAAATCGGCGAGCTGATCCGCCAGCTGCTCGACGGGCTGGGCTACGCGCACGAGCTGGGCGTCGTGCATCGCGACATCAAGCCGTCCAACATCCTGATCAACGACGACGGGCGCCTGAAGCTCACCGACTTCGGCATCGCGCGCATCGACTCCTCCACCCTCACCCAGGTGGGCGAAATCATGGGCTCGCCGGGCTACATGTCGCCCGAGCAGTTCCTCGGCACCGACATCGACGCCCGCAGCGACATCTACTCGGTGGGCGTGATCGCCTACGAGCTGCTCGCGAACCGGCGCCCGTTCACCGGCAACAACGCCGAGGTGATGCGCCAGGTGCTGAACGAGCGCCCGGCCAACCCTTCCGAGTACAACCCGAAGATCTCGGCCCAGCTCGACTGGGCGGTGCAGAAGGCGCTCGCCAAGAAACAGGCCGACCGCTTCCAGACCGCGAAGGAGTTCTCCGAAGGCTTCGTCAAGGGCATCGAAGCCAGCATCCGGCAGAGCCAGCGCGAACCCGCGGCCACCGCGATCGCGGACGAACCGACCCAGCGCATCGACCCCAAGCTGATCCAGGCCGCGCGCATGCTGGCCGGCCTGCAACCCGCGAAGGCCGACGCGCCCACCCAGCCCAACCTGGCTGCGCCCGCGGCGGCCCCTGCCGCGCCTGCGACCGAGACCGGCGGCACCCGCAAGGCGCGCATCCTGTTCGTGGACGACGAGGAGCGCATCCTCACGGCGCTGCGCTCGGTCTTCCGCGCCAATTACCACGTGTTCACGGCGACCAACGGCCCGCAGGCGCTGGAGTTCGTGAAGAAGTTCCAGCCCCATGTCGTGGTGAGCGACCAGCGCATGCCGGAGATGACCGGCGTGGAACTGCTGCGGCAGGTCAAGGAAGCGGCGCCGAACACGGTGCGGTTGCTGCTGACCGGCTACTCGGATCTCGCCTCCATCGTCGGCTCGGTGAACGAGGGCGAGGTGTTTCGCTTCGTTTCCAAGCCGTGGGACAACCAGGAAATCCAGGACACCCTGCGGCAGGCGGCGGCGATCGCGCTCGATCTCGTCGAAACCGCGACGACGCCGCCCATCGTGCCCGACCGGATCGACGCGGCGGTGCTGGTGATCGGCGCGGACGAGGAAACCTCCGGCGCGGTGAAGCGGCTCGTCGGCGGCGCCTGCCCCGTGCACCATGCCAGGGACTTCGATTCGGCGCTGGGCCTGCTGGAGGCGAACGAGACGGCGCTCATCGTCGTCGACATCGCGAACCGGGGCGAGGAAGCGCTCGCCGCCCTGAAAGTCCTGAAGCACGAACGCCCGGAAATCCTGGCCATCGTGCTGACCGAGGCCTCCGACTCGGAACTGGTGATCGAGCTGATCAACCAGGCGCAGATCTTCCGCTTCATCAACAAACCGGTGAGCCCGGACCTGCTGCGCCAGCATGTCCAGAACGCGCTGACCCGCTACCAGTCGTTCAAGCAGAACCCCCACCTCACCCGCCAGCACAAGGTCGCGGCGTCGGGCGCCGAAGCCTCCGTCGGCGAGAAGCTGCTGTCGCGGGTGAAATCGCTGAAGAGCTGGTTTTAGGAATTGGCCGGGACCATTCCCGGCCAATTCCTTATTCCGTAATCCAGTCCTTGGCTACCAGGAAGTCGGTGTAGAGCTGCTCCTCCGGGCTGCCCGGCTCGGGCTTCCAGTCGTAGCGCCATTCGACGCGCGGCGGCAGCGACATGAGGATGGATTCGGTGCGCCCGCCCGACTGCAGCCCGAACAGCGTGCCGCGGTCGTAGACCAGGTTGAACTCGACGTAGCGGCCACGGCGGTAGGCCTGGAAGGCGCGCTCGCGCTCGCCGTAGGCCGTCTGCCTGCGCCGCTCGAGGATGGGAACGTAAGCCGGCAGGAAATGCTCGCCGACGCTCTTCACGAGAGCGAAGCAGGTCGCGAAGTCGGGCTCGTTGAGATCGTCGAAAAAGATGCCGCCGATGCCGCGCGGCTCCGCGCGGTGCTTCAGATAAAAATAGTCGTCGCACCATTTCTTGTAGCGGGGGTAGCGCTCGGCGCCGAAGGGCGCGAGCGCGTCGCGGCAGGCGCGGTGGAAATGGCGCGCGTCCTCGGCGTAGGGGTAGTAGGGCGTAAGATCCGCGCCCCCGCCGAACCACCATACCGCCGCGGCGCCGGGCTTTTCCGCCACGAAGCAGCGCACGTTCATGTGCACGGTCGGCGCGTACGGGTTGCGCGGATGCAGCACCAGCGACACGCCCATCGCCTGGAACGAGCGGCCGGCGAGCTCGGGGCGGGTGGCGCTCGCCGACGGCGGCAGGCTGGCGCCGTGGACGTGGGAGAAGTTCACGCCCGCGCGCTCGAACAGCCCGCCGTCCTCGATGAGTTGCGTGATGCCGCCCCCGCCCTCGGGACGCGCCCATTCGTCGCGCCGGAACGGCCGGCCGTCGAGCGCGGCCAGCCGCTCGACGATTTCCTGCTGCAGGGAAACCAGGAAGCGCTTGACGGCGCCGATGTCCACGATCGCGGGCTGGCGCAAACCCGGCACTACTTCGAGCCTTGCCGCAGGCCCAGCGCCTTGACCGCCTGGGCAATCTCCGCGTCCTCTTTGGCGATCAGCTTGCCGAACCCGGCGGCCGGCAAAAAAGCGGGCGCGACCAGCAGCTTCGCGGTCGCTTTGGCGAACTCGGGACTGGTCACGGTCCGGCGCACCGCGTCCTCCAGGCGCGCGATGACTCGCCGCGGCGTGCCCGCGGGCACCACCACCCCGCGCCACAACTCGGCCACGGCGTCGACGCCCTGCTCGCGCGCGGTCGGCACTTCCGGAAAAAATGGATCGCGGGCACCGCTCAATGCGACCAGCGGGCGCACCGTTCCGGCCTTCACCAGGCCCGCGAGCGCGCCCGGCAACTGCATCACGGCGTCGACGTGGCCGCCGAGCAGGCCCGGCACCACCTGCGCGGCGTTGAACGGCACGTCCACGACCCGGGCGCCGGCCGTCCTGAACAGCCAGACCGACGAGAAATGGGTATGGCTGCCGGTGCCGGAATTGCCGACGTTCAGCTTGCCGGGGCTGGATTTCGCGTGCCGCAGGAGCTCGCCCAGGCTCTTCCACGGCGCATCACCCCTCACGAACAGCACCGGGGTCTCGACCTGCACGCGCGCCACCGGCGCGAACGCCTTGTAGTCGAACGCCAGCATGCCGGTGTGATAGGTGGTCGAGATCGAGTTGGAATTCCACACCAGGTGGTGGCCGTCGGCGGCCTGGGCCGCGGCATAGCGGTAGCCGACCGCGCCGCCGCCACCGGGCCGGTTCACCACGACGATCTGGGTTCCCAGCTGCCGGCCCATGCCTTCCGCGAGCACGCGCGCGGTAACGTCGGCGGAGCTGCCGGCGGGAAACAGCACGATGAATGCGATCGGCCTCTTCCCGGGAAACGCGTCCTGTGCCGGCGCCGCATGGGCAAAGCCCAGCAGAGCGACGGCGACGTGCAATACGGTGAGGAATCCAAGGGCGCTACGCGTCGGAGTCAACATGGGCACACCTCCTCTCGCTCGTTCCCCGCGGGCAGCCGCCGCCGTCGCGCGGGGAATGCGGAGATTCTAGCACCGGCCGCAGCCGGCTCCGCCTCAATAGGTGCCGCTGAAAACGTCGCGACCGCGCGTG
>CAYSRR010000157.1:0-503 GCA_964433375.1 uncultured Streptomycetaceae bacterium
AGGTGTCGGTCAGCGCCCGCAACCTCGACAAGTACCTGGGCGTGCGCCGCTACAGCTACGGCATGGCCGAGAAGAAGAACCAGGTCGGGCAGGTCGTGGGCCTCGCCTGGACCGAGGTAGGGGGCGAGCTCTTGACCATCGAGTCGGCGATCATGGCCGGCAAGGGCAAGATGACCACCACCGGCAAGCTGGGCGAGGTGATGCAGGAGTCGGTGCAGGCGGCGCTGTCGGTCGTGCGCAGCCGCTCGCGCAAGCTCGGCATCCCGCCGGACTTCTACCAGAAGCACGACATCCACATCCACCTGCCCGAGGGCGCGACGCCCAAGGACGGGCCGAGCGCGGGCATCGGCATCTGCACGGCGATGGTGTCGGCGCTGACCGGCATTCCGGTGCGCGCGGACGTGGCGATGACCGGGGAGATCACGCTGCGGGGCGAAGTGCTGCAGATCGGCGGCCTCAACACCGGCTGGGTGATGCGGGCCCGGCACACGTCGATCGGCGGC
>CAYSRR010000157.1:513-4642 GCA_964433375.1 uncultured Streptomycetaceae bacterium
GAAGAAAACGTCAAGGACCTCGCGGAAATACCCGAGAACGTCAAGAACCGGCTCGACATCCACCCGGTCAAGTGGATCGACACCGTGCTGGAGCTGGCGCTCGAGCGCAAGCCCGAGCCGCTCGCCGACGAGGACGTCTCCTCGGCGCTGCCGCCGGTGGCTGCACCGGCGCCGGCCGCTGTCAAGCACTAGTTATGGCTGCATGACGGGTTGTCCGGAAAGAAAGGGCGGCGTTGCCGCCCTTTCTTTTTTTGTACGACGCATTGCCAATCTTCTTGTGCCGGCTATCCTCAATCACTCAATCACTTATTCGCCGCACCTCGTTTCACTTCTCCGGTTCGCGCATCGCGGCGTGTGACGTACTGCGCAACGACGCGCGGCGGACGCGGAAAATTATTTTGCATTTGCTTGACACCGGCTTTTCACGCTTGCTAAAGTCCTCGCGTATTTCACAGCGGCGTTCGCCGACATACCAACCAAGAAAAGTTTTTCCGCTCAGCCTTCCCCACCTGTCACGCGGAGGCTCTGGCAGCGGAGGGAATCCGTTTCGGTTACAGAGAGTTAAAGGGGGCATAAAAATGAACAAAGCCGATCTCGTGGAAGTCGTCGCCAGGTCAGCGGGCCTTTCGAAGTCGGCCTCCGAGAAGGCCGTCGATGGCGCCATCGGCGCGATCACGAGCGCATTGAAGAAGGGGCAGTCGGTTACGCTGGTCGGGTTCGGGACATTCAGGGTCGGCAAGCGCCAGGCGCGCGTGGGGCGCAATCCCCAGACGGGAGCTGAAATCCGCATCCAGGCCGCGAAAGTGCCCAAGTTCAGCGCTGGTAAGGCATTGAAAGATGCGGTAAACTGACCGTTCCGGTAGCACGGTCCACTTGGGGTAGGCGCGCCGCGAGCGTACCTACCCCAAAATACTTGGGCATGCCGCCGTTAGGTGATGGCGGGCGCGTTCCTGCAGGGTGCTTAGCTCAGCTGGTAGAGCGTCGCCCTTACAAGGCGAATGTCGGCGGTTCGATCCCGTCAGCACCCACCAGTTCCAGCAGTGATGGTTGCACGATGGTTTCCGGAGTGGTAGTTCAGTTGGTTAGAATGCTGCCCTGTCACGGCAGAGGTCGCGGGTTCGAGTCCCGTCCACTCCGCCAGATTCGAGAAAAAGGCGAACGCGGTTCGCCTTTTTCTTTAACGGCCAACAGGATAATTTTCAGGGTACGGTGATGTTTGCTTTCATCGAAAAGAACAAGAAGCTGGTCCAGATCGGGTTTCTGGTCGTGATCGTGCCGCCGTTCGCGCTCTTCGGCGTCGATGCCTATTTCCGCGGCGCCGAAGGCGGCCAGGCGGTCGCGCAGGTGGGCGGCCATGCCGTCACGCAGGAGGAGTTCGGGCGGGCCCTGCGCGAGCGCCAGATGGCCCTGCAGCGCGCGCTGCAGGGGGGGCGCATCGATCCCAGCCTGCTGGACAGTCCCGAGCTGCGCATGGCCACGCTCGAATCCCTGATCCAGCGCCGCCTGCTGATCGGGCAGGCCTACAAGGCGGGCATCACGGTCTCCGATGAACAGTTGAAGGCCGCCATCAGATCGGAGGCCGCGTTCCAGGATGCCGACGGCCAGTTCTCCTATACGAATTACGAGCAGACCCTGCTGTCCGAAGGGATGACGCCGGCCATGTTCGAGGCGCGGGTGCGGCAGGACATGATGCTGCGGCAGTTGACCGGCGGCTTCGCGGGAAGCGGGTTCGTGCCGCGGACCGTCGCCGGGATACTCGCCCGGCTGGCCGGCGAGCAACGCGAGGTCAGCTATGCGACGCTGTCGCCCGACGGCTTTCTCGCGCGGGTCAAGCTCGACGCGGCCGCCGCCAGGCAGTACTACGATGCCAATGCCGGGGAATTCCGGGTGCCGGAACAGGCGCGCGTGGAATACGTGGTGCTCTCGGTGGAAGCGCTGATGGAAGCGCTCCAGCCCGATCCGGCCGAAGTGAAGAAATACTACGACGCCAACCGCGGCCAGTTCGGCGCGGAGGAAGCGCGCCAGGCGGCGCATATCCTGGTGGCCGTCGAGACGGGCGCGAGCCCGGAGGCAGAGCAGAAGGCGCGGGCAAAGGCGGAAGCCATCCACCGCGATCTGCTGAAGAAGCCGGCCGCGTTCGCCGAGATCGCGAAGAAGCAGTCGGACGACCCCGGTTCGGCGGCGAAGGGCGGCGACCTGGGATACATCAGCCGCGGCTCGATGCAGGACACCCCCGCCTTCGAAACCGCGTTGTTCCAGTTGAAGGCGGGAGAGGTCTCGGCGCCGGTGGAGACCCAGCACGGCTTTCACATCATACGGCTGCTCTCGGTCCGGGAGAGCCGGGTCAAGGCGTTCGAGGAAGTGCATGGGCAGATCGAGGCGGAAATGCGCAAGCAGCTGGCGGCGCAGCGTTTCGCCGATCTGGCGGACGGTTTCAGCAACACGGTGTACGAGCAGTCGGAAAGCCTCAAGCCGGCCGCGGATCTGACCCGGTCGCCGCTGCGGCAAAGCGGGTGGCTGACGCGCGCGAACGCGGAGGCTCCGCTCGACAATCCCAGGCTGCTCGCGGCGGTTTTCTCCGACGAGGTGCTGAAGGACCGGCGCAACACGGAAGCGGTCGAGGTCGCGCCCGGCACCCTGGTCTCGGCGCGCGTGATCGAGAGCAAGCCGGCCAGCATCCGGCCGTTCGAGGAGGTGCGCGCGGAACTCGAGAAGCGGCTGGCGCTGCGGGAGGCCGCGCGGCTGGCGGCGGAAGAAGGCCGGCGCCTGCTCGATGAGTTCAGGCAGGGCAAGGTTGCCCAGGTGTCATGGAGTAAGCCGCAGCTGGTGAGCCGGGACGATCCGCCCAAGGACATTCCCGTGCCGGTGCTGCAGCAGGCGTTTCGCGCGGACGCCACGAAATTGCCGTCCTATTCCGGCGTGGACAGCCTGCAAGGCGATTACGTACTGCTGCGCGTCAGCCGGGTCCAGGAGGCCGGGAACATACCGCCGGAAAAGGCGAAGGCGCTATCCGACCAACTGCGCATGGTGCAGGGGCAGGAAACGATAGGGGCCTATGTCGCGGGCCTGCGGCAGCGGGCCGGCGTGAAGATCAACAAGGAACAGATCGAGAGGAAACAGTGACGCGCCTGCGTCACTGTTTCTTATACGGGGAAGCTACGCTTCCCCGCGCATACCCCCTACCACCGTATTGAAGCCCGAGTCGACGTAGGTGATCTCGCCGGTGATGCCCGCGGCGAGGTCGCTCATGAGAAACGCGGCCGCGTTCCCCACGTCCTCGATCGTCACGTTGCGCCGCAGCGGCGCGTTGTCTTCGACGAACTTCAGGATCTTGCCGAAACCGCTGATGCCGGCGGCGGCCAGCGTCTTGATCGGCCCGGCAGAGATGCCGTTCACGCGGATGCCCTTCGGCCCGAGATTCTCCGCGAGGTAGCGCACGCCGGCTTCCAGGCTCGCCTTCGCCATGCCCATCACGTTGTAGTGCGGCACGGCGCGCGCGGCGCCGAGGTAGGTGAGGGTGAGGAGCGCCGCCTTGCGGCCTTCCATCATCGGCAGCGCGCCCCTGGCAAGCGCGGCGAAGCTGTAGGCGCTGACGTCGTGCGCGATCCGGAACGCGTCTCGCGTGAGCCCGTCCAGGAAGTCGCCCTTCAGGGCTTCGCGCGGCGCGAACGCGATCGAGTGCACGATGCCGTCGAGGCCCTGCCAGCGCCTGCCCAGCTCGGCGAACAGGGCGTCGATCTCCGCGTCGTTGGCGACGTCGCAGGGCAGTACCGCGGCCGCCCCGAATTCCTGCGCCAGTGTCTCCACGCGCTCGCGCAGCTCCGGGGCCTGATAGGTGAAAGCCAGCTTCGCGCCCTCGCGGTGCAACGCCCGGGCGATGCCGTAGGCGATCGAACGGCTGGAAAGCAACCCGGTGACGAGGATGGTTTTGTCCTGGAGCAAGCCCATGTTTCTTCCTTGTTATGGGGGACCCCGGGGCGAACACGGGGGCGGTGCCTTTGATTATAAAGCGTGAGTCGTACCCCTCAAGGGGGTATTGAAAAGAATGATTCGTGAGTCGTGATGCACGCCTTTGGTAAGATTCACGGATGCCGACCCCGCTCCTACGCACAGCGCTCGCGATGCTCGC
>CAYSRR010000157.1:4652-6951 GCA_964433375.1 uncultured Streptomycetaceae bacterium
CGCTCCGCGCCACCCCTCCTCCGGCAGGAGGGGAAAGTTCGATTGGCTCCCGCCTCTCCTAGGAGGGACAGCACGACAGTGACGGGGAGGCGCGTCCAGGCAAGGGTCGAATCACGACTCACGATTCACGCCTTTGGTAATATCCCCCGATGCCGACCCTGTTCCTGCGCGCCTCGCTCGCCGCCGCCGCGCTGCTGGCCGGCTGCGGCGGCGCGCCGTGGAACAGCCCCTATCCGGTATCCGCAACGGACGCCAACGTCCTCTTCACCTCGTTCTCGGAGCGGCCCAAGCACCTCGACCCGGTGCAATCGTACAGCTCGAACGAGTACGCGCTGATCGCCAACATCTACCAGCCGCCGCTGCAGTACCACTATTTCAAGCGCCCCTACGAGCTGGTGCCGTTCGCCGCCACCGAGGTGCCGCGCCCGCGGTTCTACGACGCGAAAGGGCGGCGGCTGCCCGACAGCGCCGACGCGAAGGAGGTCGCGTACAGCGATTACGTGATCCGCATCCGCCCCGGCATACGCTACCAGCCGCACCCGGCGCTGGCGCGCGACGCGTCCGGCCGCTACGTCTATCACGACCTCAAGCCGGGCGATCTCGACGGCATCCACGCCATCGGAGATTTTCGGCTGACGGGCACGCGCGAGCTCGTCGCCGCCGACTACGTCCACCAGATCAAGCGGCTCGCCCACCCGAAGCTGCATTCGCCGATCATGCAGTTGATGGGCGACTACATCGTCGGGCTGAAGGACCTCGCCGCGGCGCTGGCCGAAGCAGACAAGGCGCTGCCCAACGGAGGATTCCTCGATCTGGCCGGCTACGAGCTGGCGGGCGCGCAGGTGCTGGACAGCCACACCTACCGCGTTCGCGTGCACGGCAAGTATCCGCAGTTCGTCTACTGGCTGGCGATGCCGTTCTTCGCGCCGATCCCGCCCGAGTCCGACCGCTTCTACGCGCAACCGGGCATGGCGGAGAAGAACATCTCGCTCGACTGGTTTCCGATCGGCAGCGGCCCCTACATGCTGACCGTCAACAACCCCAACCGGCAGATGGTGCTCGAGCGCAACCCCCACTACGAGGGCGAGCTGTACCCCGCCGAGGGCGAGCCGGGGGACGCGGAAGCGGGGCGCCTCCGGGACGCCGGCAAGCCCCTGCCGTTCATCGACAAGGTCGTGTTCTCGCTCGAAAAGGAGCAGATCCCGTACTGGAACAAGTTCCTGCAGGGCTACTACGACGCCTCCGGCATCAGCTCCGACACCTTCGACCAGGCGGTGCAGTTCTCCGGGCAGGGCGATGCCACGCTGTCGGAGGACATGCGGGCGCGCGGCATCCGGCTGGAAACCTCGATCGCCGCCACGACCTTCTACCTCGGCTTCAACATGCTCGACCCGGTCGTGGGGGGGTACGGTGAGCGCGCGCGGAAGCTGCGGCACGCGATCTCGATCGCGGTGGACCAGGAGGAATTCATCTCGATCTTCCGCAACGGCCGGGGCGTGGCCGCGCAGGGGCCGATACCGCCGGGCATTTTCGGCTACCGCGAGGGCAGGGAGGGCATCAACCCGTACGTCTACGACTGGGTGGACAACCAGCCGCGCCGAAAATCGGTCGAGCACGCGAAGAAGCTGCTGGCGGAGGCGGGCTACCCCAACGGGCGCGACGCGAAGACCGGGCAGCCGCTGCTGGTGCATCTCGATACCACCGGCACCGGGCCCGACGCCAAGGCGCGGCTCGACTGGTACGTGAAGCAGCTCGAGAAGATCGGCGTGCAGCTCGCGATCCGCGCCACCGACTGGAACCGCTTCCAGGACAAGCTGCGCAAGGGCAACATGCAGCTCTATTTTCTCGGCTGGAGCGCGGACTATCCCGATCCCGAGAACTTCCTGTTCCTGCTGCACGGCGCGCAGGGCAAGGTGAAGGACTCCGGCTCGAACGCCTCCAACTACCGGAACGCCGAGTTCGACCGCCTGTTCGAGCGCATGAAGAGCATGACCAACGGCCCCGAGCGCCAGGCGATCATCGACCGCATGGTCGAGGTCGCGCGCTTCGACGCGCCGTGGGTGTGGAGCTTTTTCCCCAGGGACTACACCCTGCACCACGCCTGGGTGCGCAACCGCAAGCCCCATCCGATCGCGAACAACGGCCTCAAGTACCAGCGCGTCGACCCCAGGCAGCGGGCCGGGATGCAGCGGGAGTGGAACCAGCCCGTCCTCTGGCCGGTGGCGCTCGGCGCCGGGCTGCTGGTGCTTTCACTGGTTCCCGCCGTCGTGACGTTCCGGCGGCGCGAGCGCCAGACCGC
>CAYSRR010000158.1:0-5903 GCA_964433375.1 uncultured Streptomycetaceae bacterium
GTCGATCTTGCCGAGCCGGTCGCGGGAGATATTGGCCTCGGCGTTGACCAGCCTGCCGAAGACCCCGTCGTCGATCTGCTTGCGGATCCAGCGGAAATGGCTTTCCTTGCGCCGCTGGTATCCCAGCGCGAGAACGACCCCCGCTTGGCGGCAGGCCGCGGTGAGGCCCTTCGCGTCGGCGATCGTGTTGGCGATCGGCTTGTCGAGGAACACGTGCTTGCCGGCTTCGGCGGCGGCGCGCGTCGTCTCCAGGTGCACGTTGTTGGGCGTGGTGTTGATGATGGCCTCGACGCCCTTGTCCTTCAGGATGGCTTCGTAGCCCGGCGCCGCGGCGCAGCCGTATTTCTTCGCGAACGCCTGGCGTTTTTCATCCGAGCGCGTGTAGCACGACACGATCTCGAAGCGGCCGGAGCGCTGCATCGCGTCGGCGAGGACGTCCGACCACCAGCCCATGCCCAGGCAGCCCACTCGCACGCGTTCTTGTGTCATTTTTTGTCGATCTGCCAGGTGGCCCCGATCGCCTCCACCGCCTCACGCGCGAGGCGGTCGTCGATTTCCCACGGGCCGCCGGAGACGCCGATGCCGCCGATGCATTCGCCGTCGACGAGAATGGGGTAGCCGCCTTCCATCGCCGTCCAGCGGTCCGGCCCGGCCGCCAGCGCGAGCCCGAGGGCGTGCACCGTGTCGAGGTCCTGTCCCGCCGCGCCCTTGGACGTCGTCGGGCGCTTGTTCGAGGCGGCGCACACCGCCTTGGTGGTGGAAGAGTGCACGGTGTGGAAGCGCCCGCCGTCCATGCGCTGGACCAGCACGGCGTGACCGCCGGCATCCACGATGGCGGCGGCGACCGCGAACCCGGCCTTCTCGGCCCCGGCGGTGACGACATCCATCATCTTTTTCGCGCCGGCGAGCGTCAGGCGCCTGGATTGCACGTAGTACATGCGGCTCCTCCTTTTGATGGAAACGGCCGCGGGCCGTTTCCCCTTATAATCGTTTGAATATTCCAGAATACACTTGACCCGTCAATGAAAACCACCGGGGACGACGACCACGGCGAGATACGCGAGGGCGTGCGCGCCTTGTGCAAGGATTACGACAGCGCGTACTGGCAGAAGGTGGACGAGGCGCGCGGCTATCCCGACGAATTCGTGGAAGCGCTGACGAAGGCCGGCTGGCTGTCGGCGCTGATCCCGGAGCAGTATGGCGGCTCGGGGCTCACGCTGACGGAAGCTTCCGTGATCATGGAGGAAATCAACCGCTCGGGCGGCAACTCCGGCGCCTGTCACGGGCAGATGTACAACATGAACACGCTGCTGCGCCACGGCTCGGACGCGCAGAAGCGGCAGTACCTGCCGAAGATCGCGACGGGCGAGCTGCGCCTGCAGTCCATGGCCGTGACCGAGCCCGGCGCCGGCACCGACACGACGAAGATCAAGACGGTCGCGGTGAAGAAGGGCGACCGCTACGTGGTCAACGGCCAGAAGGTGTGGATATCGCGCGTGCAGCATTCGGAACTGATGATCCTGCTCGCGCGCACCACGCCGCTGACCGAGGTGAAGAAGAAGTCGGAAGGCATGTCCATCTTTCTCGTCGACCTCGGGACGGCGCAGAAGAAGGGGCTGACCGTCAAGCCGATCCGCAACATGGTGAACCACGAAACCAACGAGCTGTTCTTCGACCACCTCGAGATCCCGGCGGAGAACCTGATCGGCGAGGAGGGCAAGGGCTTCAAGTACATCCTCGACGGCCTCAACGCCGAGCGCACGCTGATCGCGGCCGAGTGCATCGGCGACGGCTACTGGTTTACCGACCGCGCGACGAAATACGCGAAGGAGCGCACCGTCTTCGACCGGCCGATCGGCAAGAACCAGGGCGTGCAGTTCCCGATCGCGCGCGCCTACGTCAACGTGCAGGCCGCCGACCTGATGCGCTACAAGGCCGCGGCCCTGTTCGACGCGCACAAGCCGTGCGGCGCGGAGGCGAACATGGCCAAGCTGCTCGCGGCCGATTCCTCGTGGGAAGCCGCCAACGCCTGCCTGCAGACCCACGGCGGCTTCGGCTTCGCGGCGGAGTACGACGTCGAGCGCAAGTTCCGCGAGACGCGGCTCTACCAGGTCGCGCCCATCTCCACCAATCTCATCCTGTCGTACATCGGCGAGCACGTGCTTGGCATGCCGCGTTCGTTTTGAACAGCGTGAGTAGTGATTGGTGAGTAGTGAGTGGACTGAACCGATGCATAGCGAAGCAACATCGACGCATTTGTCTACTCACCACTCACAACTCACCACTCACGCATTTGGACGGCAAGGATGAGACCCCTCGACGGAATCACCGTTGTCTCGCTGGAGCAGGCCGTGGCGGCGCCGTTCGCGACGCGGCACCTGGCGGACCTCGGCGCGCGGGTGATCAAGATCGAGCGGCCGAAGGTGGGCGACTTCGCGCGCGACTACGACCGCACGGTCAAGGGCATGGCGTCGCACTTCGTGTGGTTGAACCGCAGCAAGGAAAGCCTCACGCTCGACGTGAAGCACCCGAAGGCGAAGGACATCCTGTCGCGGTTGATCGCGCGGGCCGACGTGTTCATCCAGAACCTTGCACCGGGCGCGGCCGCGCGGCTGGGGCTGGCGGCGGAGGTCCTGCTGAAGCAGCATCCCCGGCTCGTCGTGTGCGACATCTCGGGCTACGGCGATTCCGGGCCGTACGCCAGCAAGAAGGCCTACGACCTGCTGGTGCAGAGCGAGGCGGGAGTGCTGTCGGTGACCGGGACGCCGGAGACGCCGAGCAAGGTCGGCATCTCGATTGCCGACATCGCGACCGGCGTCTATGCCTACTCCGGGATCCTGACCGCGCTCTACCGGCGCGAGAGAACCGGCGAGGGCGGGCGCGTCGAGGTGACGATGCTGGAAGCGCTCGGCGAGTGGATGGGGTATCCGCTGTATTACGCCCATTTCGGCGGTGCCGCGCCGCCGCGCACCGGGCCGGACCACGCCACCATCGTGCCGTACGGCCGCTACCAGACCGGGGATGGCAAGAGCGTGATGCTGGGGCTGCAGAACGAGCGCGAATGGGCGATGTTCTGCGACAAGGTGCTGGGCCAGCCGGCGCTCGCGAACGATCCGCGTTTCAACACGAATTTCAAACGCAATGAAAATCGCGATGAAATCGCGATTTTCATAAACAAGATATTCTCGACCATGACCGCCGAGCAATTGGTGGCGAAGCTGGACGCGGCCGGGATCGCCAACGCGAGGATCAATTCGCCGGAAGAGGTGTGGCAGCACGCCCAGTTGAAAGCGCGCAAGCGCTGGCGCGACGTCGGCTCGCCGGTGGGGGAAATCCCGGCGCTGCTGCCGCCCGCGACCCTGTCCGGGACGGATCCGCGCATGGACCCGATCCCGGCCATCGGCGAGCACACCGAGAGCATACTCGTCGAGCTCGGCTACGATGGCAGCGAGATCGCCGCGCTCGAGGCGGATGCCGCGATTTCTTTCGAGCGGCGCAAGTCGCCGGACCGGCAGTGATGAAGGATGAATGAAATTCGATGAGCGACCCGCACCTATTCCGGCCAGTCACGTTCCGTTCGATCACGGCGAGGAACCGCATTATGGTGTCGCCGATGTGCCAGTACTCGGCGGAGGAGGGAGCGGCGACCGACTGGCATTTCCAGCACCTCGGTTCGCGCGCGGTGGGCGGGGCCGGTTTCGTGTTCACCGAGGTCGTGCATGTTTCCGCGCCGGGGCGCATCTCCCCGTATTGCCTGGGTTTGTGGAACGACACGCAGCGCGACTCCCTTGCCCGGATCACGCGCTTCGTGAAGTCGCAGGGCGCCGTGGCGGGCATGCAGATCGGTCATGCCGGTCGCAAGGGCTCGACTTCCCGGCCGTGGGAAGGCGGCAAGCCGCTCGCGCCGGAGCAGGGCGGCTGGGTTCCGCTGGCCCCTTCGCCGGTGCCGTTCAACGACGGCCATCCGGTACCGACCGAAATGGATGAGAAGGCCATACGCCTGGTGCTCGACCAGTTCGCCGCGTCGACGCGGCGCGCGCGCGAGGCGGGATTCGACGTCATCGAGCTGCACGGGGCGCACGGCTACCTCGTGCACGAGTTCCTCTCGCCCCTGTCGAACCGGCGCGCGGACCGCTACGGCGGCAGCTTCGAGAACCGCGTCCGGTTCGTGCTCGAGGCGGTGGACGCGGTGCGCTCGGAATGGCCGGAGGACAAGCCGCTGTTCGTGCGGCTTTCCGCCACCGACTGGGTCGACGGCGGCTGGGACCTGGAATCGAGCGTGAAGTTGTGCCAGGTGCTGAAGAGCGGCGGCAAGGTGGACTTGATCGACGCTTCCAGCGGCGGCCTGAGCCCGGCACAGAAAATCCCGCTCCATCCCGGTTACCAGGTTCCGTTCGCCGCCGCGATCCGTTCCCGCGCCGGCATCGCCACCGGCGCCGTGGGCCTGATCTACAGCCCGGACCTGGCCGAGCAGGTCATCGCCAACGGCCAGGCCGACATCGTTATCATGGCGCGCGCGCTGCTGAACGATCCGTATTGGCCGATACATGCCGCGAAAGCGCTGAAAACGAAGGCGCCATGGCCGAAGCAGTACGAACGGGGAGATATATTCTAAGGCCATGAAAATCGTCGCCATCCACGAAACCGTCGTTCCGATCAGTTCGTCCATCCGCAACGCCTATATCGATTTCAGCAAGATGACCACGAGCGTGGTCGCGGTCGTGACCGATGTCGTGCGCGGCGGCAAGCCCGTCGTCGGCTACGGGTTCAATTCCAACGGCCGCTACGCGCAGAGCGGGCTCCTGAAAGAGCGGTTTATCCCGCGCGTGATGGGCGCCGACCCCGGGACGCTGGTCGACGACGCCGGGGACAATCTCGACCCGCACAGGATCTGGGCGTGCATGATGGCGAACGAGAAGCCGGGCGGTCACGGCGAGCGCTCGGTCGCGGTCGGCGTGCTCGACATGGCGGTCTGGGACGCCGTCGCGAAAATAGAGGAAAAGCCGCTGTACCGCCTGCTCGCCGAGCGCTATAACGGGGGCAAGGCCGACGACAGGGTGTTCGTGTACGCGGCCGGGGGCTATTACTACCCCGGCAAGGACCTGAAGGCGCTGCAGGACGAGATGAAGCGCTACCTGGGCCTCGGTTATTCCGTCGTCAAGATGAAGATCGGCGGCGAGTCGCTCGCCGAGGACCTCCGGCGCATCGAGGCCGTGGTGAAGCTGACCGGCTCGGGAGAGAAGGTCGCGGTGGATGCCAACGGGCGCTTCGACCTGGCGACCGCGCTGGAGTACGCGAGGGCATTGGCGCCGTACCGGCTGTTCTGGTACGAAGAGGCGGGCGATCCGCTCGACTTCGAACTCCAGGCGGGCCTTGCCGGGCAGTACGAACACGCGATGGCGACCGGCGAGAACCTGTTCTCGATGCAGGATGCGCGCAACCTCATCCGTTACGGCGGCATGCGCCCGGACCGGGACTGGCTCCAGTTCGACTGCGCGCTGTCCTACGGGCTGGTCGAGTACCTGAGGACGCTCGCGATGCTGAAGGAGCACGGCTGGTCCGCCCGCCGCTGCATCCCCCACGGCGGGCACCAGATGTCGCTCAACATCGCGGCCGGCCTCGGGCTGGGCGGCAACGAGTCCTATCCCGGCGTGTTCCAGCCTTTCGGCGGTTTTGCCGACGGCGTGCCCGTGGTGGACGGTTACGTGCGCATGCCCGATGCGCCGGGGGTGGGGTTCGAGGCCAAGCGCGACCTCTGGCAGGTCATGTCGCGAATCGCCGTCTAGCCGGTCCGGGGCGATCAGGTGGCGTTGCGCGCGACGCGCCGGTGACGAGGGCGGTCAGTCCCTTGAGTTCCATATCCATTCAGCGATCCGTCTCGCGAGCGTTCGCGACTGTCACGG
>CAYSRR010000158.1:5913-6947 GCA_964433375.1 uncultured Streptomycetaceae bacterium
CTCTAATCTCATCCCTCATCCCTCATCCCTCAAGCGGAACGCGTGGCCCCGCAATTCCAGCATTCGGTGAACTGTCCCTCGATCTGCTCGCCGCACTGAGAGCAGCGCCAGTTCTGTTCCCGGAATTCCCGGGCAAAATCGCCGCGCAGGAACGCCACCAGCAGCGCCTGCGCCCGCTCGTACTGGCGGTCGTCGGTGATCCAGACCGAGCAGACGTCCACCGGCAGCTCGCCCCAGCCGCCGGTGAGAAACTCGCCGCGCACCACGGCGGCGATCCCGTTGGATTCGAGAAAGCCCCTGACGAGATGCGCTTCCGGCGCGTGCTTGGCGGCGTGGACCTGTTTCATGGCGGATGCCCGTTCCGGGATCAGCTTACCGCGCCCGGTAGCCGTGCGCACCTATGCTAGGATGCCCGCCGGGAAATTCGGAACATGACGACCATCAGAATACTGAGTGCCGGCGCGGCGCAAGCGGTGGTCGAGCGCGTTGCCGCGGACTGGAAGCGGGACACCGGGCGCGAAGTTCAGGCGGATTACAGCGCCGTGGGCGCGATGAAGGCGCGCGTCGTGGCAGGCGAGGCGGTGGACGTCATCGTGCTGACCGGCGCGTTGATCGACGAACTGGCCTCCACGGGGCACGTGGTTCCCGGCTCGCGCGCCGATCTCGGCAAGGTCGGCACCGGGGTCGCGGTGCGGGCCGGAACGCCGCTTCCCGACGTCGCCTCCCCCCAGGCGTTGCGCGGCTTCCTGCTGGCCGCCTCCGCTGTCGTTTGCCCCGACCCGGCGACCGCGACCGCCGGCAAGGTCGTGATGCAGGCGCTCGATCGCCTGGGTATCATCGAAGCGGTCGGACCGCGCATGCAGCATTTCCCCAACGGCTACGCCGCGATGAAATGGCTGGGCGAAAGCCGGGGCGCGCGCGAGGCGGGCATCACGCAAATTACCGAGATCCTGGCCAATCCCGGTGTAACATATGCCGGTCCGCTGCCGGGGGATCTGCAGGTAATGACCGTATACTCGGCTGGACTCGCGACG
>CAYSRR010000159.1:0-3745 GCA_964433375.1 uncultured Streptomycetaceae bacterium
CCCGCCGGCACGTCCGTGTCCGGCGGACGACATCGGCGTCGGCGCGCGCGAGGTCGGGTTCATGTCGGGGATGATGAAGAAGCTCGCGAACAGCGCGGCCTGCACGTTCACCGGCAAGGGGCTCGCCTTCGGCGGCAGCCTCATACGGCCCGAGGCCACCGGCTACGGCACGGTCTATTTCGCGCAGGAAATGCTCGCGCGCCGGGGGATGAGCTTCGAGGGCATGCGCGTGTCGGTGTCCGGTTCCGGCAACGTCGCGCAGTACGCGGTGGAGAAGGCGATGATGCTCGATGCGCAGGTTGTCAGCGTTTCGGACTCGAACGGGGCCGTGCACGCTCCGGACGGCTTCACGGCCGAGCACCTCACGGCCCTGGCCGAAGTGAAGCGGGTTCCCCACGGCCGGGTCGAGGAATTCGCGCGCCGGTGCGGGCTGCGCTATTACCCGGGCGCGAACCCATGGGGTTTCCCCACCGAAATCGCGCTGCCGTGCGCGACCCAGAACGAGCTCGACGGCGCGAGCGCGCGCGAGCTCGTGAAGAACGGCGTGAAATGCGTGGCCGAGGGCGCCAACATGCCTGCGACGGCCGAGGCGGTCGGCGTATTCCAGTCGGCCCGCGTGCTGTTCGGCCCGGGCAAGGCGAGCAACGCCGGCGGCGTCGCGACCTCGGGGCTGGAGATGTCGCAGAACGCGATGCGGCTGTCCTGGCCGCGCGAGGAAGTGGACCGGCGCCTGCATTCGATCATGCGCGGCATCCACGAGATGTGCGTGCAGTACGGCAAGCGTCCCGACGGGACCATCGACTACGTGGACGGCGCGAACATCGCCGGCTTCGTCAGGGTCGCCGACGCGATGCTCGCCCAGGGCGTGGTTTGAGCGCCGGTGAAGTGAAAGGCTGGATACATGAACGAAACGAAACTGATCATCATCCGCCACGCCGAAACGACGTGGAACCGCGAGAAGCGCATGCAGGGTACGACCGACACGCCGCTCTCGGACGTGGGGCTCGCCCAGGCGCAGGCGCTCGGGCGCCGGCTCGCGGGCCGGCCCTTCGGCGCGCTCTACAGCAGCGATCTTTCGCGGGCGCGCGATACCGCCCGCGCGATCGCGGAACACGCGGGCCGGGAACTGGTGCTCGAGCCGCGGCTGCAGGAGCGGCGCTTCGGCATCTTCGAGGGGCTGCTCGCGGCCGAAATTGTGGCGCTCTACCCGGAAGAGCACGCGCGCTTCGCCAGCCGCGACCCGGACTACGAGGTGCCCGGCGGCGAGAGCGCGCGCGGCTTTTCGCTGCGTTGCCTCGGTTGCCTCGCGGAAATCGCCGGGCGGCACCGCGGCGAGGAGATCGTGGTCGTCACCCACGGCCTCGTGCTCGACGCGCTCTACCGCGCGGCGCACGGCCTCGGTCACGGCGAGCCTCGCCCGGTGCCGCTGATCAACGCCAGCGTCAATCTCTTCGGCTACGGCGACGCCTGGCGCATGGAGCTTTGGGGCGATGTGAGCCACCTCGACCCCGATCAGGTCACGGTGTACCGCGGCGCCGCGGCGATCTGAACCCCGTGAGTCGTGAATCGTGATTCGTGATTCGGGGTTCCGGCTTCGCCTCGCTCCGCCGCGCGGCCGACAGGCAGGGTCGAATCACGACTCACCAATCACGAATCACGCATTTCGCGGATGACGACGGAAACCGTCATCCTTGTGCACGGCCTGTGGGTTCACGGCATTGCCATGTCGCTCATGCGGCGGCGGATCGAGCGGGGCGGCTGGCGCGCCGTTTCTTATTCCTATCCCTCGGTCCGGCTCGCGCTCTCTGAAAACGTCGAGCGGCTGGCGCGCTACTGCCGGTCGCTGTCGGCAACGCGGCTGCATTTCGTCGGCCATAGCCTGGGCGGGCTGATCGTGTTGCGGCTGCTTGAGCGGCCGGATACGCCGAATTCCGGTCGCGTGGTGCTGGTCGGCTCGCCGGTGGCCGGCAGCCACGCCGCCCGTGGCCTCGCGCGCCTGCCGGGCGGACGCGCCATGCTCGGGCGCAGCATCACGGAGTGGAGGGAAGGCGTGCCCGCGGCGGCCGGCCGCGGTATCGAGATCGGCGTTATCGCCGGCCGGCTCCCGGTAGGCATGGGGCGCATCGTCGCGCCGGATCTGCCGCTGCCGAACGACGGCGCTGTCACCGTCGCCGAGACGCTGCTGCCGGGCGCGCGCGACAGCATCGTGCTCAACGTCAGTCATTCGGGCATGCTCGTATCGCGCGTTGTCGCCCGGCAGATTTGCGCGTTTCTGCGGGACGGGGCATTCCAGCATGAAGAAGCGTGATTGGCGAGTGATGATTGGACAATTGCGCTGAAACGGGTTGAATGAAAATGGCGATCTACTCACCACTCACCACTCACTACTCACGCCTTCTGGCAGCGGTAGCGTTGCTGCTCGTTGGCGGATGCGCCAACGTCGGTTACTACTGGCAATCCGTCAGCGGCCAGCTCGACGTATGGCGGCGCGAGCGGCCGGTGGAGGAGGTGCTCGCCGACCCGGCGGTGGCACAGGCGCTGAAGGACAGGCTCGCGCGCGTCGTCGAGATCCGCAATTTCGCCAGCCGCGAGCTGGACCTGCCGGACAACCGGAGCTACCGGCGTTATGCCGATCTCGAACGGCCGTTCGTGGTGTGGAACGTATTCGCGGCGCCGGAGTTTTCGGTGGAGCCGCTTGAATGGTGCTTTTTGTTCGCCGGCTGCGTGAAGTACCGGGGCTACTTTTCCCGGGAAGAGGCGGAGCGGTTCGCCGCGGAGCTCGCGCGGCAGGGGCAGGACGTCTACGTGGGCGGCGTGCCGGCCTATTCGACCCTTGGCTGGTTCGCGGACCCGGTGCTCAATACCTTCATTCATTATCCCGACGCCGGGCTCGCCGGGCTCATCTTCCACGAGCTGTCGCACCAGGTCGCGTACGCGAAGGGCGACACGGCGTTCAACGAGTCCTTCGCGGTGGCGGTCGAGCGGGAGGGTGTGCGGCGCTGGATGGAGCGCGCCGGAGATGCGGGGCAGCGCGATGCATTCGAGCGCAACCAGCGTGCCCGCGTGGATTTTGCGCGGCTCATGCTCAAGTATCGCGACCGGCTCGACGCGCTCTACCGTACGCGGATCGCGCCGGCGGCGATGCGGGAGCGCAAGCGCGAAATCATCGCCGGGCTCGAAGCCGAATACCGCACGCTCAGGGCGGAATGGGGCGGTTTCGCGGGCTACGACCGCTGGTTCGCGCGGAAGCCCAACAACGCCCAGTTCGCCTCGGTCGGTCTTTACACCGAATTCGTCCCGGCCTTCGAGGCGTTGCTCGCGCGCGAGGGTCGCGACTTGCCGCGCTTCTACGCAGCGGTGCAGGCGCTCGCGGCGCTCCCGAAGGCGGAGCGCGAAGCGCGCCTGCGCACGCTGCTCCAGTAACAAGTAACAAGTTTCAAGTTGCAAGAAGGCTGTCGCCGGTCGGCGACAGGTGAACGCATCACCCATCACCCATCGCGCGGGGTGCGCCCGCATGTGGCGCTTTGCTATAATTTTTCCGCTATTTCCGGAGGAGAATTTCATGAGGCTCACGAGCACCAGCTTCCAGAACAACAAGGCCATACCGGCCGAATTCGCTTTTTGCGCGCCGGACCCCAAGGCGCACGTGACGATGTCGAAGAATTTGAATCCCCATCTCGCCTGGCAGGATGTTCCCCCGAACGCCAGGTCGCTTGTATTGATCTGCCACGACCCCGACGTGCCG
>CAYSRR010000159.1:3755-6937 GCA_964433375.1 uncultured Streptomycetaceae bacterium
GGCACCGGCGTCTGACATCCGGGGTTCACGGCTACGACCCCGACGTGCCGTCGAAAGGCGACGACGTGAACCAGGAAGGCCGTGCCATCCCGGCGTCGCTGCCGCGCGTGGATTTCTTTCACTGGGTGCTGGTGGACATCCCGGCGGCGACGATACAGATCAAGGCGGGCGAATATTCGAGCGGCATCACGGCCCGCGGCAAGTCCGGCCCCGACAGCCTGAACGGCTCGCGCCAGGGCCTGAACGATTACACCGGCTGGTTTGCCTCCGACCCGGCGATGTCGGGCAAGTACTTCGGTTACGACGGGCCGTGCCCGCCGTGGAACGACGAGATTCCGCACCACTACGTGTTCACGCTCTACGCGGTCGATTTCGCCCGCTGCCCGGTGGGCGGCGCCTTCAGCGGCAAGGAGGTGCTCGCGGCGATCAAGGGCCACGTGCTCGGCCAGGCGGCGCTGACCGGTATTTACTCGCTCAACCCCCAGGTCAAGCTTTAGACCATGCCATACAAGGCTCCGGCGTTCTGTACGCTGGGGCACATATGCTATGGCTATAATCGATTAAACTGATGACGGAACGATCGAATTCCGTCAGAGTCCAACACCTTGCCTGAAATGCGGGAGAGATCGAGCAATGAACAAGCTCACGACCGGCGCGGAACTGCAGAGCGGGGTCATGACGCCCGACGAGCTCGAGCTGGCCCGCCTGATCGTCGTCACGCTCAACCTGGAAGTGCGGGCCGAGGACATCGATCCGGACGCGTCGCTCTACGGCGAGGGGCTGGGGCTGGACTCGATCGACGTCCTGGAGATCGCGCTGGCCGCATCGAAGACCTACGGCGTCAAGCTGCGCTCCGACGACGAGAATAACCGCGAGATCTTCGGCTCGTTGCGCGGCCTGAACCGGCATATCCAGCAGCACCGGGCGAGGTAAATGCCGCGCGCCGCCGGCGGACCAGTCAAGGCGCTGGCGCTGCTGGCGTGCATCGCCGGTCCCTGGCTCGTGCACCTGGCGGTGAGCCGGGGCGTTCTGGATTCCGTGCCGCTCGCGCTGGCCGCGCCCCACGCCGCGATCTATTCCTTCCTGCTCTGGCTGTTCGGGCGCACGCTGCTGCGCGGCCGGGAGCCGCTGGTGACCGGGCTCGCCCGCCGCGTCCATGGCACGCTCGAACCGGAGATCGAAATTTACACGCGCCGAGTCACGCAGGCATGGTGTCTTTTCTTCGCCGCCCAGCTCGCCGTCTCGGCGCTGCTGCTCGCGTTCGTACCGCTGACCGTGTGGTCGCTGTTCGTGAATCTCCTCAACGCGCCGCTGCTCGTGCTGATGTTCACCGGCGAGTATCTTTACCGGATCCATCGCTACCCGGACCATCCGCGCGTCTCCATCGCGGGCGCGCTGCGGGCGTTCGAGAACCGGGCCGACGCCTGATGGACCAGCCCCTGCTGGGCGGCTACGGCGCCGGCGCGGCGTTCGCCTGGCGCAACGGGCGCGCCATCAGCGTCGACGAATATCTATCTGACGTGGCGCGCGTGGCGGCCCTGCTGCCGGAACGGCGGCACGTGCTCAATTTGTGCGTCGACCGTTACCGGTTCGCCGTCGCCCTGGGCGCGGCGCTGGTGCGCGGCCAGGTCAGCCTGCTGCCGCCGAACCAGGCGCCGGACCTGATCGAGCGCCTCGCCGCCCGCTATCCCGGGCTTTATGCCTTGGGCGATCCGGGCCTGGTCGAACCGGCGGTGCAGGGCGGCCCGCCGCCCTCTGTTATCGAGACGGTGGTTTTTCCGGAACAGGCGTATCCGCAACGAACGGCGATGCCGGTCCCGGCGCTCGCCGCGACGCGAGCGGGCGTGATCGTGTTTACCTCGGGCTCCACCGGAGAGCCGGTTGCGCACGGGAAGTCGTGGGGCTCCCTCGTCGCGGGCGCGCGCGCCGAGATCGAGCGCCTGGGCGTGAGCGGGCTGTCGCTGCTCGGCACCGTGCCGGCTCAGCACGTCTACGGGCTCGAGTCCACGGTGCTGATGGCGATGCAGGGCGGCTATGCGCTGCACGCGGGCAGGCCGTTCTATCCGGCCGACATCCGCGCTGCGCTCGAAGATCTGCCGCGCCCGCGCGGGCTGGTGACGACGCCCGTGCACCTGCGGGTGCTGCTGGCGGAACCGGAACCGCTGCCTCCGGCCGATTTTCTGCTCTGCGCCACCGCGCCGTTGTCGCCGCAACTGGCCGCGGAGGCGGAGGCCCGGTTCGCCGCGCCGCTCCACGAGATCTACGGTTGCACCGAGGCCGGGCAGATCGCCAGCCGCCGCACCGTCGAAACCGAAGAGTGGCGGGCGCTGCGCGGCCTCGAGTTGCGCGCGGACGGCGGCGGAACCTGGGTCGTCGGCGGCCACGTCGAGCAGGAAGTGCTGCTGGGCGACGTCATCGAGCTGCGCGGGCGCAGCCGCTTCCTGCTGCACGGCAGGACCGCGGACCTCGTCAACGTCGCGGGCAAGCGCACGTCGCTCGCGCATCTCAACTATCACCTGAATTCGATCGAGGGCGTGCGCGACGGCGCGTTCGTCATGCCCGACGGGGAGGGTGACGGCGTGCCGCGGCTGATGGCGTTCGTGGTCGCGCCCGGCGTCGAGCGCGCGGCGATCCTGGACGCGCTGCGCCGGCGCATCGATCCCGCTTTCCTGCCCCGTCCCCTGTGCCTCGTCGATGCCTTGCCGCGCAACGCCATCGGCAAGCTGCCGCGCCAGTCGCTCGACGAGCTGGCGAGAAAAGCGGGGTAGCGCTTGGCGACGGCCGAACGGGTTTTTCCCGCGGACCATCCCGCGGCGCCCGGGCATTTTCCCGGCAATCCCATCATCCCCGGAGCCGTGCTGCTCGACGAGACGCTGCGCGCGATCGAGTCCGGGCTCGGCGTGAGCCTGGCGTCCTGCCGTATCCAGTCCGCGAAGTTCCTGGCGCCGGTTCGCCCCGGCGACCGCGTCGTCATCGAGTTTTCCCGCGCCGGCACGGACCCCATCCGCTTTACCTGCCTGCGCGGCGGCCAACCGGTGTTGAAGGGCGAAGTAGCATGCGACACCGCGTCGACGGCGGCTTGAGCGGGCCGCAACCCTCGGACTGGGCCTCCCGTCCCGAGCGGGGCCACGCGTTCGTCATGCGCTGCGGCGTGCGCATCGCGCTGGCGCTGGGCCGTCCCG
>CAYSRR010000160.1:0-5054 GCA_964433375.1 uncultured Streptomycetaceae bacterium
CGGCGTTCCGCGAGGCTTACCTCGATCTCGCGCCGCGGTTCGAGCGTGAGACCGGCCACCGGATCGAAACGCGGTGGGTGCCGAGCGTCGAAATGATGCGCCGATTGAAGGAGGGCGAGGCCGCGGACCTCATCCTCCTCTCGGCTGCCTCGCTCGACGAGCTTATCCGGATGGGTCTCATCGAGGACCGCCTGGACCTGGTCCGGTCCGGCATTGGGGTCGCGGTGAGGGCAGGCGCGACGAAACCCGACATCAGCTCGGAGCAGGCCGTGAAGCGGGCCGTGCTGGCGGCGAAGGGCATTGCCTGCTCGACCGGGCCCAGCGGCGCTTATCTCTCCGTTCTGTTTCAGCGCATGGGCATTTCCGAGGCTGTCCAAGGCAAGTTGATCCGGGTGCAAGGCGAGCCGGCGGGCGGCGTGGTTGCCCGCGGGGAAGCCGATATCGCGTTTCAGCAGATAAGCGAACTGCTCCCGGTGCCCGGGATCGACCTTGTCGGCCCGCTGCCGCCGGACATTCAGCGGATCACCCTGTTTTCCGCGGGCGTCCATCGCGGGGCAAATCAGCCGGCCGCGGCGCGGGCGCTCGTCGAATACTTTCGCAGGCCGTCCTGCGCGGCGATCATCCGTGAGAAGGGCCTGGAGCCGGTCTGAGAGCAGCGAGGCTCCGGGCCCGGTCCAGCACGGCGAGGGCGACTAGTCGACCCCGGAGCGAGATACGCTCTTGCTCCATGGAGGAGGGTCGAACAGCGCCGACAGGAAATCCAGGAACACGCGCAGCTTCGGCGAAGTTCGGTGCTCGGCGGAAAACACAACCGAAATGTCGTATCCCTCGGTCTTGTGGTCGGAGAGCGCCTCGACGAGGTCGCCGGAGGCCAGCATCGGCTGCACGTAGTACTCGGCTACTTGAATGATGCCGAAGCCGGCCACGGCCGCTGCAGCCAGCGCCTCGCCGCTATTGAACGTCATGGCGCCCTTCACCGCAATATGGCGGGTGGACGTCCCGTTCGCGAATCGCCACTCGCGCACGCGGCCGTTGCGGGGCCTGCGGTACGTGAGGCAGGTGTGCTGCGCCAGTTCGTCGGGATGCTCCGGTATGCCACGATGCGCGAAATACCTGGGAGCCGCGCAGACCACATAGCGAACCGAAGTAAGCCGCCGGCACGCCAGACGCGAGGCACGGAGCTCGCCCACCTGCACCGACAGGTCGAGCCCGCTGTCGATCACATAGGGAACATAATCGCTGCAGACGATCTCGAGCGACACCGACGGGAATTTGCGCGTGAACGCCGGTAGAGCCGGAACGATCCACATCCGTCCAAGCGCGGACGGCATTCCGACCCGCAGTCGTCCGCTCGGCACCCGGGCCGCCCGGCCTACAGTCAGTTCCGCATCCTCGAGGTCCTTGGTGATCTGCTTGCAGCGGGCGTAGAACTCCGCGCCTTCGGACGTGGGGCTCAGCCGGCGGGTGGTGCGGTTGAGGAGCCGCACCGAGAGTTTCTGCTCCAGTCGAGAGAGCGTGGCGCTGACCGCGGCCGTCGAAACGCCCAGGGCGCGCGCCGCCCCACTCAGCGTTCCGTTTTCCACGACGCGCAGGAAAACAAGCACGCCGTGCAGGCGATCCAGGGACATTTCAGGGTGATTATCAATTCTTGAGTTAACATTAATTCTAGACTTCATCGGCTGCTTTTTCCACAGGTTCTCAATACAATTTTTGAACGCGCGGGTGATGGTTTTCGTCCGCGCCTCCGGGGCGCGGTTGCCCGGCGATTTGCGCATTTCATTTTCGGGAGAGAACAAAACGTGGCAATCAGACTGAGAGGCGTCATGCAAAGCCCGGTTACGCCGCTCAAGGCGGATTTCAGCCCGGACCTGGAGACGTTCGAGAAGCTGCTTGATTTCCACGTGAGGACGAGCGGCACGTCGATCTCGTGGCCGCACCACAAGGGCGAGTCGCTGAACCTGACGATCGAGGAGCGCAAGCGCTTCGCGGAAGTGGCGGTGAAGACCGTGGCGGGGCGGGTACCGGTCTCCATTCACGTGAGCGCGTTGTCGGTGGAGGACTCGATGGACCTCGCGCGCCACGCCGAGAAAATCGGCGCGGACGCGATCATCGCCATCACGCCGTACTTCTGGAACCCGTCGGAAGAGGCGATCTACGACCATTTCGTTCGCGTGGGCACGGCCACCGGGCTCTCGTTGATCGCCTACAACTCACCGAGCTACCTCTCCGGCATCGAGTTCAGCGGCGCGCTGGTGACGCGGCTGCTCGAGCGGCTGCCGAACTTCGTCGCCATGAAGGAGGCGAGCTTCAACAGCGAGAAGTTTCTCGAGATCGCCCGCGCGGCGCTCGCCGCGCGCCCGGATTTCGCGCTGGTGACCGGGGTCGAGTACCTGCTGCCCTCCGTGCCGCTCGGGGGTGTCGGCTCCTATTCTTCGGCGGGGGCGATTTGCCCGAATCTGTGCGCGGAGCTTTTCGATTCCTGCGTCGCCGGCGACTGGAAGCGCGCGCGGGAATGCCAGTACAAGCTCTCGCAACTGTGGCTGCTGTTCCGCGACCAGTACCCCTCGTCGTTGAAGGGCGGCATGGTGATGATGGGGCGCCCGGTCGGGCCGACTCGCCAGCCGCTGCCGACGGCGACGAAGGAGCGCCAGGACCACATCCGCGGCCGGCTGGCGGAACTGGGGATACTGGACAGCGAACCCCATGGCTGGTAACCGCGGGGCAGAAGCCGGAAGGCGGATGCGGGGCCACCCGTCATCCTTGAAGAATTTCGAATCAGGATCGACGCTCAGATGACGACAACATTTTCCGCCGGACTGGTGCACACGCCGGTGACACCGTTCAGGGTGGACCACAAGGTCGACTACGATTTGTACTCGAAGGTAATCGAGTTCCACCTCGCCAACGGCGCGGATTCGCTCGCACTGCCGATGCACGCCGGGGAATCGGTGAGCCTCTCCGACGAGGAGCGCAAGCAGCTGCTCGAGTTCGCGCTGAAGCAGGTGAAGCGGCGCGTGCCGGTCATCGCCCACGTCAGCCAGTCGGGCACCGGCATGGCGGTGGCGCTGGCGCGGCACGCGGAGACGGCGGGGGCTGCCGCTGTCGTCTCGGCGGTGCCGTATTACTGGACGCCGCCGCCCGCGATGCTGCTCGAGCACTTCACGCAGGTCGGCGGCGCGATACGATTGCCGTTCTTCGTCTTCAATTCACCGGAAGAGATGGGCGGGGTGAAGGTGACGACCGATCTCGCGTTAAAGCTGATCGAGCGGCTCGACAACTTCGCCGGCGTGGTGGACGCGAGCCTCGACTGGCAGTTCATGATCGAGGTGATCTCGGAGGCGCGGCGGGCGCGTCCCGCGTTCCAGCTGCTGTCCGGCACCGAGTACATGATCTCGGCCGGCGCGATCGGTTGCACCGGCCACTTCGCGCCGCTCGCGGGCATCGCGCCGAAGGTGACGCGCGAGCTCTACGATTTCTGCTGCGCGGAGCGTTACGCCGAGGGACGCAGGCCGCAGGAGGCGATCGCGGCGCTGCGCCAGGCGGTCAAGCGCGACGGCGTTGCCGGCCTCAAGGCGGCGATGCAGGCGGTGGGGCGGGAATGTGGCGGGCCGCGGCCGCCGCTCAGGGCGGTGGGCGAGATCGAGCGCGGCGCGCTTGCCGAGAAGCTCGGCGGGCTCTCTTTCCTGCGCGACGAGCCGCGTGGCTGGGGGGCATAGCCATGAGCGCATCCAGCAAGCATCAGTTTGACGTCGTCGTCGCGGGCAGGGGCAACGCCGCGCTGTGCGCGGCACTGGCGGCGCGTGACCGGGGCGCCCGTGTGGCCATGCTGGAGGCCGCGCCGGGGGAGGAAGCCGGCGGCAACAGCCGCTTTGCCGGGGGCGTGATGCGTTTCGCCTACGACGGGGTGGAGGACCTGAAGAAACTCTCCGATATTCCCGAAGACGAGGCGAAGAACGCCGACTGGGAGAGCAACACGATCGAGCAGTTCTACGACGACCTCTACAAGGTCACCAGTTTCCGCACTGATCCCGCGTTGTCCGAGACGCTCATCACGAAGAGCCTCGACGCGATGATCTGGCTGCGGTCGCAGGGCGCGAAGTTCACGCCGAATTATCGCCACCAGTCGGCGGTGGTGGACGGCAAGCGGCGTTTTTTCGGGCGCATGCCGATGTGGATGGTGGGGGGCGGGCCGGGGCTCGTCCAGGATCTCACCGACACGGCGGTGAAAAAAGGCGTGGAGATCTTTTACGAGACGCGGGCGCTCTCGCTGATTTACGACGGCGAACGGGTGCAGGGCATACGGGCGCAGCAGAAGGGCAAGCCGGTGGATTTCCACGCCGGGGCCGTGGTGCTGGCCTGCGGCGGCTTCGAGGCCAACCCCGAGTGGCGCACACGCTACCTCGGCCCGGGCTGGGAGCTCGCCAAGGTGCGCGGCACGCGCTTCAATACCGGCGACGGCCTGAAGATGGCGCTCGACATCGGCGCCTGTTCCTACGGCAACTGGTCCGGGCGCCACGCCGTGTCGTGGGAGCGCTACGCGCCGGAATACGGCGATTTATCCATCCCGGAGAGCTCGTACCGGCACAGCTACCCGCTCTCGATCATGATCAACGCCGAGGGCAGGCGCTTCGTGGACGAGGGCATCGAGTTCTACAATTACACCTACGCCAAATACGGAGCCGAGGTGCTGAAGCAACCGCAGCAGTTCGCCTACCAGGTCTTCGACGCAAAGGTGAAATCGCTGCTGCGCCCGGAGTACGGCGACAAGCAGGTCACCCGCATCACCGCGAACACGCTGGAGGAGCTGGCGGCGAAACTGGAGGGGGTCGACCCCGCGGGATTCCTGAAGACGGTGCGTGAGTTCAACGCCGCGGTCAGGAAGGACGTGCCCTTCAACCATTCGATCAAGGATGGGCGCGGCACGGTGGGCATCGAGCCGGCGAAATCGAACTGGGCGAACCCGCTCGACACGCCGCCCTTCGAGGCCTACGCGGTGACCTGCGGCATCACCTTCACCTTCGGCGGATTGCGAATCGACCCGGAGACGGGACAGG
>CAYSRR010000160.1:5064-6918 GCA_964433375.1 uncultured Streptomycetaceae bacterium
GGTCATGGATGCGCATTTCCATCCGATCCCCGGGCTCTACGCCGCCGGCGAGATGGTGGGCGGGTTGTTCTATTTCAACTATCCCGCGGGCACGGGGCTGGTTTCCGGCGCCGTATTCGGCCGCATCGCCGGCAACGGCGCGGGAGAGGCCGTGCGCGCCGGCAAGCAGGCATGAGTTAGCGTTCCGCCGCCGGGCATTCGCCGGGCGGCGAGGAGAGGAGGAGGCGCATGGCAGCAGCAGGCAGGCTTTCCGGAGCGGTCGCGATCGTGACCGCCGCCGGGCAGGGCATTGGCGAGGCGATCGCGAAGATCTTTGCCCAGGAGGGCGCCTCCGTCGCGGTGGTCGATATCAACCTGGAGGAGGCGCGTCGCGTCGCGGGCGAAATCGAATCTGCCGGCGGCAAGGTGATCGTGCAGCAGACCGACGTCACGCGTTCCGACGCCGTGAAGGCCATGGTGAAAGCGGTGCTCGGGCAATGGGGCACGGTGGACATCCTGGTCAATGCCGCGGGCGGCTTCCACAAATTTCTGCCCATCACCGAGATCCCCGAGGATGAGTGGGACCGCGTCATCGCGGTCAATCTCAAGTCGACCTTCCTCTGCTCCCAGGCGGTGGCCGGGATCATGATGGAGAAAAGAAAGGGGCGCATCCTGAGTATTGTCTCGGGTGCCGGCATCGCCCCCAACCCGCACGCGCCCTCGTACCTGCCCTACGGCGCGGGCAAGGCGGGCGTCATCGGCTTCACGCGCCTGCTGGCGCGGGATCTCGGCGAGTACGGGATCACGGTCAACACGATCGCGCCGGGAACGACGCTCACGCCGCGCGTGAAGAAAGTGCGCGACGCCGCGAGCATCGAACGGATCGTCTCGCGCAATCCGATGAAGCGGCTGGTGGAAGTGGAGGACAGCGCGGAAGCGGCGCTGTTCCTGGCCTCGGACGCGGCGCGCTGCATCACCGGCGTGACCCTGATGGTCAACGCCGGCAACATCATTCACTGAACGGGGACGCTCGATCATGCCCCGCATTCCCCTGCCCGCGGCGGGCAAACTCACGCCCGAACAGCAGCGCGTGCACGACTTCGTCAAGGGGCGCTCCCGGGACGACCGCGTGGGGCCGCCGTATCAGCTCGCGCTGCACTGCCCGGAGTTTCTGAACAAATGGCAGCAGGTGGGCGAATACCTGCGCTACGGCACCCGCCTGCCGCCGCGGCTGAGCGAGCTCGCGATCCTCGTTACCGCGCGCCACTGGAACTGTCAGTACGAATGGCGCGCGCACGAGCCGCATGCCCGTAAGAATGATCTGCCGGAGGCGGTGATCGAGGCGGTGCGCCACGGCCGGCGTCCGGAATTCGAGGATCCGGACGATGAAGCCATCCACGATTACTGCCGGGAATTACACGAAAATCGCGCCGTCAGCGAAGCGGTTTACCGGCGCGTGCTCGACCGGTTCGGCGCGGCCGGCGTGGTCGAGCTGACGGCGCTGGCCGGTCACTACGCGATGGTGGCGATGATGCTGAACGCGCACGAATACGGCCTGCCGGAGGGCGTCGCGCCGCCGCTGCCGGAACTCGATCGATGAGCCGGCGGCGCTCAGGCCGGCTGCGTCTTCCGGTCCCCGGTCTTCACGCCATAGCGGGCTTCCATCGCCCGGAACTCGTCGATGCGGTTCAACTGGTTGAGTTCGGAGAACGTCATGAGTTCACCCAGGTGCGCCTCGGTGGTGCCGTCGCGCTTGAGAACGTCCAGCGCGCGGCGGATGCCCGCCGAAGCGGCAAACAGCACCAGCGGCCCGTAATCGACCAGGGCGGCGCCCATTTTCTGCAGTTGCGGGACGGGAATGAGCGGCGTCCTGCC
>CAYSRR010000161.1:0-6908 GCA_964433375.1 uncultured Streptomycetaceae bacterium
CGGTGGCGATGGTGATCCGCTTCGTCAAACCGGACGTGCCCGCGTTCGAATCCCTGGGGCTGCCGCCGATCCTCAAGGAAGTGATCATGGAGAAGCTCGGGCTGATCCTGGTGGTCGGCTCGACCGGCTCGGGCAAGTCCACCACCATGGCCTCCATGATCGATTACCGCAACACCAACCGCACCGGCCACATCCTCACCATCGAGGACCCGGTGGAATTCGCGTTCAAGCACAAGAAATCGATCGTCAACCAGCGCGAAGTGCGCGTCGACACACAGAGCTACGCGAACGCGCTGATCAGCGCGATGCGCGAGGCGCCCGATCTCATCATGATCGGCGAAATCCGCGATCAGCCGACGCTGCAGAACTGCCTGCTGTTCGCGCAGACCGGCCACCTGTGCATGTCCACCCTGCACGCGAACAACAGCTACAACGCGCTCAACCGCATCATCAACTTCTTCCCCCGCGAAGCCCGCGATTCGCTGCTGGCGGACCTGGCCATCTCCCTGCGCGCCGTCATCTCGCAGAGGCTGATCCGCACCGTGGACGGCCAGCGCGTGCCGGCGGTGGAAGTGCTGCTGAACACGAAACACATCCAGGACCTGATTTCGAAAGGCGAGATCGACCAGATCAAGGACGCCCTGGAGCAGAGCCTGTCGCCCGGGTCCCAGTCCTTCGAGCAGGCGCTGTTTCACCACATCAGCAGCGGCAAGGTAGCGGTCGAGGAAGCCATGGCCAATTCGGATTCCCCCACCAACCTGCACTGGCTGCTCAGCAACACGCCCAAGGCCACGGCAGGTGCCCCTGCTGCCGGGGCCCAGTCGGCCGCCTCCGCCAAGGCAGCCGGCGACATCTCCACCATCAAGCTGAACCTCGACGCGCTGGGATAAAGCAGTTTTAAGTTTTGAGTGTTAAGTTGAAAGACAAGCGGGTTCAACTCAAAACTCAACACTCAGCACTCAACACTGAGGCTCGCCGCTGGACCGTCGGCGAACTCATTCAAGAAGGCGCGCGCCGCTTCCGCGCCGCGCGCCTGCATTTCGGCCATGGCACCCACCGCGCGGACGAGGAAGCCGCCTGCCTCGCCTTGCATACCCTCGGGCTGCCGCCCGATGCGCCGGCCGGGGTGCTGTCCCGGCAGATCGGTCCGAGGCAGGCGCGGCGCGCCCTGGCGCTCTTCGAGAAACGGATACGTACCCGCAAGCCCGCCGCGTACCTGACGCGCACAGCCTGGCTGGGCGATTTCCGTTTCTACGTGGACGAGCGCGTCATCGTCCCGCGTTCCCACATCGCCGGCATGCTGCTCGAGCGGCTACGTCCCTGGGTAACCGGCTCCGGCAGAGTGAGATCGGCACTGGACCTCTGCACGGGATCGGGCTGCCTCGCGATCCTGCTCGCGCGCGCTTTCCCCCGGGCAAAAGTCGACGCCGCCGATATTTCGAGCGCGGCCCTGGCCGTGGCGCGGCGCAACGTGCGCGGCTATCGCCTCGGGAAGCGTATTCGCCTGATTCAGTCAGATATGTTTTCCGCCCTGGGCGGAAAACATTACGATCTCATCGTCTCGAACCCGCCTTACGTCACGAGCGCGGCCATGCGCCGGCTGCCGCGGGAATACCGGCACGAGCCCCGGCTGGCGCTGGCCTCCGGCCGCGACGGCCTCGACGCGGCGCGCGCCATCCTGCGGCGGGCGGCCGCCCACCTCAATCCCGGCGGCCTGCTGGTGATGGAAGTCGGCAGCGGGCGCCGCCGGCTCGAACGGGCTTACCCGCGGATGGAATTTACCTGGCCCGAGACGCCGGGTGGCGGCGACGTGCTGGTCGTGGGGCGCGATCAGTTGCCGCGCTAACGGTTTCGAGGCCCAGCGTCGCGAGCAACTGCCTCACCTCCGGGCGAGGAAGCTCGACGTATTGCCCGCGCTTCAGCTGCCGCGGCAGGCTGATGCTGCCGAAACGCACCCGCATCAGCCGGCTGACCCGCAGGCGCAGCGCCTCGAACAGGCGCCGCACCTCGCGATTGCGTCCCTCGCGGATGACGATGTGGTACCAGTGGTTGGCGCCCTCCCCGCCCCGGTCGTACACGGCCTCGCAGCGGGCCATGCCGTCCTGGAGCCGCAACCCGCTCAACAGCCGCGCCTGCTGTTCCGGCGAGAGCCGGCCCATGACGCGCACCGCGTACTCGCGCTCGATTTCGTAGCGCGGGTGCATCATGCGATTGGCCAGCTCGCCCGAGGTCGTGAGAATCAGCAGGCCGCTGGTGTTGAAATCGAGCCGGCCCACCGCCAGCCACTTCGCGCCACGCGGCGGCGGCAGCCGGTCGAATACGCTGGGGCGCCCGCCGGGATCGTCCCGGCTCACGATTTCCCCCTCCGGCTTGTAATAGAGCAGCACCCGCGCCGGGCTCGTGTCCGCCCCCGGGTGGCCGATGGCGCGCCCGTTGACCTGGATGACGTCCTGCGGGCCCACGCGCGCGCCGATGGTCGCCGGCAGCCCGTTCACGGTGACCCGGCCGGCGCGGACCAGCTCTTCCATGTCGCGCCGCGAGCCCAGGCCGGCCTGCGCGAGGGTTTTCTGCAGCTTCCACGTGGCGCCGGGAGTCCGCGGGGACGGTTCGGGCTTGCGCTCGCTCTTGCTCATGATCAGGCCTCGCGCCGTTCAAGCACGGCCTGGGCCAGCGTGCCGCTGTCCACGTGCTCGAGCTCGCCGCCCACCGGCAGGCCGCGCGCGATGCGCGTCACTTTCAGGTTGCGCGCCCGCAGCGCCTCGCCGATGTAGTGCGCGGTGGCCTCGCCTTCCACGGTAAAGTTCGTGGCGAGTATGACCTCGCGCACGGTGCCGTCGGTAGCGCGGCGGATCAGGCGGTCAAGGTGGATTTCCCGCGGGCCGATGCCGTCGAGCGGCGACAATACGCCCATCAGCACGAAATAGAGTCCCTGGTAGCACTGCGCCTGCTCCATCATCAGCAGGTCGCCGGGCGCCTCTACCACGCACAGCAGCGCGCTGTCGCGGCGCGGCGAGCCGCACAGGTCGCAAACCACCGCCTCGGCATAATTGTTGCATCGCTCGCAATGGCGGACCGTCGAGAGCGCCCGGGTCAGCGCGGCGCCGAGCCGGGCGGCGCCCTGCGGGTCGCGTTGCAGCAGGTGATAAGCCATGCGTTGCGCGGACTTGGGCCCCACCCCCGGCAGGCAGCGCAGGGAGGCGATCAGTTCTTCGAGCGCAGAGGAAGTTTTCACTTAGAACGGAAGCTTCATGCCCGGCGGCAGGGGCATTCCCGCGGTCGCCGCGGCCATTCTCTGCTGCGTGGTCTCGTCGACCTTGCGCGCCGCGTCGTTGAAGGCGGCCGCGACCAGGTCTTCCAGCATTTCCCTGTCGTCGGCCAGCAGCTTCGGGTCGATGGTGACGCGCTTCACTTCGTGGCGCCCGGTCATGACGACCTTCACCAGGCCCGAGCCCGCCTGTCCCTCGACCTCCATCACGGCGAGCTGCTCCTGCAGCTTCTTCATGTTCTCCTGCATGAGCTGCGCCTGCTTCATCAGGTTGCCGATTCCGCCTTTCATGTCCGTCTCTCCTGTTTCATCGTTGCGGCGTTCATTGAACCGGCTTGATCGACGACCCGACGACGCGCCCGTCGAAGTTGTCCACCAGCTCGCGCACGAACGGGTCCTGCTCGATGGCGGCGGCCGCCTGCGCCTGGCGCTGCTGCCTGTCGCGATCGGCGATGGCCGCGGGCGATCCGCCGGCATCGCCGACAACCTGGATGGACAGCTTCAGCTTTTCCCCGAAATGCTGCTCCAGCGCCGTTTTGAGCCGCTCCTGGTAGGGGCCGGTCAGCAATCGCTGGCGGCTGCGGGCAATCCTCAGATCGAAGCGCGCGCCGTCGCGCCCGATGAACTCGCAATGCTTGGCCAGCTCGAGCGCCATCGCCGTCAGGCCCAGCCGCTCCACCAGCTCGGGCCAGGCGACGTCGCCGGCGTTTCCGCCCGAAACCTCACCGGGGTTTTTTTTTGATTCGGGCGAGGCGACAGGTGGCGGGGCGCCGGACGCGCGCTGGGAAGCACGTTGCGGCGCCGGCACCGCGGCGCCCGGTTCCCCCGGGGCAAAGGCCAGCATCCTCAGCAGCGTCATGGAAAAGCCCGCCTTCTCGTCGGGTGCAAGCCCGAGATCGCCGCGCCCCTGGATCGCGATCTGGTAGTGGAGCTGCAGGTCCTCGGGCGCAAACAACCCGGCCAGCTCCTCGATCGCCGCGCGGCCCGGGTCGTCCTCGGAGAGCGCCTCGGGAACCCGCTGCGCCAACGCCAGCTTTTGCAGCAGCGAAGCCAGGTCCTGCAGCGCGGATTCGAACGACAGGCTGAGCGCTTCCATGCGCCCGGCCTCTTCCAGCAAGGCCGCCCCGTCCCGGCGCGAGAGCGCGCGCAGGATGGCGTAAAGATGGTCCTGCCCGACCACGCCCAGCATGGCGCTGACGGAGTCCCTGGCGACGCTGCCCCCGCCGTGCGCGATCGCCTGGTCGAGGAGAGACAGCGCGTCGCGCAGGCTGCCCTGGGCGGCATGCGCGAGCAGCGGCAGCGCCGGGACCTCGAAGCCGATGCCTTCGGACTCCAGCACGTGCTGCAACCGCGCCCGGATCTGCTGCTGCGGTATCTGCTTGAGGTTGAACTGCAGGCAGCGCGACAACACCGTGACCGGGATCTTCTGCGGGTCGGTGGTGGCCAGGATGAACTTCACGTGCGCCGGCGGCTCCTCCAGCGTCTTCAACATCGCGTTGAACGCGTTGCGCGACAGCATGTGCACTTCGTCGATGATGTAGACCTTGAAACGCCCGGCGGTCGGCGCGTAGAGCGCGTTTTCCAGCAGCTCCCGCATGTTGTCGACCTGGGTGTTGGAAGCGGCATCGAGCTCGATCAGGTCGACGAAACGGCCCGCGTCGATCTCGGTGCAGGCGGCGCACTTGCCGCACGGCGACGGGGTGATCCCGGTTTCGCAGTTGAGCGCCTTGGCGATGATGCGCGCGATCGTCGTCTTGCCCACGCCGCGCGTCCCGGTGAACAGATAGGCGTGGTGCAATCGCTGCTGCGCGAGCGCGTTCTCCAGCGCCCGCACCACGTGCTCCTGTCCGACCAGCTCGGTAAAAGTGCGGGGGCGCCACTTGCGGGCAAGGACCTGGGTCATACGGGAAAGGAAGGTAAGCGGTGACTGTAAACGGTGATCGGGGAAATCGAGCGTATTCTACCGCTTACGGCTCGCGGCTTGCCGCCTGCCCGCGCTAGAAATGGGTGGCGAGCCTTACCCCCGGCACTTGCAGTGAATAGCTGTGGCTGCTTCCTTCCGGACCTGACCAGGTTCACTACGCTGCAATGCGGGGAGGCCCGCCGTCAGGGAATTGTAAGCATTATCGCCATCTACGGCCACCGTCCCGAAGTCTTTACAAGCGCGTTGTTTAATGCTTCCATTCGTCGAAAACAGGGCGCAATCAGCGCCTCACGGAGGATTGCATGGCCACGAAGTCGATCGAATCCGTTCTCCAGGAAAATCGCGTTTTCCCTCCCAGCGCCGCGGCGGCCAGGGGCGCGGCGATCCCGAGCATGGATGCTTACCGGAAGCTCTGCGCCGAAGCGGAGAAGGATTTCGAGGGTTTCTGGGGCAGGCTCGCCCGGGAGAATCTCCTCTGGCACAAGCCCTTCACCAAAACTCTCGATGAATCCGGGGCGCCGTTCTTCAAGTGGTATCACGACGGCGAGCTGAACGCCTCCTACAACTGCCTCGATCGCCATCTCGAGACGCAGCCCGACAAGATCGCGATCCTCTTCGAGGCCGACGACGGCAAGGTCACCAAAATCACCTACAGGGATCTCTACCATCGCGTCTGCGCGATGGCGAACGGCCTGAAATCGCGCGGGATCAAGTCCGGCGACCGTGTCATCGTCTACATGCCGATGTCGATCGAGGCCGTGGTCGCGATGCAGGCCTGCGCGCGCATCGGCGCCATCCATTCCGTCGTGTTCGGCGGGTTCTCGGCCAAGAGCATCCAGGAGCGCATCATCGACGCAGGCGCCGTGGCGGTGCTGACGGCCGACGGGCAGTTCCGCGGCGGGCGCGAGATCCCGCTCAAGGCCGCCGTGGACGAGGCGCTGGCGCTGGGTGGCTGCGAATCGATCAAGACCGTCGTGGTCTACAAGCGCAGCGGCAGCGCGGTCCAGTGGGACGCCAGGCACGATATCTGGCTGCACGACCTGGTGAAGGGGCAACCCGACACCTGCGAACCGACCTGGGTGAACGCCGAGCATCCGCTGTTCATCCTCTACACCTCCGGCTCGACCGGCAAGCCGAAGGGCATCCAGCATTCCACCGCGGGCTACCTGCTGTGGGCCGTCATGACGATGAAATGGGTATTCGATTACCGGCCGAATGACGTGTTCTGGTGCACGGCCGACGTGGGCTGGGTCACCGGTCACTCCTACGTCTGCTACGGCCCGCTCGCCTGCGGCGCCACCGAGGTGGTGTTCGAGGGCGTGCCGGTGTATCCCGACGCCGGGCGCTTCTGGAAAATGATCCAGGATCACAAGGTGGCGGTGTTCTACACCGCGCCCACGGCGATCCGCTCGCTCATCAAGGCCGGCGGCGACCTGCCGAAGAAATACGACCTCTCCTCGCTGCGCATCCTCGGCACCGTCGGCGAGCCGATCAACCCCGAGGCCTGGATGTGGTACCACGAGACGGTGGGCGGCGGCCGTTGCCCGATCGTGGATACCTGGTGGCAGACCGAAACCGGGGGGCACATGATCACGCCGCTGCCGGGCGCGACGCCGACCAAGCCAGGCTCGGCCACCTTCCCCCTTCCCGGCATCATCGCCGACATCGTGGACGAGACCGGCCATTCGGTCGGCAAGGGCAAGGGCGGCATCCTCGTCA
>CAYSRR010000162.1:0-6852 GCA_964433375.1 uncultured Streptomycetaceae bacterium
CTCGCCGAGCGGGAGCAGGGCGGCGAGGGCCGCTGGCCGTGGCCGCGCGACCGGCTGGCGTTGCTGCTCGGCGAGGCTCTTCTCGTCGATGTCGAGTATGACGATGCGCGAGTCCACGCCGCCCGGCATGGTAAGCCGCAACCGCGTGTCATAGATGATGGATTCAAGCTGCTCGATCAGCGGCAGCTGCAGTCCCCACAGCCCGACGGAGTGGACCAGAAACACCAGCACCACGATCAGGCCGATGATGATCCGCGCAAGATGTTTTGTGATCGCCGCGAGCACCCTGTTATCCCCTGCTTGACCGCCTTGCCGTCATGCGCTTTCGCCGGGCGCGGCCAGAAACGAAGGCCGGACACCGGCGCCGCGCCGGTACCCGGCCTGCATCCGCCCCCGGCCCAGGCCGATCCGGGTCAGCGCTCGTTCACTTCTTGATGAAAAACTCCATCTTCACCCCGACCAGCTCAATCACGTCGTGGTCGTTCAGCTGGCGGGCCTGGGCATCGAGCGCCTTGCCGTTGACCACTGGGTGATTGGCGCCCTCGACATGGGTAATGAAGTAGCCCTGGGGACGGCGCGTGATGACCGCGACCTGCACGCCCGGCTTGCCGAGCGTGGTCAGGTTCTTGGTGAGCTCGAGTTCCTTGCCCGCGTTCGCCCCGGTGAGTATCTGCAGCGCCGCAAGGGGGTGCGCTTCGCCCGCCGCGGGTGCTGCCGCAGGCTTGGAGGCTGCCGGAGCCGGGGCCGGCGCGGGCTTGGGCGCTGCCGCAGGAGCGGGCGCGGGCGCCGGGGCCGGTGCGGGTTTGGGCGTCGCGGCCGGGGCGGGAGCCGCAGGCACCGGGGCAGGGGCAGGCGCGGGCTTGGGGGCCACCGCAGGGGCCGGAGCCACAGGCACCGGGGCGGGTGCCGGCTTGGGCGCCGCGGCAACCGCCTTGGGCGCGCGCATCACCATGGTCTTCTCGAAATCCTCCGCCGGCGGCTGGCTGGCGGCGGCACCGGCGGCCTCGACCACGTACTTCATCTTGTACTTGCCGATCTCGATCACATCGTTGTTCTGCAGGATGTGCTTCTTGATCGGGTTGCCGTTCACCAGCGTGCCGTTGGTGCTGCCCAGATCCTCGAGGAAGGAATCGTTGAGTATGGTGACGATGCAGGCATGCTCGCCGCTGACCGCCAGGTTCTCGATCGGGATGTCGTTCTGCGCCTTGCGCCCGATGGTCACGCGGTCCTTGTCGAGCGGGATCTCCCGGATCACCGACCCTTCCAGACTGAGAATTAACTTCGCCATGGTGTTATCCCCGCCTTCTTTCTATCCGAACCAAGACTTCAATTTATCCATCAACCCGGTGCGCGCCGAAAAATCCTTGACGACCCGCACCAGGATCACCGAAACATTGTCGCGCCCGCCGTTGTCGCACGCCTGCTGCACCAGCTGCTGCGCGGCCAGCGGCAGGTTGGCGGCGAGCGAGGACAGCGTCAACTGGATGTCCTCGTCGATCACCATGTCGTTCAGTCCGTCGGAGCACATCAGGTAGACGTCCCCTTCCTGGACCGGATACGTATGCACTTCCGTTTCCACCTCGGGATCGATGCCGACCGCCCGCGTGACCAGGTTCTTGTTCTGGGAATGCCTAGCCTGCTCCTTGGTAATCATGCCGCTATCGATCTGTTCCTGCAACAAAGAGTGGTCGCGGGTGATTTGCTCCAGCACCCCCCCCCGCAGCCGGTAGAGGCGCGAGTCGCCGATATGCCCGACCGAGATCTGGTTGTCGTGCCAGAGCGCCGCCACCAGCGTCGTGCCCATGCCCGAGTACTGGGGCTGGCTCTGGGATGCATGGTAGATCGCGGCGTTGGCGCGCGTCGAATGCTCCGTGATCAGGTTCTCCGCGCTCTGCCCGCTCAGGTCCTCGGGATTCTTGCCCTGGAGCGATTTCTTCATCTCGGTCCGGATGAGTTCCACGGCGATGCCGCTGGCGACCTCCCCCGCGTTGTACCCGCCCATGCCGTCAGCCAGGACGGCAAGGCCGATCTCCGCGTCGACCGCGATGCTGTCCTCGTTGTGCGAGCGCACCATGCCCGGATGGGTGGCGGTCGCGACCTCGAGGACGGACTTCAGATTGATCATGGCCATTTTTCCTACGCGCTCCTCGCCGGCGCCGGCGGAGCGGATGGCACGACCGGCGGCCGCGCCGCCGTCAGGCTCTGCAGGCATAGCCGCAGCGCCTTGGCCATCATTTCGCCATCCTGCCAGCGCTGGGCCGGGTCCTTGGCGAGGGCCTTGTTGACGATCGCGGCAACGCAGGCCGGCAGCTTGGGATTATGCGTGCGGATGTCCGCGTGCGCCTCGTTGGCGATCTTGAACATGAGCTGGGCCATCGAGTCGCCCTGGAACGGCAGCTTGCCGCATACCATCTGGTACAGCGCGACACCCAGCGAGAAGAGATCGGAACGGCCCTCGATCTTCTGCCCCGACAGCTGCTCGGGCGACATGTAGGAGGGCGTGCCCAGCACCATGCCGGTCTTGGTCTTGGACGAATCGGTGATGCGCGCGATGCCGAAGTCGGTGACTTTCACGGTATCGCTCTCGATCTCGTACATGACATTGGCGGGCTTGACGTCGCGGTGCACGACGCTGTTCTTGTGCGCGTAGGCCAGCGCCTCGGCGACGCGCGCGAAGATCGACAGCACCTTGGGCAGCGGCAGCAGGCTCTCGGGCTTGATGTACGGCGTCAGGTCCTTGCCCTTGAGGAATTCCATGGCGATGTAGGCCAGGTCGTGTTCCTCGCCGGCGTCGTAGATCGTCACGATGTTCGGGTGGGTCAGGCGGCCCGCGGTCTCGGCTTCCCGGAAAAACCGTTCCTTCACGTCTTTCAGCTCGTCCGGGTCGAATTCCTGCGACAGCGCCATGGTCTTGATCGCGACCACGCGCCCGATCTTGGGATCCTTGCCGAGATAGACGACGCCCATCGCGCCCTTGCCCAGTTCCTTTTCCACCTGGTAGCGGCCGAGCATGGGTTTCTCGACGCCGCCGCCCGACAGGATCACGGTACCGCCGGGATGCCCGCCGCCCGCCCCGCCCAGGATGACCGTCTCCGACATCGCTTTCGCGCGGTTCAGGCGGCTCTCCAGGTCGCGGAACTTGGGATTGTAATCCGCCATGTAGCGGAATACCGATTCCGCCTTGTTGAACTGGCGCTTGCGCTCGAAATCGAGCGCAAGGTTGTAGAGGAGATCCATGATGCCGTCGTCGATCGGCAGCTTGCGGAAGTAGTCAAAAGCGGTGTCGAGCTGCCCCTGCCCCTGGTAGGCCAGCCCGAGCATGCGGTTGCTCTGCGCGGAATCGATGTCCGACTTTTCCTTGCCGCGCTCGGTGACGAGGAAGCGCTTCGAGATGAGCGCCGCGTAGCCGACGGCGAGCAGGACCACCGCCGCCATCAACTGCAGCCACATGAGCTGCGTCACCATCAGCACGAAATGCGCGACGAGGAGCGCGATGCCGATGGCCAGGCTCAGCATGCCGGCGACGGCCGCCTTCAGCCGCGGCAGCAGCAGGATGAGGTAGAGCGCCACCAGCAGGAACACGGCTTTCTCGACCCACAGTCCCCATGACGGCACCACGAAGAAATGCTCGCCGAGTATGCTCGATACGTTGTGCGCGAGCGTGAGCACCGGAGCGGTCGACGGGGCGATCGGCGTGACCTGGGACGTGCCGAGTCCCGCCGCGGTCGCGCCGATCAGCACGATCTTGTCCTGGTATTTCGCCGCCGGCACCTTGTTCGCGAGGACGTCGAAGAACGAATCCACGGGAAACGCCGGGCGGCCGTCGCGATCACCGTAGAAGTAGGTGTACATGCCCAGCTCGGGATCGGTCCTGATATGGAGCTTGCCGACCCGCACACCTTCGCCCGGCAGCGGCATGATGTCGGCCATCTGCAGGTTGAGGCTCTTCGCCGCGGTGATCAGGGCGAGCGAAGGATAATACTTGTCGTGATGGCGGATCAGCATCGGCTCGGCGCGCACCGCGCCGTCCACGTCGTTTCGGGCATTCAAATGCCCCACGGCCAGCGCAGCGGCGCCCAGCGCCGGGATCGGGTACAGCGGGAAATCCCCGGGCAGCGTCAGCTGGTCTCCGGCCGACAGCCTCATGCTGTTCGCGACCAGGTAATCCGGCAGCGGCCTTTTCGGATCGGGAGCGCCCTGCGGCTCCGACAGGGACTGGAACACCATGGGCAGCAGGACGTTGCCCGCGCGCTTGAAGCTCTCGGCCAGCGTGCGGTCGGTATTGAGCCGCTGCTCGGCCTCGGCAAGCAGCGCCCCGAACGGCGCCAGCTCGGCGGCCGGGGAAGCACCCGGCAGGGACGGCGGCAGGCTCTTGTAGAGCTCCATCAGCTTGCTGATGTAGTCCAGGCCGGGATCGAGTTGCGGCTCGAAGAAAAATGCGCTGTTGACGATGACCTTGGCCTTGGCGCCCGCGAGGATGTCGGTCATCCGGGCATGCACTTCGCGCGACCACGGCCAGCGCCCGATATTGGCGATGCTCTGGTCGTCGATCGCGATCACGGCGACCCGGTCCGAGGGCGCGTGCGTGGTCGCCTGCACCCCCAGATCGTAGGCTTTGCGTTCGAGGCTCTGGATCAGGTCGCGCCCGGAGAACACCAGTATGACCAGCGCGACCACGAGCCCGAGAAACCAGTCGGCTCGCCAAAAATCGAGTTTTTTCATCCCTTTTCCGGCATTTTGTTTTATTTTTCCAGCAGGTTACCGCCGTTCACTCATTCATTCTACGATATTTGCCGGAAAAGTATATGTTTTTCTGGGAAGTCATGTATGAAACCTCCCATGAATACAACAGATTACGTCGGCAATCGGTGGTCAGTCCGGGGCCCGCTTTGCCGGCCTCGGACAACCAAACAGCCGCGTCACGGCGCAAGCCATGGCGGCGCCGGGAACCGGACAACAACGCAACGGAATGGAAAATGTGACGGGCCAGCGTCAGAAAAACAGCCGACGCCACCAGGAAGGCGGTCCGACTTCACGCACCGTGGGTGGGCTGCCGATACACCGGCGGGGACTGACCGGCCGCCCCCGCGGTTATCGATGCACCGCCGGTTGCCGCTCAGTTGCCGAGCAGGGTGCCGGCGGCGAGCCCTGCCGCGCGCGCGAATTCCCCGCCCGAGAGCTTCTTGCCGTCCTCGCCGCGGGCGCGCAGCACCTCGATGTGGCCGCCCTGCGCGGTGACCTTGAAGCTCGCGTCGGTGACGCTGGTGACCTCGCCGATCTTGCCGGCCACGTCGCCGAAACGCCGGAACACGTGCTTGCGCGCGTCGAAAATCTGGACCTTCTTGCCGTTCAGCGTGGTCCAGGCGCCCGGCGCCGGGTTGCAGCCGCGGATGATGTTGTAGACGAAGTCGACGTGGTGCGCCCAGTGGATGCGCGCCTCGGCCTCCCGGCACCAGCCCTCGTAGCTTGCCTTCGACTCGTCCTGCGCCACTTCCTGGTGCTTGCCGGCGGCCACGAGATCGGCCGCTTCCAGCATGGCTTTCACGCCCGCCGGAAACAGCTTGTTGAAATAGACATCGCCGATGGTCTCATCGGGCCCGATGTCGCATTCCTTCTGCAGCACCACCGGACCTTCGTCCAGTCCCTCGTTCGGGCGGAAAATGGTCAGCCCGGTGCGGGTGTCGCCACGGATAATCGGCCAGTTGATGGACGACGGGCCGCGATACTTCGGCAGCAGGGAAGGGTGATACTGGATGGTGCCGAGACGCGGGATCTTCACCAGCGTGTCGGGCGCGAACTGCAGCACGTAGGCCATGATGCCGATATCGACTTTCAGGCCCTTGAGCGCATCGTGCGCTTCGGCATCGCGCAGCGACTTGAACTGGAATACCTTGAGGCCCTTCTCCTCCGCCGCGGCCCGCAGCGGGTCGGCCTTGGCGCCGGGCTTCTCCGGCGCGCAGAACACGCCCGCGACTTCGTCCTTGCGGGCAAGAAACGCCTCGAGAACGGCTTTGCCGAAATCCTGCTGCCCGATGATCGCGATTTTCATGGCTCTTTCTTCCTAGAAACCAGTGAGAGGTGGGGAGTAAAGAGCGAGGAGCAAACGGACAGGAGAAACAGCACCTCACTCCTCACCCTTCACTCCTCACGAAGAAAGCGGCAGTTACGCCGCTTTCTTGGGCGGCAGCGAGAACGCCCCCGCGCTCTTCAGTTTCGAAACCTGGTCCTCGCTGTAGCCGAGGACTTCCTTCAGGACCTCGTCGGTGTGCTCGCCCAGGGTCGGGCTGCGCTTGATCACCGCGGGCGAAGCCGACAGCTTGATCGGCATGCCGACGTTGAACCACTTGCCGCGCTGCGGGTGGTCGAGCTCGACCCACATGTCGCGTCCGCGCACGTGCTCGTCGTTCGCGAGATCCTGGGTGCTCATAATCGGCCCGCACGGCACGTCGAGCGGGTTGAGAATCGCCATCAACTCGCGCTTGGTGTGCTTCTCCGCGAACTTGTTGATGAGGGTCCACATGAGCTGCTGGTTCTTGCGCCGCTCGCCGATGGTGGCGAAGCGCGGATCCGTGGCGAGGTCGGGCACATTCACGTCCGGCCCCATGCGCTTGGCGAGCGCATCCCATACGGCCTCCTGCACGACGATGTACAACCAGTCGTTCGCGCCGTGCGGCTTGCAGTGAATGGCGTTGCCGAGCTGGCCGCCGCCGGAGTCGTTGCCGGCGCGCGGCACCTCGCCCATGTCCTTGTAGGTCGGCACCGAGTATTCGGACAGGTCGCCGCGCGTGAGGCGCTGATGGTCGCGGAACTTCACGCGGCAGAGGTTCATCACGCCGTCCATCATCGCCACCT
>CAYSRR010000163.1:0-6794 GCA_964433375.1 uncultured Streptomycetaceae bacterium
CTGGGTGAACTCGGGCTGGCGGTCGGCGCGCAGGTCCTCGTCGCGGAAGCACTTGACGATCTGGTAGTAGCGGTCGTAGCCCGCCACCATCAGCATCTGCTTGAACAACTGCGGCGACTGCGGCAGCGCGTAGAACTCGCCCGAATGCACGCGCGAGGGCACCAGGTAGTCGCGCGCGCCTTCCGGCGTCGAGCGCGTCAGCATCGGCGTCTCGATGTCGATGAAGCCGTGACGGTCGAGGAACCGGCGCACCGCCATCGCGGTGCGGTAGCGCAGCCGCAGGTTCTTCTGCATGTAGGGACGGCGCAGGTCGAGCACGCGGTTCTCGAGCCGCACCGTCTCCGACAGGTTGTCGTCGTCGAGCTGGAACACCGGCGGCAGCGACGGGTTGAGGATTTCGATCGCCTGCGCCAGCACCTCCACTTCGCCGCTCGCGAGGTCGGGGTTGACCGTGCCGGCGGGCCGCTCGCGCACCTTGCCGGTCACGCGCACCACGAACTCGTTGCGCAGCCCGTCGGCCGTCGCGAACGTCTCCTTCAGGTCCGGATCGGACACGATCTGCACCAGGCCCTCGCGGTCGCGCAGGTCGATGAAGATCACGCCGCCGTGATCGCGGCGCCGGTGCACCCAGCCGCACAACGTCACGGACTGGCCCAGGTGTTTACGGCTGATCCAGCCGCAGTATTCAGTTCGCATCAGAATGGGCGATAGTAGATTGACTTATACGCGATATGTGTCGAGAAATGAGTGTCGAGTGAAACAAGGCGACATCGCCGATTCAAGCATTCCCCCTCGACACCCGACACTTGGCACTCGTTTGTTATTGATTGACTGCCTTCGGCTGCACGGCCGCGGGCCGCCGCAGGGCGCCGTTCCGGCGCCCGTTGTCCTCGGGCGCGGCCACGCCCATGGAGATGATGTACTTGAGCGCCTCGTCCACCGTCATGTCGAGCTCGATCGCGTCCTCGCGCGCCACCATGACGAAGTAGCCGCCCGTCGGGTTCGGCGTGGTCGGGACGTAGATGCTGATGTAATCGCCCTTCAGGTGGCTCGCGACGTCGCCGCCGGGCGTGCCGGTCAGGAAGGCGATCGTCCACATCCCGGGGTGCGGCCACCGCACCAGCACCGCCTTGCGGAAAGCCTGGCCACCTGGCGCGAACAGCGTGTCGCTCACCCGCTTCACGCCGCGGTAAATCGAGTTCACCACGGGAATGCGCGCGAGCACGCCCTCCCAGAACGTCACCAGCCGCTGGCCGATGATGTTGGCGGCGAATACGCCGGTCAGGAACACGATCAGCAGCGTCAGGATGACACCCATGCCCGGAACGTGCACGCCGAGCCAGCCCTCGGTGCGCCATGCCGGCGGCAACAGGAGCAGCGTCCGGTCCATGGTGCCGACGAGCAGGTCCAGCACCAGCAGCGTGATGACCAGGGGCACCCAGATCAGGAGCCCGGTGATGAAGTAACGTCTGATGTGTTGCATCCTGGACATATCGGTACGGGTACGCCCGGTTCGGCCGCGCTCACGCCGCAGCGGCCGCGCGGCCGGCTGCTAGCTGGCCGGGGTGCTGGCGCCGGCACTGCCGGACGCGTCGGTCTTGGGCGTTTCCTTGGTGGAGGTGGTGGCGGAAGCGGAAGCTTCGGTGGACTTCGCGGCTTCGGCGGGCTTGTCCGCGGACTTGTCCTTGCCGGCCGCCGGCTTCGTGCCGCTGCTCTTGAAATCGGTCGCGTACCAGCCGGTCCCCTTCAGCTGGAAACCGGCGGCGCTCACCATTTTCTTCAGCGCGGGCTTGCCGCATTCGGGGCAATCCGTCAGCGGTGCATCGCTCATGCGCTGCAGGAATTCCTTCTGGAACCCGCATTCACCGCAGCGATATTCGTAAATGGGCATGTTGGCGCTCGATCAGGAAAAATCATTATACCTTAGCAGGTTAGGCTATGCACCCCGCAACGTGAGGACGCGCGCGCCGGCGGCAGGACACGGGTGCGGGAAAAGCCATGCAATGCAGCAACCGGCGCCGGACGTTGCGTTATGATGCCGGCAGGCCCAACCCCCGCCATGCGCTTCTCCCTGTGAAATCCCGGATTTTCAAGCGGCTCATCACCCAGGCCGCCAGGCTGACGCCGCTGCCCACCGCCGTGGTCCACCCGGTCGACGCGGAATCCCTGCGCGGCGTCGCCCTGGCCTGGCGCCGCGGCCTGATCCAGCCGGTGCTGATCGGTCCGGAAGCCCGGATGCGCCGCGCCGCCGCGGAAGCCGGCGTGAACCTCAAGGGCTGCGCGATCGTCGCGACCGAGCACAGCCATGCTGCCGCGGCGGAAGCCGTCGCGCTCGCGCGCCGGGGCGGCGTCGAGTGCCTGATGAAAGGCAGCCTGCACACCGATGAACTGATGGAAGCCGTGCTGGAAGCCGGCGGCGGCTTGCGCACCGGGCGCCGCGCCAGCCACGCGTTCGTGCTGGAGGTGCCGGCCTACCCGAGGCCGCTCATCATCACCGATGCGGCGATCAACATCGCGCCCGACCTCGAGGTCAAGCGCGACATCGTGCAGAACGTCATCGATCTCGCGCACGCGCTGGGAATCGCGTCCCCGCGCGTCGCGCTGCTGTCGGCGGTGGAAACCGTCACGGCCAGGATTCCCTCCACGCTCGATGCCGCCGCGCTGTGCAAGATGGCGGATCGCGGCCAGATCACGGGCGGGGTGCTCGACGGGCCGCTCGCGTTCGACAACGCGATCTCGGAGGCGGCGCGCCGCGCCAAGCGCATCACCTCCCCGGTCGCGGGCCGCGCGGACATCCTGGTGGTGCCGGACCTCGAGTCGGGCAACATGCTGGTGAAGCAACTGCAGTATTTCGGAGGCGCCCGCAGCGCCGGCGTCGTGCTCGGCACGCGCATCCCGATCGTGCTCACGAGCCGCGCCGATTCCGCCGAATCCCGGCTCGCCTCCTGCGCCATCGCGGTGCTGTTGCGCGCGCACGGCGCAACAGCAAGGCGGAAGGCGGAAAGCGGAAGGCGGAAGTGACCGGCAGTATTCTCGTTCTCAATACTGGCTCTTCCAGCATCAAGTTCGCGCTGTACTCGCCGGCGCGCGAGCCGGCCCGGCTGCTGCACGGCATGATCTCCGGCATCGGTGCCACACCCGGCTTCAGCGCCGCGGGCGCGGACGGCAAGCCGCTCCCGGCCGAACTGCCCGCGGCCGGCCCGCTGACTCACGACATCGCGCTCGAACGCCTGTTCGACTGGCTCGATCGCCGGCTGGCCGGCGCGCCGCTGCTCGGTGCGGGGCACCGCGTGGTGCATGGCGGGGAGCGCCACAGCGCGCCTTGCCGCCTCGATGCCGATACGCTCGCGGCGCTCGAGCAGCTCGCGCCGCTCGCGCCGCTGCACCAGCCGCACAATCTCGCCGCGGTGCGCGCGCTGATGCGGCTGCAGCCGGCACTGCCCCAGGTCGCGTGCTTCGACACCGCCTTTCACGCCGGCCAGCCGGCGGTCGCGCGCGACTTCGCGCTACCGCGCGAGCTGACGGCGGCCGGCGTGCGGCGTTACGGCTTCCACGGGCTGTCCTACGAACACATCACGGGCGCGCTGCCCGCCCATCTCGGCACGCGTGCCGGCGGGCGCGTGGTGATCGCGCATCTGGGCGCCGGCGCCAGCCTGTGCGCGACGAAGGACGGGAAGAGCATCGCCACCACCATGGGCTTCACCGCGCTCGACGGCCTGGTGATGGGCACCCGCACCGGCTCGATCGACCCGGGCGTGCTGTTCTACCTGATGCGGGAAAAATCCATGACGCCGGCGCAGGTGGAGGACCTGCTCTACCGGCGCTCGGGACTGCTGGGCGTGTCGGGCATCAGCAACGACATGCGCGATCTGCTCGCGAGCGCCTCGCCGCACGCCCGCGAAGCCGTCGAACTGTTCTGCTACCGGGCGGCGCGGGAGATCGGCTCGCTCGCGGCGGCGCTCGAAGGACTCGACGCGCTGGTCTTCACCGCCGGCATCGGCGAACGCGCCGCGCCGGTGCGCGCCCGCATCTGCGAACTCTCACGCTGGCTGGGCGTCGAGCTGGACGAAGCCGCCAACCGCGAGCATCGCGCCATCATCAGCGCGCCGGAAAGCAAGGTCGCCGTTTGCGTGATACCGACGGACGAGGAGATCGTCATCGCCAAGCATACGCTGCGCCTGCTTGGCGCCGCGAAGGATGAAGGATGAGGGATGAAGGATGACCGTCGCGCTTTGCGCGACAACCGCAGGTCCCGACCTCCCGTCACCTTCGGTCGGAAACCCGCTCTACGAAAAATTTAATTCCATCGAACAGCTACTGACCGAACGCCCGTGAAAGGTCAGGACTCTTAAGCTACCCGCACAGCGGGGGGCTGCCCGATTCGCTGCATCGAATCGGGCGTTCGCCGGCTCGAACGTGCGCAGGCACGTTCTTCGAAACCCCGGCTCACTCCATTCCACGTTCATCCTTCATCCTTGTTCCCGTTCTGACCGCCGGTCAGAACGGGATGTCGTCATCCATCTGGTCGAACGCCCCGCCGCCGCCCTTCCTGGCCGCCGCGGGCTTGCCGCCGCCGGCAGCGGCCGCCGCCGGCTCGCGCGGCTCGCGCGCCATCGACTCCGACCCGCCGCCGGGACGCGAGCCGAGCATCTTCATCTCGTCGCAGCGGATCTCGGTGCTGTAGCGGTCCTTGCCGGTCTCCTTGTCCTGGTACTTGCGCGTGCGCAGGCTGCCCTCGATATAGACCTGCGAGCCCTTCTTGAGGTACTCGCCCGCGATCTCGGCGAGCCGGCCGAAGAACGAGACGCGGTGCCACTCGGTGGCCTCCTTCATCTCGCCGCTCGCCTTGTCCTTCCACTTATCGGTCGTGGCGATGCTGATGTTGGTCACTGTATCCCCGGAAGGCAGATAGCGCGTCTCCGGGTCCCTGCCGAGGTTGCCAATGAGTATCACTTTGTTTACTGAGGCCATTTTCAGCTCCTTGCGGAATGTGTCATTGCGCGATTCGGTGATTAAGTGATTGAGTAATTGAGTGATTGAGCAAACCTCGCCCGGCGTCGAATCGGGTTACTCGATCACCTAATCACTTAATCACTCGATCACCGGCAGCATTTTGTTCGTCAAATACTCCTCTGTCCACCATGGCCCGCCGCCGGCATGCGCGTCCCGAGCGCGGCCGCCAGCCATATAACGATCAGGACGGCGTCGAAGATGACAACGCCCGCCGTCCCCCACCGGCCATAGAGGTAACCGCCCGCCGCGGCGCCGAAAAAAGTCCCGAAAAACTGAAGGCTAGCGAACACGCCGATGGCCACGCCGCGGGAGGCCGCCGGCGCGATCCGCGACACCAGCGTCGGCAACTGCGCCTCGAGCACGTTGAAGGCCGTGAAAAACGCCAGCAGGCAGGCGGCGATCAGCCAGGCGCCGCCGGTGAGCCACGGCAGGGCGAGGTGGGCCGCCAGCAGCAGGGCGATCGCGCCGATGAACACCGCTTTCACCCGCGCGGGCCGCCGCACGCCGAGGATGGCCGGCAGCATGAGCACGAACGAGCCCGCCATCACCGCCAGGTAGATCTGCCAATGCTGGTCCACCGGCAGCCCCGCCGAGCGCAGGTCGAGCGGCACGGCGATGAACAGCGCCATCAGCACCGCGTGCAGCACGAACACGCCGTAATAAAGCCGCGCGAGCTGGGGATCTCGCAGCGCCGAAATGAACTGATCGAGCCCGCGCGCCGCCGTCGGGCGCGGCTGTTCCGGGACGTCGGGCACCAGCGCGTACACCACCCCCATCGCGGCCAGCACCAGCACGCCGGTCATGAAGAAGATGCCCGGCACGCCGATCACCCGGTTCAGCCACGGCGAGAGCACCAGCGACAGCGCGAAGGTGACGCCGATGGTGGAGCCGATCATCGCCATCGCCTTGGCGCGATGCTCGTCGCGCGTGAGATCGGCGGTCATCGCCATCACCGCCGCGGAGACCGCGCCCGCGCCCTGCAGCATGCGCCCCAGGATCACGACGTAGATGTTGATGCCGAGCGCCGCGACGAAGCTGCCGGCGGCGAAGACCGCGAGCCCGGCGTAGATCACGGGCTTCCTGCCGTAGCGGTCGGACCACCAGCCGAACGGTACCTGCAGGATCCCCTGCGTGAGGCCGTAAACGCCGATCGCGATGCCCACCAGCGTCAGGTTGTCGCCCCCCGGCAGGCCCTCGGCGTAGATCGCGAACACCGGCAGGATGACGAACATGCCGAGCATGCGCAGCCCGTAGATGCTCGACAGCGAGAGCGCGGCGCGCAACTCGACCGGGCTCATGCGGCTGCCGTCGGACATGAAAGGAAGGGAAGTGAAACGGGTTGGGAAAAGGCGGAAATCTTAGGTATATTAACAGGTTTACATTCGCTCACCCCACTCTTGACCCCTCCCCGCTCAACCGTCGTCCGGCTGCAACCCGCGGATCACGAGGCCGTCCGCAGCATCGAGTACATCCGCGTGCGCGGCGCGCGCACGCACAACCTCAAGAACGTCAGCCTCGACCTGCCGCGGCACCGGCTGGTCGTGATCACCGGCCTGTCGGGCTCGGGCAAGTCCTCCCTCGCCTTCGACACGCTCTACGCCGAAGGCCAGCGCCGCTACGTCGAATCGCTCTCCACCTACGCGCGCCAGTTCCTGCAACTGATGGAGAAGCCCGACGTGGACCTGATCGAGGGCCTGTCGCCCGCGATCTCGATCGAGCAGAAGTCGGCGAGCCACAATCCGCGCTCGACCGTCGGCACGGTCACCGAGATCCACGACTAC
>CAYSRR010000164.1:0-6771 GCA_964433375.1 uncultured Streptomycetaceae bacterium
GCACAGACCGGCACCGGCAAGACCGCCGGCTTCACGCTGCCGCTGCTGCAGCGGCTCGCGACCGGCGGCAACGCCAGCGCCTCGCCCGCGCGTCACCCGGTGCGGGCGCTCATATTGGTACCCACCCGCGAGCTCGCGGCGCAGGTAAAGGACAGCGTGCGCGCCTACGGCCGCTTCCTGAAGCTGCGCTCGACCGTGATCTTCGGCGGCGTCGGCTTCAACCCGCAGGCCGACGAACTCAGGCGCGGCGTGGACATCGTCGTCGCGACGCCGGGGCGCCTGCTCGACCACGTGCAGCAACGCACGATCGATTTGCGCCACGTCGAGATCCTGGTGCTGGACGAAGCCGACCGCATGCTCGACATGGGCTTCATCCCCGACATCCGCCGCATCCTCGCGCTGCTGCCGGCGAAGCGCCAGAACCTGCTGTTCTCGGCCACCTTCCCCGACGAGATCCGCAAGCTGAGCCGCTCGTTCATGCACGATCCCGCGACGGTGGAAGTCGCGGCGCGCAACAAGCCGGTCGAGCTCATTTCGCAAATCGCGCACCCCGTGGATTCGGGGCGCAAGCGCGAGCTGCTCTCGCACCTCGTGAAGACCAACAACTGGCAACAGGTGCTGGTGTTCACCCGCACCAAGCACGGCGCCAACCGGCTCGCCCAGCAGCTCGAGCGCGACGGCATCGAAGCCGACGCGATCCACGGCAACAAGAGCCAGGGCGCGCGCACGCGGGCGCTGAAGCGCTTCAAGGACAATGAACTGCAGGTGCTGGTTGCGACCGACATCGCGGCGCGCGGCCTCGACATCGAGGAGCTGCCGCACGTGGTGAACTACGACCTGCCGCACGTCGCCGAGGATTTCGTGCACCGCATCGGCCGTACCGGCCGCGCGGGCGCCTCGGGCGAAGCCGTTGCGCTGGTCAGCAACGAGGACCGGCCGCTGCTGGCGGCGATCGAGCGCCTGATCGGCAAGCGCATCGAGCAGCGCATCGTCCCGGGTTTCGAGCCCGGCACGGCATCCCATGCCCCGGCGCAGCGGCACGAGCCGCAGCGGCACCAGCGCCAGGAGCGCGGGCGACAGGGGCAAGGCGCCGGGCAGTCGCGCCATCGTAATAAAAGCGGCAACGGCCATGGCGACAGCCGCCAGCAGCCGGGCAACGGCGGGCAGAAGCGCCGGCATGACCCGCGCTCCCCCGCGCAGGCAGATGGACAGCCGCGGCGGCACGGGCACAACGCGCAGCGCCCGCAACAGCAGCGTCCGCAATCCCAGCATGCCGCGCAACCGCGGCAGCACGGCCACGACGAAGACCGGCAGCCTTCGCCGGAACGCGCCGGGAACCAGAAGTTTCCGGGGCTGCTGGGCGACCTCGGCCGCAGGATCTTCGGCCGCCGGTAGACGGGTAACCCCCGCGCCCCGGCGCAGCAACCCGACCGCCTGCAGCCGCAGGCGGTTTTGCTTTGGGCGCCCGGCCGGGGGACGTTACGCAACTGTCGACATTGATATTGGTCAAAACCCCTTTTAACAGGCAGTTATAGACTGCTCCTCAACCGGCGTATCATGATTTTCCAGAAGCCCGGGCCGGAGCAAAATAAGCGATTCCAGAACCCGCCATGAAACTCAACGATACCGGTCTCATCCTGCCGCCCCAGCAAGTCACGCTCGACGTGCTGCTGGAAAAGTACGCCAAGGGCGACGAGAAGGACGTCGGCGCGGTGCGTCGCCGCGTCGCGCGCGCACTAGCCGCGGTCGAGAAGGAGCCCGCGCGCTGGGAGCCGGTGTTCCTGGAAGCGCTCGAGAGCGGGTTCATCCCGGGCGGGCGCGTGAATTCCGCCGCGGGCACGCAGCTCGCGGCCACCCTCATCAACTGCTTCGTGCAGCCGGTCGGCGACTCCGTGTCGGAGACCGTGGACGGGCGTCCCGGCATCTACGTCGCGCTGATGGAAGCGGCGGAGACGATGCGGCGCGGCGGCGGCGTCGGCTACGACTTCTCGTCGATCCGGCCCCGGGGCGCGCGGGTGCGCGGCACCGACAGCACCGCCAGCGGGCCGCTGTCGTACATGCGCGTGTTCGACCGCAGTTGCGAGACGGTGGAGTCCGCCGGCTCGCGCCGCGGCGCGCAGATGGGCATCCTCCGTTGTGACCACCCCGACATCGAGGACTTCATCCACGCCAAGGACCAGGGCGACCTCAAGAACTTCAACGTCAGCGTCGCGATCACCGACGACTTCATGCGCGCGGTCGAGACGGACGGCGAATGGGAGCTCGTGCACAAGCAGCCGCCGGCCCCCGACTTCGAGGGCGAGTCGCGCCAGCGCGGTGACGGCCTGTGGGTTTACCGCAAGCTGAGCACGCGCGAACTGTGGCGGCAGATCATGGAGTCCACCTACGACCACGCCGAGCCCGGCGTGTTCTTCCTGGACCGTGCTAATGACGACAACAATCTGTCTTACTGCGAAAAGATAGAAGCCAGTAATCCTTGCGCTGAGCAACCCCTGCCCCCCTACGGCTGCTGCTGCCTCGGCTCGCTCAACCTCGCACCGTTCGTGCGCGAGCCGTTCGGCGCGAAAGCGCGCTTCGACTTCGAGGGTTTCGGCAAGGTGACGCGCGCCGCGACGCGCATGCTCGACAACGTGCTCGACGCGACGGTCTGGCCGCTCGCACGGCAGCACGAGGAAGCGCGCGCCAAGCGCCGCGTCGGGCTCGGCTTCACCGGGCTGGGCGACGCGCTGATCATGCTGGGGCTGCGCTACGACACCGACGAGGCGCGGCGCATGGGCGCACGCATTGCCGAGGCAATGCGCGACGAATCCTACGCCGCGTCGGTCGAGATCGCGAAGGAGAAAGGCGCCTTCCCGCTGCTCGACGCGCAGCAGTACCTCGCCGCGCCGCGTTTCGCCTCGCGCCTGCCGGAGAAGCTCAAGGCCGACATCCGCCGCCACGGCATCCGCAACAGCCACCTGCTGTCGATCGCGCCCACCGGCACGATCTCGCTCGCCTTCGCCGACAACGCCTCGAACGGCATCGAGCCGCCGTACTCGTGGACCTACCAGCGCAAGAAGCGCATGCCCGACGGCTCGATGAAGACCTACGACGTCGAGGACCACGCGTGGCGGCTCTACCGCCATCTCGGCGGCGACATGGAGAAGCTGCCGCCCGCCTTCGTCACGGCGATGGATATCTCCGCGCTCGACCACATGCGCATGGTCGCGGTGGTCGCGCCGTTCGTCGATTCGGCGATCAGCAAGACGGTAAACGTGCCCGAGGACTATCCCTACGAGCAGTTCAGGGACCTCTACCGCGAAGCGTGGAAAGCGGGGCTGAAGGGCATCACCACCTACCGACCCAACAAGGTGCTGGGTAGCGTGCTCTCGCTCGCGCCCTCGCCCGAGGCCGAGCAGCCGAACGACCTCGACACCAGCGCCGACCGCCGCCTGCGGCTGGAGGCGGCGCCGCGCCCGGCGCTCGCGAGCCTGCGCTGGCCGGGACGCCCGCATCTCGCCGCCGGCAACCTGTCGTGGACCTACATGGTCGAAGCGCCGACGGGGCAGTTCGCCATCTTCGTCGGGCACGTCGAGAACGACGACCCTCACGCCTTCGAGGTGTGGGTGAACGGCGCCGAGCAGCCGCGCGGCCTGGGCGCGGTCGCCAAAACGCTGTCGATGGACATGCGCGCGCAGGACCGGGCGTGGCTGCGGATGAAGCTCGAGATGCTCGCGCGTACCGCGGGCGACGACGCGTTCGACTGCCCGATGCCGCCCGACGGCGAGGTGCAGCGCGTGCCGAGCGTGGTGGCGGCGTTCGCGCGCATCGTGCGCTGGCGCGTGGACCAGTTGGGGGCGCTGGCGCGCCAGGATGGCGGCTCGCCCGTGCTCGACGCGCTCTTCGCGAAAAAGGAACCCAAGACCGGGACGGACGGCACGATGTCGTGGACGGTGGACGTGCACAACGCGCGCGCCGGCGACGATTTCGTGCTGATCCTGAAGGAACTGCAGATGCCCAGCGGCCAGCGCCGGCCGTACTCGGTGTGGATGGCGGGCGAATACCCGCGCGCCCTCGACGGCCTGTGCAAGCTGCTTTCGCTCGACATGCGCGTGATCGACCCGGCGTGGATCGGCATGAAGCTGAGGAAGCTCCTCAATTACGCCGAGCCGCTCGGCGATTTCATGGCGCGCGTGCCGGGCGAGCAGCGGCAGCAGAATTTCCCCAGCACGCTCGCCTACTGCGCGCGCCTCATCATTCACCGCTACACCATGCTCGGCGTGCTTGACGAGCGCGGCTATCCCCTCTCCGACATGGGCGTGCTCGAGATACCCGAGGACGATCGCGTCACCGCGCGCATGGCGCCGCCGCCCGTCCTGCACGGCAAGCGCTGCAAGGAATGCGGCAACGCCGCCGTCATCCACAAGGACGGCTGCGAGTTCTGCACCGCCTGCGGCGCGATCGGCGCGTGCGGCTGACGCCGCGTAAACCTCTCACCGCGTAAACCTCTCACCGCAGAGGACGCCGAGGACGCAGGGGAAAATCTCATCAAGGAATTTCTCTGTGTTCTCTGTGTTCTCTGTGGCTATTCGTTTTTGAAGTTATCGGCGTGCATCGGCGTTCATCGGCGGTTTCATTGTTGTTATTCCTGGCAGCCTTGGCGCACCTGGCGGCTTAATTATCGTCTTTTCCCCCCGCGTCCCCCGCGTCCTCGGCGGTAAGCGTTTGACGTTTGCGGTAAAATTCCGCACGTGCCCGATGCCCGGAAACCGCTGAGCGAGAAAGAGGTCGAGCGCGACCCGATTGCGCTGTTTTCGCGCTGGTACAAAGCCGCGCTCGAATCCGTCAAGCCGCTGCCCGAGGCGGTCGCGCTCGCCACGGCCACCCGCGCCGGCCACCCGTCGCTGCGCATGGTGCTGCTGAAAAGCTTCGACGCGCACGGCTTCGTGTTCTACACCAACTACGCGAGCCGCAAGGGCCGCCAGCTCGCGCGCAACCCGCGCGCGGGCCTGCTGTTCTACTGGGGCGAACTCGAGCGGCAGGTGCGGGTGGAAGGCCGCGTGCTGAAGACCACGGCGCGCGAATCCGACGAATACTTCGCCACGCGCCCGCGCGGCAGCCAGCTCTCCGCCTGGGCCTCGGCGCAAAGCGAGACCGTCGCCGGCCGCGCCGCCCTGGAGCGCCGCTTCGCCGCCTTTGAACGCAAGTATCCCGGCGCGGTGCCGCGCCCGCCGCACTGGGGCGGCTACCGCCTGGCGCCCGACACGATCGAATTCTGGCAGGGGCGCGCCGACCGGCTGCACGACCGCATTTACTACCGTCGCGACCCGCGCGGGCGCTGGGTGATCGAGCGGCTGGCCCCTTGATGCGCGGCCTGGTCGGGGCGCTGGCCCTGTTCGTCCTGCCCGCCGCGCTCATCGCGGCGGCTTTCGCCTTCGTGTTCTACAGCGCCGCGCTCCCCTCCTCCCTCGGCGGGTTGCGGGTGTACGGCCCCTATATCGTGTTCGTGCTCGGCGCGGCGCTGGCGACGGTGTTCAACCGCGGGCGGGCGCTGCTCGCGTTGATCGTGCTGTGCGGCGCCTACGCGGCGCAGCAGGTCTGGCTGCAGCACGGCCTGGAAACTTTGCCCGCCCGCACCGTCTACGTCGCGCTCTCGGTCTTCGTCCCGCTCAATCTCGCGGCGCTCGCCGTCCTGCCGGAGCGCGGCGCGTTCAACCGTCACGGCGCGCTGCGGCTGGCGGCGATACTCCTCCAGGCCACCCTCACCGCCTGGGTCGTGAACTCGGGACAGGCCGGCATCACCGAGTGGGCCTCGCAGAAGTTCCTCGACCCGGCGCCGTTCGGCATCGGGCGCATCCCGCAACTGGGCATCGCGTTCATCGTCCTCGCCCTGCTCGCCACGATCGCGGCGGCGCTGGTGACGCGTTCCGCCGGGGCCGCGGCGCTGGCGGGCTCGATCATCGCGTTCGCGATCGGGGCGCACGTGCCCACGGCCTCGCTCACGTTCTCCGCGTTCACCGCGGTGGCCCAGCTGATGGTCACCGTCGCCGTGCTCCAGGACACCTTCCGCATGGCTTTCCGCGACGAGTTGACCGGCATACCCAGCCGCCGCGCGCTGAACGAGCGGCTGGTGGGCCTGGGACGCACCTTCGCCGTGGCCATGGTCGACGTCGATCACTTCAAGAACTTCAACGACACCTACGGCCACGACCTCGGCGACCAGGTCCTGAAGATGGTGGCCGCACGCATCGCCGAGGTGGGCGGGGGCGGCAAGGCCTACCGCTACGGCGGCGAGGAGTTCACCATCCTGTTCCCGGGCAAGGATGCCGCCGCGGCGATCCCTTACCTCGAAGCGCTGCGGCGGGAGATCGAGTCCTATAAGCTGGCGCTGCGCAGCACGGACCGGCCGAAGAAATCCAAAGGCGGCGGCAAGCGCCAGCGCGGCGGCTGGCGCGGCAAGGACGCCGTTTCGGTGACCGTCAGCATCGGTGTCGCGGAGCGCAACGAGCGCCTCGTCACGCCGCAAGCGGTGATCGAGGCGGCCGACCGCGCGCTCTACCGCGCCAAGGACAAGGGCCGCAACCTGGTGAGCCGATAGACGGCCGCCCTGTGCGGCCGTCTATAATCGACCGGCACGCCGGTCGGTAAAGCGCGGCGCCCGTCGGGAATCCGGAGGCCCGTCCACCCTCATGCATGATCGGATCTCGAAGCAACCCTGGTTCGCTGCCGCGCTTGCGTGGTACTTCGTGACGGTCTGGGGCTCGGGCTTCATCGCCACCAAGATCGGGCTGC
>CAYSRR010000165.1:0-3821 GCA_964433375.1 uncultured Streptomycetaceae bacterium
CGAGCCTGGGCAGGTGGCGGCGCTTCTGTTCCTCGCTGCCGTTGCGGCGGATCTGGTTCACGCACAGGTTGGAATGCGCGCCGTAGGACAGACCGACCGAGGCGGAGCCGCGGCTCACTTCCTCCATCGCGACGACGTGCGCGAGGTAGCCCATGCCGGCACCGCCGTAGGGTTCCTCCACGGTGATGCCCAGCAGGCCGAGCTGGCCCAGCCGGGGCCACAGGTCGCGCGGAAAGTCGTTGGAGCGGTCGATGGCCGCGGCGCGCGGTGCGATCTCGCGCTCGACGAACGAGGCGACCGTCTCGCGCAGGATGCCGATGGATTCACCCAGCTCGAAGTCGAGACCCTGGTACATAGCGCTGTTTATTTAAGATTTTATTAATTACGTTTACGTTAACGTCAATATAAAGCTGCGGTGCAAAAAGCCGATTCAGGCGGCCGACTCGGCATTCTTGCCGTCCTGTTCACGTTGCAGCAGCCGCCTGCACTGGCTGGCGAAGAAGTTGATCTCGTTCAGCATCACCTCGATGTCTTCGCGCTGCTGCTCGAGGTGTGCGCGCCGGCGGTCCAGGCGGGAGAGAAATTCCTCCAGCTGCTTCTTCTCGTCGCGGGTGATGTCGTACAGCTCGAACAGCTCGCGGATCTCGGCCAGGGAGAAACCCAGCCGCTTGCCGCGCAGCGCGAGTTTCAGCCGCACGCGGTCGCGGTTGCTGAAGACCCGGTTGGCGCCTTCGCGCGACGGGCTCAGCAACCCCTGGTCCTCGTAAAAACGGATGGTGCGGGTGGTCACGCCGAACTCCCTGGCGAGCTCGGAGATCGTATAGGTCGTGCTCATTGTGCTTCGCAACAATGCCATGTAATATATACGAAATTCAGGCTACTCTCCGTTTACGTTAACGTCAAGATCATTCTGAGCACTCGAAAAAGCACTCCATGACCGACAAACAACCCGAACGACCTGCGGTCGACCCGACCCAGTTGGCCCATCTATATGCGGAAATCGCGCAGAAAAGCGGGCGGCTCGTCACGCAATTCCTGGAACGCGGCCGGAACGGTGGCGTGCCCGGGATCCAGGACGAGCTCGGGCTCGCGCAGGCGTTCTTCCAGGCATGGGCCAGGGTGCTGTCTGACCCGTTCAAGCTCGCCGAGGCGCAGATGAAGCTGTGGCAGGACTACGCCGCGCTGTGGCACAGCTCGATGATGAAACTCATGGGGCAGGATGCGAAGGTCGTCGCCGAGCCGCACGTGGGCGACAAGCGCTTCCGGCACGAGGACTGGCAGCAGAATTTTCTCTACGACTACATCAAGCAGTCGTACCTGATCGCCGCCCGCCACCTGCACCAGACGGTGGGCAAGGTCGAAGGGCTCGACGAACAGACCGCGAAGAAGGTGGATTTCTACACGCGCCAGTACATCGACGCGCTCTCGCCCAGCAATTTCCTGCTGACCAATCCCGAAGTGCTGCGCGAGACGGTGGCCACTGGCGGGCAGAACCTCGTCAAGGGGCTGAACAACCTGCTCGAGGACCTGTCGCGCGGCGGCGGCGACCAGGTGCGGATACGCATGACCGACGAGGCCGCTTTCCAGCTCGGGGTCAACATCGCCACCGCGCCGGGCAAGGTCGTGTTCCAGAACGAGCTCATCCAGCTGATCCAGTATTTCCCGGCGGACGGCCCGGTGTACCGGCGGCCGCTCCTGATCATCCCGCCCTGGATCAACAAATACTACATTCTCGACATGCGCGAGAAGAACTCCTTCATCAAGTGGGCGGTCGGGCAGGGACACACGGTGTTCGTCGTTTCCTGGGTCAACCCGGACGAGAAGCTCGCCCACAAGGATTTCGACGATTACCTGGCCGAGGGCGCGCTGGCGGCGCTGGACGCGATCGAGAAGGCCACCGGCGAGCGCGAGGTGAACGCCATCGGCTACTGCCTCGGCGGCACGCTGCTGGCCTGCGTTCTCGGCTACCTGGCGGCGAAGAAGGACGAGCGCATCGTGTCGGCCACGCTGTTCGCGTCCCTGATCGACTTCGAGGAGGCGGGCGAACTCGAGGTGTTCATCGACGAGCGGCAGGTCGCGGCGCTGGAGAAGCGGATGCACAAGCGCGGCTATCTCGAGGGCTCCGAGATGGCGACCACCTTCAACATGCTGCGCGCGAACGACCTCATCTGGTCGTTCGTCGTCAACAACTACCTGCTGGGGCGCGACCCGTTCCCGTTCGACCTGCTCCACTGGAACTCGGATTCCACGCGCATGCCGGCGACGATGCACAGCTTCTACCTGAGAAAAATGTACATCGAGAACCGGCTGGCGCAGCCGGGCGGGCTCACGCTGGCCGGCGTGCCGATCGATCTCGCCCGGGCCAGGACGCCGCTCTACTTCGTCTCGACGCTGGAAGACCATATCGCCCCCTGGCGCTCCACCTACCGGGGCGCGAAACACTTTCCCGGGCCGGTGCGTTTCGTGCTCGGCGGCTCCGGGCACATCGCCGGCATCGTCAATCCGCCGGCGGCCAACAAGTATTCCTATTGGACCAACCCGAAGCTGCCGGATGACCCGGAGTCGTGGCTGAAAGGGGCGTCACAGCACCCCGGATCCTGGTGGACGGACTGGGCTGGGTGGGTCGCCCGGCACGGCGGCGACAAGGTGCCGCCGCGCATCCCCGGCAAGGGCAAATTGAAGGCGATCGAGGACGCGCCGGGCAGTTACGTTAAGATGCGCGTGGACAAGCGCTGACCGTCGCGGCGCCGGCGCTTTTCATAGGAGAAAACCATGAAAAGTAAGTGCATACTTACAGCGGCCATTCTGCTGTCTTTCCTGCCCGGCAGCCTCCTCGCGCAGGCTTACCCCTCCAAGCCGGTGCGCATCGTCGTGCCGTTCGCGGCGGGCGGCAACGTGGACCTCGTCGCGCGCGGGGTCGCCCAGCGGCTATCCGGGCAGATCGGGCAGCAGGTCATCGTCGACAACCGGCCGGGCGCGAGCGCGCTGCTCGGCACCCACCTCGTCGCCAAGTCGGCGCCCGACGGCTACACGCTGCTGGCGATGGCGAACACGTTCGCCGTCGTCCCGTCGATCATCTCGAATCCGGGTTACGACCCCCTGAAGGACTTCGCCGGTGTTTCGCAGACCTGCCTGGTGCCGCAGGTGCTGGTGGCGAACCCCTCGCTGCCGCCGCGCACGGTGAAACAGCTGGTCGCGCTTGCTAAAGCGCGGCCGGGCGAGCTGTCCTACGCATCGGCAGGCACCGGCGGCACCGGCCACATGGCGGCCGAGCTGTTCAGCCTGCACGCCGGCGTGAAGATGCTGCACGTGCCGTACAAGGGCAACGCGCAGGCGATCATCGACGTCATCAGCGGCCAGGTCACGATGATGTTCGACCAGGTGAGCACGTCGACGCCGCACATCAAGGCCGGCAAGCTGCGCGGCATCGCGGTCACGAGCCTGAAGCGCTCGCCGCTGCTGCCCGAGCTGCCGACCATCGACGAGTCGGGCATGAAGGGTTTCGAGGACATCACGTTCAACGGCCTGGTGGCGCCTGCCGGCACGCCGCGCGAGGTCCTCGCGCGCCTCAACGCGGAGGTCGCGAAAGCGGTCGCCCACCCGGAGTTGCGCCAGCGCTTCATCCAGCACGGCGTGGAATTGACCGCAAGCCGTTCTCCCGACGCCTTCATGGATTACATCCGCGCCGAGTTCGTGAAGAAGGCCAAGCTCGCGCGCGCGGCGAACATCCGCATTGAGTGATCCGGTGATCGAGTGATTATGTTATTAGGTGATTAAGTGATTAGGTGACCGAGGATGACGGCCAGCGTCTTTTCAATCAC
>CAYSRR010000165.1:3921-6767 GCA_964433375.1 uncultured Streptomycetaceae bacterium
TCAATCACCAAATCACCGAATTACCCATCAGAGATGCAAATCACGGACCGCACCTTTCTCGTCACCGGCGGCGCCTCGGGCCTGGGCGCGGCGACGGCGCGCCGGCTGGCGGCGGCGGGCGGCAACGTCGCGATTTGCGATATCGGCGCGGAGCAGGGAAAAAAGATCGCGCTGGAGCTCGGTGCCCGCGCGATCTTTTTTCAAATGGACGTTACCGACGAGAAGCAGGTGGCCGATGCGGTCGCCGCGGCGCGCGCGAAGTTCGGCGCGTTGCACGGGGCGGCCAACTGCGCGGGGATCGCGCCCGGCGAGCGCGTGCTGGGGAAGAACGGGCCGCACCGCCTCGACAGCTTCCGCCGCGCGATCGAGATCAACCTCGTCGGCACCTTCAACGTGCTGCGGCTGGCGGCGCAGGCGATGGCGGAGAATGCGCCCGACGCCGAGGGCGAGCGCGGCATCGTCATCAACACCGTGTCGATCGCCGCCTACGACGGCCAGATCGGGCAGGCCGCCTACAGCGCCTCGAAGGCGGGGGTGGCGGGCATGACGCTGCCGGCGGCGCGCGAGCTGGCGCGATCCGGCATCCGCGTCATGACCATTGCCCCGGGCATCTTCGAGACGCCGATGGTGGCGGGGTTTACCCCCGAGTTGCAGCAGTCCCTCGCCGCGCAGGTGCCGTTCCCGCCGCGCCTCGGCCGCCCGGACGAATTCGCGGCGCTGGTGGAACACATCATCACCAACGTGATGCTGAACGGCGAGGTGATCCGGCTGGACGGTGCTGTTCGCATGGCTGCTAAGTAGAAAATTAGCCGCCAAGACGCCAAGGCGCCAAGAAGATCAACAACAAATAAGAACACAGAGAGCGATGCTTTTTAACCAGGATATAGCCTGGTTATGCTTGTTGTATAGCCAGGCTATATCCTGGTAAAGTTATATAAAAACCAGGCTATATCCTGGCTTATTAAAGGATATATATATGATAAATAAGAATTCTTTAAGGATAAAGCAGACGGAAGATATGTTGAAGCCTATCCGGAAACTCGCATCTACCCGGTCACCGGCCATTGGATGGGTTCGCACCATCCGTGAAGCACTGGGAATGACCAATGTGCAACTTGCGAACCGGCTAAACGTAGTGCCTCAAACAGTCGAAGACCTGCAGAAATATGAAGCTACAGGAAAGATTACTTTGGAAAGCCTGCGCAAACTTGCCAATGCCCTCGACTGTCAATTGATTTACGCTGTTATACCGTCAAAACCTATTCACAAGATGCGGCGTGATCGCGCGCGAGCACTTGCACGGCGCCAGCTGGAACGGGTTTTGCACTCCATGAAGTTAGAGGCACAAGGCGTTGGCGCGCGGGAGGAAAAACGTCAGTTTGAGCAGATAGTCGAAGAACTCCTCAGTGGCAATCCAAAGAAGCTGTGGGATTGAAATTCAACTATCCTCCGGGGGCGACGCCGCTTGACCCGGACGAGGCCGAGGGGCTCATCCCTACGCACATCACGACGCAGGGACAGCTCAATGAATGGGAGCTGGCCAACATCAGGGAAGGCGAGCGCTGGGCGTTCTCGCGCAAGCGAAGCGATCTGCTTTCCATTCAATTCGCGAAGCGATTGCACAAGCAGATGTTCGGAAACACCTGGCGCTGGGCAGGGACTTTTCGCAGCACGGAGAAAAATATCGGCGTGGACCCGGCGCAGATTACGACCGAGCTGAAGAAATTGTTCGACGACGTGGCATATCAAATTGAACATAAGAGCTATCAGCTCGACGAGATCGCCGCTCGCTTTCATCATCGCCTGACATGGATACACCCTTTCCCTAATGGCAACGGCCGCCACGCGCGCCTTATGACCGACCTTCTGCTGAAGCAGAATGGCGCCAAGCTGTTCAATTGGGGAAGCGATAACCTCGTCGCACCCGGGGAAGTTCGCGACCGCTACATCGCCGCGCTGCGTGTAGCGGATGGTCGTGACTATGCGCTACTGTTCAAGTTTGTGCGTTCAGGAAATGAATAATAGGACTTGGCGTTCTTGGCGTCTTGGCGGCTAATTTATGGTTTTTAAAAACATTCTTCTCGAGCAGCCCGAAGCGGGCATTTACCTGCTGACGGTCAATCGCCCCAAGGCGTTGAACGCGCTGAACGCCGCGACGCTGGACGAGATCGCCGCGGCGGTGATGATGGTGGCGAAGGACGCGGCGGCACGCGTGCTGCTCGTCACCGGCGCGGGGGAGAAGGCCTTCATCGCCGGCGCCGACATCACCGAGATGCGGGACGCGACGATCGAGCAGGCGCGCGAGATTTCCGAACGCGGGATGCAGGTCATGCACGCGCTGGAGGCGGCCCCGGTGCCGGTGATCGCGCTGGTGAACGGCTACTGCCTCGGCGGCGGCTGCGAGCTCGCGCTGGCGTGCGACTGGATCCTCGCATCGGAGAACGCCGTCTTCGGCCAGCCGGAAGTAAACCTCGGCATTCCGCCCGGCTTCGGCGGCACGCAGCGGCTGCCGCGCCGGATCGGCCCGGCGCGCGCGCTGGAGTTGATCGCCACCGCGCGCCAGGTGAAGGCGGCGGAAGCGGCGGCCATCGGGCTGGCCAATCACGTATGCCCGGCAACCGAGCTCAGGGCGAAAGGGCTCGAGATGGCGCGGCTGATCGCCGCCAAGGGGCCGGCCGCGGTGCGGCTCGTCAAGCAGGCGGTGCAGCGCGGCGCCAACCTGGATCTCTACGCGGCCTGCGATCTCGAGACCGATCTGTTCGCCCAGGCTTTCGGCACGCAGGACCGCAAGGAAGGGATGGACGCGTTCATCGAGAAACGCACGCCGCGTTTCCAAGGAAATTAAG
>CAYSRR010000166.1:0-6748 GCA_964433375.1 uncultured Streptomycetaceae bacterium
CCAGAACGCCATTACCAGGTAGATGAACATGGACATCCAGGCCGCCGGCACGTGGATGAAGATGATGCGGTAGGACTCGCCCTGCTGGTGGTCGGTGGGCGCGACGAAGAAGCCCACGTACAAGCCGGCGACGCACAGCACGGCCGCCGCCCAGGCGAACCACGGGATCAGGGCGCCGGCGAGCGGGTAGAAGGCCTGCGGGGACGCGTACTTGAACCAGTTGACGCTCCCGATGACCAGGGTCGGCTGGCTCACTGATATTGCTCCGGAAATTGCAGCGTCATGGGATGCGTATTATCGCTCAAAAACGTCGAATTTGCCGCCGATGAACGCCGATTCACGCCGATAGAAACAGGTGCAAAGCTGACTCCGAAGAATAACCTCGTGCATTCGCAATTCCGGGCGCGGTGGTCTTGTTAGCAAGGTAAATCATCCTGCTTGAATCTGCACCGTTACGTGGGGCAAGCTGGCTTCTAAGGTTCATGGAGAGATTGATCGGCGTTCATCGGCGGTTAGATGGGGTTGAGGTTCACTCCGTCGAGATGCGCAGCGCCGCCGAGATCGCCCACGGCGCGAACGCGCCCGCCAGCACCAGCAGCGCGCCGAGCAGCAGGCAGTGGGCCGCGGCGCCCTGGCCGGCGGCTGCGGCCTCGACCGCGCCCGCCCCGAGGATCAGCACCGGCACGTACAACGGCAGTACCAGCAGGGCGAGCAGCACGCCGCCGCCGCGCAGGCCCAGCGTCAGTGCCGCGCCGATCGCGCCGACCAGGGACAGCACCGGCGTGCCGAGCAGCAGCGAGCCGACCAGCACCGGCAGCAGCTCCGGCGCGAGGTCGAACTGCAGCGCCAGCACCGGCGCCAGCACGACCAGCGGCAGGCCCGAGACCATCCAGTGCGCGGCCACGCGCGCGACCACGATCAGCGCGAGCGGGACGGGCGCGATCAGCATCGGGTCGAGCGCGCCGTCGGCGTGATCGGACTCGAACAGGCGCGCGAGCGACAGCATGCAGGCGAGGAGCGCCGCCACCCAGAGCACGCCCGGGGCGATCGCGCGCAGCAGGTTCGGCTCAGGGCCGATGCCGAGCGGGAACAGGCTCACCACGATCACGAAGAACAGGATCGCGGTCGCCACGTCGGAGCGGCGGCGCCACGCGAGCAGCAGGTCGCGGCGGATGACGGCGCGCAGCGCGGCGGTCACCGGCGTGCCTCGTCGAGGTTGACGTCCGTCACGGCGGGGGCCTCGATGCGCGCCTCCTGGTGCGTGGTCAGCACGATCATGCCGCCGCGCGCGAGGTGCGCGCCCGCGAGGGCCTGCACGTGCGCCACGGCGGTTGCGTCCAGCGCGGCGAACGGCTCGTCCAGTATCCACAGCGGGAGGCGTTCGCTCAGCGCCAGCCGCGCGAGCGCGGTGCGCCGCCGCTGTCCCTGCGAGAACGCCCGCACGGGCAGCCGTTCGCGGCCGCCCAGGCCGAACCGGTCGAGCGCCTCGCGCACCCGCGACGGCGTGCAATCGAGTCCCGCGAGCGCGCAGGCGAACGCGAGGTTTTCCGGGGCGGTGAGATCGTCCTTGAGCGCGTTGGCGTGCCCGACCCAGGCGAGGTGCTTCCAGTATTCCTCGCGCAGCACGCGGATGCTCTCGCCTTTCCAGAGCACCTCGCCGGCGGTGGGGGCGAGCAATCCACACAGGATGCGCAGCAGGCTCGTCTTGCCGCTGCCGTTGGCGCCGGTCACGCGCAGCAGGCCGCCCGGCGCGAGCGTGAAGCCGAGCCGGCTGAACAGCGTCGCGTCGCCGCGGGTTGCCTCGATATGGCGCGCTTCGAGCATGGTAGGAACGGATGATAGCGTTGTTGTAAGATAGTTGCGCGATGAGCGACTTTCCCAGCCCGGCGCCCGATTTCACCCGGCCCCTCGATGCGCTGAAGGCCTGCCACGTGCGCATCCGCGCGCAGTGCGATACCCTGCGCCGGCTGGTCGAGCACATGAACAGTCACGGTTGCGACGCGCAGGCGCGCCAGGCCGCCACCGCGGTCATGCGCTACTTCGACACCGCCGCGCGCCACCACCACGAGGACGAAGAAGAGGACCTGCTGCCGCGCATGATGTCGGCGGCGACGATGAGCCGCGGCTCGCGCCTGACGCGGCTGGTCGCGGACATCGCCACCGAGCACCGCGAGATGGAAAAGCTGTGGATCGACCTGCGCTCCGTGCTGCAGGAAATCTCGGCCGGGGAGGCCAGGCTGCTCGATCCGCTCGACGTCGACCACTTTACCAAGTGCTACCACACGCACATGGCGCTGGAGGAATCCAACGTCATTCCGCTCGCCGAGATGCTGCTCGAGAAAGACGATCTCGCCGAGATCGGCGTCGCCATGGCGCAGCGGCGCGGCATCGCTATTTAACGCTGACGGGCTTCAATGAGGCCGCGGTGAACTGGTACTCGTTGACCATGCGCGCTGGCGGGAGCGGCATGTGCCTCCGCGATCGTAGCGCCGCCTTCCCGCACGAAAGTCGCCAGGACGTTCAGGTATTCGTGACGCCACAGGGCGGCAGCCGCCAGTCCGGGTCGCGGCGCGGGCGGGTAACGCTGCCCCGGCCGCGCCAGGCGCGGTATAATGAGCAGGCTAGCTAGTTAACGCGGGGGTGCGTCATGGAGTCCATCGGTCTTTACGAAGCGAAGTCCCGCCTGTCGGAGCTGGTCGAGCGGGTAGAGTCGGGGCAGGAAGTGGTGATCACCAAGCGCGGTCGCCCGGTCGCCAAGATCGTGCGCGCGGAGCCGGTGAAACAGGATCGGCGCGCGGCGCTGGCCAGGGTGAGGGCGTTTGCCAAGACCAGGCCGTTTCCCAAGCTGAGCGACAAGGAGTTGAAACGCCTGATTGCCGCGGGGCGCCGCTGATGGCGTTCGTCGTCGACAATTCAGTGGTCATTGCCTGGGTCAACGACAATCAGGCGACGCCATACACGCGCGCGGTTTTCAGGCGGCTTAGCCGGGAAGCCGCGCACGTCCCGGCAATCTGGCCGTTCGAGTTCGTCAGCGTACTGCGGAAGCTGGAGCGGCGAGGAAAGATGCAGAAGCACAAGGTTGATGCTGCTGTTAATCACGTCATTCCGGATCTGGGCGTTCGCGTCGAATCCGACCCGGCTGACCAACGCGCCCTGCTCGATCTGGCGCGCAAGACGGGGTTGAGCGCCTACGATGCGTCCTATATCGAGCTGGCCGCCCGCCTGGGCCTGCCGCTCGCGACCAAAGACGCCGATCTGCGCGACGCTGCGCGCGCGGTCGGGGTCTCCTTCATCTAGTTTTCGCCCCTACCCCTAGGCGCGCCTAGGGGTAGACCTAGGGGTGTTTGCCCCCTTCACGCGCGCCCTGCGCGTGATGCACAGTCGGTCCTGCATCCATGAGGACCGAGCAATGGGCGACACAACCCACAACCAAGACCGTCATCAAGGTAGCGGTGATTTCGCTGGCTGCTTACGCCGCCGTCACGTATCTGCAGTCGCACGTGATGGTGGTCCCGGTGGTCGGTGGCTACCTCCCGACTTCAATGAGGCCGCGGCGAATCGCCGCAGATAACCGCTGGGCGCAAATGGAAGTCGCACGCGCCATCGCGACTCAAAACGTGCAAGTCTGGGTGGCCACGTTTGCTGTCCGTCTACGCGTAGCTGTTATCCCATAACATGTTGTTTTTACTGTATTCCCGATTTCTCGGGAATGACGGAATGCCTGTGCGAAGCTTGACGCGTGTGGACGGCCCGGATCATTGTAGCTACAATTTACACAATGTAGCTACATTGAGGTCGCCGATGGAAGTCTCGATCCGGGAGATGAAAAACCGCCTGTCGAAGTACCTGAAGCTGGTGCAGGCGGGGAAGGACGTGGTGATCACCGACCGCGGACGGCCGGTGGCGCGGCTGACGCTCGTTCAGCCGACCGCGCGGGAGACCGAGGCGGAGTACATCCGGCGCATCAACGCGCTGCCTTGGGTCCAGCCGGGGAAGGGCGGCAAGCTCAAAGGATCGCGCCCAGGCATTGCGCTTCGCGGAGAGGGACCGACGGCCGCCGAGATTGTCCTGCAGGACAGGGAATGATCCTGTACCTCGATACGTCCGCGTACGTTCGGGTCTATGTTCGAGAAGCGGGCCACGATCTGATATGGAATGCCGCGCAGAGCGCATCGGAGATCGCAACACATTTCATCGCCTACGCTGAAATGCGGGCGGCACTGGCGCGCATGCAGCGCATGGGGCGCCTGGTCGCGACGGAAGTTGCTTCGATAAAAGCGACTTTCGAGCAGGATTGGGACAAGACCCTGAAAATTTCGCCGACCGAGGCCATGATGCGTCGCGCCGGCGATCTGGCCGAGCGTTTCGGCCTGCGCGGCTACGACAGTGTTCACCTCGCCGCTGCAGAGTCGCTGCGGTCGCGGAGCGTGGACAGCCTGCGCTTCGCGTCCTTCGACCAACACCTCAATCAATCGGCGGAAGAGCTCGGCCTTCGGTTGCTGACGGCTGATTGATTTCCCGACGTTCAGCGAGGGGGTTCCCGCTCCTCTTGCCCCGAGCCAGGCGCTTCCGCCAGGCGCTCGGAAATCCGCTGCATTTCCTCCTGTGCCAGCAGGATTTCTTCGAGTGACAGGGCAGCCCAGCGACGCAGTTGCTCCCGCCGAGATCCCTCCCAGGTCGTCAGACTCCAGTCGACGGGGTCGGCCTGTTTTTCAGCGTCCGGCATCGTCTTTCAGTCTCATGCGCAGGTAATCAATGTCTATTCTATCCTGAGGGCGCCCCGCCGTTTCCTTCATCCGGATGAGCGTCGGGATCGAGACGATATGTCATTTGCGTTTGCCATCGGTTGACTTGAGGGCGGGCATTTTCTCGGTCGCCACGGCCTCCAGCCGCTGGATGAAGTTGCGCTTGGCCTTGTGCCTGACGCGCAGCGCGTCGAGATAAGGTCCGAATCCGGTGGTCTTCCCGACGCGGGCCATCAGTACCCTGATGCGGCGCAGGTGATCCGCGGCCCGATCGTAGGCCTGGTTGTTCGCTAGGTTGACGATGGGGTCGATCCGCTCCTGGTAGATGGCGACGGCCTGGTCGGGATGGTCCAATTCCAGCGCTCCAGCGAGCTGGAGCCAGAGGTGCGCCGCGCAGCCGCCGGCACGGGCTTCCCGGAGGGCGGCCGTCGGGTCGCCTTCCCAGAGGAAAATTTCAACGAGCAGCGAAGCGCCTGCCGGCATCCAGTACGGCACGCCGGGCACCGGCGGCTTTCTGCGCCGCTGCGCCTTGCGCGCGGCGGCGAGCGCTTTATCGCGCCATGCGCTCCAGTTCCGTGCCTGGTCGGCGCTTTCCTTGAGCTGCCGATAGCCGTGCAGGGACGGGGTTGCCGTGAAACGCGACCAGCGCAGGGCAATCGCATCCCGATGCCGCCCGCGCCTGTGATACTCCGCGGCCACAAAGTCCTCAAGGCGAGGGTCGGGCCGCCGCGCGAAGCGGGCATGGCCTTCTTCCGCCCATTTCAGCGCCTCGTCGTGGCGTTTCGCATCGGCGAGCGCCTGCGCGATTTCCAGATAGGCGTGCGGGTCGCTCAGGTCGCGCCTGAGAATTTCAACGAGCGCATCGACGTCGCCGTCCCTTCGGGCGAGCGTCTCCATGATGGACGTCAACTGGTATCGCCTCTCCTCGTAACGATCCGCGCGCGATCCCGGCGCGAGGGGCGGCACCTTTTTCCAGGCTTCCGCCGCGATGCGGCGGTAGGCCGCGCAGCCCGCCTCGCCGAGCGCGGGAAGGTAATCCTCGAGGGAGAAAAAATCGTAGCCGTCCGCGAGCTGCAGTTCGAAGAGGTTCGCGGCTAGGGCCTGCGGCGGCAGCCCCGAGCGCCCGAACGTCTTGTGGTGGACCGCGGTGATTTCCGACAGAAGGTCGCCCAGTCTGCCGTCGGAATCGTCGCTGCGCCCGAGGAGGTCGAGGCCGCGCCTCATGGCGTCCGCGGACAGCTCGGCAGCGGTGGCGGCATCTTGCTCCGATAACCCGCGGAGCAATTCGGGGATCGCGGCCGCGCGAGCGACCAGTCTCGGCATGGCGTGATAATCCACGAAGTCGCCGGCCGCGAGCGTTCTGCGGATCGTCTCCCTGATCGCGGCGGGATCGGCGGCGCCCTGCCGCTGCGCGGCGAGAAGCAGCCGCTCCATGAGCGCCTCGTCCTCGCAGGCGCATTCCGTGAGGATTTCGACGAGCGTCTGTCTGTCGCTTGCTTCCAGAAACCTGCGGACGGAGTCTATCTCGGGCGAGCTTCTCGCGGCCTCGCCGCCGGCGCCGAGCCAGGCGAGTCCCGTTGCCACGAGGTGCTTGCAGAATTCCCCGTCCTGTCCCAGCGGGCAGGTGCAGTCCCAGGTGAGATCGTCTTCCTCGGCCCACAGCTTGACGGTATAGAGTTCGGTACCGGCCACGCGCGCGGTGACTCGCCTGCCGTCGGAAACGAGCCGTTCCACGGCACCCTGGCGGAAATAGGCGACACCGCGTTCGAAGTAGGCTTCGCCGGCCAATTCCTTCAGGCCGGATTTCGAGATGAGCCCGGACAATGCATCTTCAGGCGGCATATCTAGCCAGCGCCGATTTCAGTTGCGCCGTGACAGGATGTTGTGGATCTGGTAAATCCGTTCGAATTTGTCCACGGTTTCTCCCGACGGCGAGCAAAAGTATTCACCGGAAGCATGATACGTCTCTTCAGGCAATGGGAGCGAGTCAGGTCGGATTCCTA
>CAYSRR010000167.1:0-6726 GCA_964433375.1 uncultured Streptomycetaceae bacterium
GGTTCCGCCCGGCGGGCGAGAGCCTCTCGGCGCTCCCGCAGCAGCGCCTGCAGGATGAAGCGACCCTCGCCGACGACCTGAGGGTGCCGGCCATCATCATGCGCTTCATGTTCCCGGCGATCGGGCTGCTGGCGGCCTACCTGCTCCTGCGTGGGCACAACCAGCCGGGCGGCGGCTTCGTGGCCGGCCTCACGCTGGCGGTGGCGTTCATCCTGCAGTACATGGCCGGCGGCACGCGCTGGGCGGAAGCGCGGCTCGGCGTCCGGCCGGTCCTCTGGGTCGGCGCCGGGCTGCTGCTCGCGGGCGCCACCGGCGCCGGCGCGTGGTTCTTCTCGCGTCCGTTCCTGACGTCGCACGTCGCCCATCTCGAGTTGCCGCTGATCGGCGCGCTGCACCTGCCGAGCGCGGTCGTGTTCGACCTGGGCATATTCGCGCTGGTGGTCGGCGCCACCACGCTGGTGCTGATCGCTCTCGCGCACCAGTCTGTCCGCAGCCACCGCGCGCCGAGGCAGTCATGAACGAGATCGTCATCGCCCTCGCGATCGGCGTGCTGGCGGGCTGCGGCACGTGGCTGCTGCTGCGGCCGCGCACGTTCCAGGTGGTCATCGGCCTGTCGCTGCTGTCCTACGCGGTCAACCTGTTCATCGTCGCGATGGGGCGCCTGCGCGTGGGCGCCGCGCCGATCGTCGAGGCGGGCGCCGCGGTCGATCCCGCCGCCTTTGCCGACCCGCTGCCGCAGGCGCTGGTGCTGACCGCCATCGTCATCAGCTTCGCGATGACCGCGTTGCTGCTGGTGGTGCTGCTGGCGGCGCGCGGTTTCACGGGCACCGACCACGTCGACGGCCGGGAGCCGGAAGAATGAGCTTCTGGCGGGAGCATCTCGTGATCGTGCCGGTGGTGCTGCCGTTGCTGACGGGCGCGCTGATGCTGCTCTTCGACGAGAAGCGCTACGTGTTCAAGGCGATCCTCGCCATCGCGTCGACGCTGGCGCTGGTGGCCGCGACGGTGGCGTTGCTGCATCTGGCCGATGCCCCGGCGGCGCCGGTGTACCGCCTCGGCGACTGGCCGGCGCCGTTCGGCATCGTGCTCGTGGCCGACCGGCTGGCGGCCTTCATGGTCCTGCTCGCGGGCGTGCTCGCGATCGCGGCGCTGCTGTTTTCGCTCGCGCGCTGGCACCGCGCGGGACCGCGTTTCCACGCCCTGGTCCAGTTCCTGCTGATGGGGCTGAACGGCGCCTTCCTCACCGGCGACCTGTTCAACCTGTTCGTGTTCTTCGAGCTGTTCCTCGCGGCCTCGTACGGCCTCGCGCTGCACGGCCCCGGCCCGGTGCGCGTGCGCGCGAGCCTGCATTACATCGCCATCAACCTCGCCGCCTCGCTCCTGTTCCTGATCGGGGTGAGCCTGCTTTATGCCGTCACCGGCACGCTCAACATGGCGGATCTCGCGCTGCGCGTGCCCGCGGTCGCCGCCGGCGACCGCATGCTGCTGGAGGCCGGCGCCGCCATTCTCGGCGTCGCCTTCCTCGTCAAGGCCGGCATGTGGCCGCTGTGCTTCTGGCTGCCGACCACGTACGCGGCGGCCAGCGCCCCGGCGGCGGCGCTGTTCGCGATACTCAGCAAGGTCGGCATCTACGCGGTGCTGCGCGTCTGGCTGCTCCTGTTCGGCGAGGGCAGCGGCGCTTCCGCCGGGTTCGGCGGGGGCTGGCTGGTGTACGGCGGCATGATCACCCTCGCGTTCGGCGTCGTCGGCATGCTCGCGTCGCAGGAGATGTCGCGGCTCGCCGGCTACAGCATCCTCGCGTCCTCGGGGACGCTGCTCGCCGCGATCGGGATGGGGGATGCCGCCGTGACCTCCGCCGCGCTCTATTACCTGGCCGTCTCGACCGTCGGCGTCAGCGCCTTCTACCTGCTGATCGAGCTGGTCGAGCGCGCGAGAGAGCCGGGCGCCAACGTGCTGGCCGTCACCGCGGAGGCGTTCTTCGGCCCGGACGGCGACGAGCCGGAGGAGGAGGTCGGCGTCACCATACCGGCCACCATGGCGCTGCTCGGCCTGAGCTTCGTCTGCTGCGCGCTGGTGCTGGCGGGCCTGCCGCCGTTCGCCGGCTTCGTTGCCAAGTTCGGGCTGCTCGCCGCGCTGCTCGGCCCGGATGCCGTCTCGCCGGCGGCGTGGAGCCTGCTCGTGCTGGTCGTCCTGTCCGGACTCGCGGTCCTCATCGCGATGGGGCGCGCCGGCGTGCGCGTCTTCTGGGCGTCGCAGGACCGCGTCGTGCCGCGCGTGCGCGCGGTCGAGATGGCGCCGGTCGCGCTGCTGCTCGTGCTGTGCGCGGCGCTCACGTTGCAGGCCGGGCCGGTGATGCGCTACCTTGGGGACGCCGCGCAGTCGCTGCACGCGCCGCGCGGCTACATCAACAACGTGCTGCCTGCCCGATGAAACGCTGGCTGCCTTATCCGCTGCTGTGGGTGCTGCGCACCGCCGTGTGGCTGCTGCTGAACCAGACGGTCGATATCGCCCACGTGCTGCTCGGCGCGCTGCTGGCGTTCGCCGCCTGCCACGCGTACCGCGCGCTGCAGCCGCCGCCGCGCATGGCGCGGCGTCCGGCCGTCATCGCGCTGCTGGCGTGGCTGGTGCTGACCGACATCGTGCGTTCCAACATCGGGGTGGGGCGCATCGTCCTCAACCCGCGGCAGCGCCGCCAGACCTCGGGGTTCGTCGACATCCCGATCGAGCTGCGCCATCCCGGCGCGCTCGCCGTGCTCGCCTGCATCGTCACCGCGACGCCGGGCACCGCCTGGTCGCGCTACGACTCGGCGCGCGGCGTCCTCACCCTGCACATCCTCGACCTTATCGACGAGGCGGCCTGGGTGGACATCATCAAGGGCCGCTACGAGCGGCGGCTGAAGGAGATATTCGAATGAGCGTCATGCTGCTCGACGCGTCGCTGCTGGTCGCGCAGGTTTTCGTCGCGCTCGCCATGGCGTGCGCGACGGTGCGCCTGCTGCGCGGGCCGCGCGCGCAGGACCGCGTGCTGGCCCTGGACACGCTCTACGTCAACGCCATGCTGCTCATGCTGACGTTCGGCATGCGCGAGGGCAGCACGCTCTATTTCGAGGCCGCGCTGGTGATCGGGATGCTCGGGTTCGTCTCGACCGCCGCGCTCGCCAGGTTCCTGATGCGCGGGGAGGTGATCGAATGAGCCATTTCGCGGACCTGCCGGCCCTGGCCGCGGTGATCGCGGCGCTGCTGGTCCTGCTGGGCGCGACCCTGGTGCTGATCGGCTCGCTCGGCCTGCTGCGGTTGAAGAGCTTCTACGACCGCGTGCACGCGCCGACCATGGGCACGACGCTCGGCACCGGCTGCGTCCTGCTCGCCTCGATAGTGCTGTTCTCCGCGCTCGACTCGAGGCCGGTGCTGCACGAGGGCCTGATCGGCCTGTTCATGACCGTGACGACGCCGGTGACCTTCATGCTGCTGGTGCGCGCGGCGCTCCATCGCGACCAGTCCGAGCGGGACGGCGGCTGACCGGGACGCGCGCCGGACGACCGCCGCCAGGGACAGGATACGAGACATGGAAGAGATGACCTCCCTGCTGGCGCAGCACGGCCTGCTGATCGTGTTCGCCAACGTGCTGCTGACCCAGGGCGGCGCGCCGGTTCCCGCCACGCCCATGCTGATACTGGCCGGCGCGCTGGTCGCGCAGGGCAAGCTCGCGTTCGGCCCGGTGCTGGGAACGGCGGTCATCGCCACGCTGCTCGGCAACGTGCCGTGGTATCTCGCCGGCCGGCGCTACGGCTACCCGATCCTGCGGACGCTGTGCCGGATCTCGATCGAGCCCGATTCCTGCGTGAAGCGCACCGAGGACATCTTCGGGCGCTGGGGCGCGCTGTCGCTGATCGTCGGCAAGTACATCCCCGGCTTCGCCACCGTCGCGCCGCCGCTGGCTGGGGCGATGAAGCTGGGTTTCCCGCGTTTCCTGCTGTACACGGCGATCAGCGCGCTGCTGTGGGCGGTGGCCCCGGTTTTCGCGGGCATGATCTTCCACGCCGAGGTCGAGTGGCTGCTGTCGCGGCTGGAGGACATGGGCACGGGCGCCGCGGTCCTGGCCGCGGCCGTGGTGGCGTTGTACGTCGCCGTCAAGTCGATCGAGCGTTACCTTCTCATCCGTTTCCTGAGGATGGCGCGGATCGGCGTGAACGAGCTGCGCGAGATGATGGCCGGCGAAACCAGGCCGGTCGTGCTCGATGCCCGCTCGGCGCTGGCGCGGAAGCTCGACCCGCGCCGCATTCCCGGCGCGATCTGGATGGACATCGCGGATTCACGGTCGACCAGAATCGAAATACCGCCGGACCGCGACGTGGTGGTGTACTGCAGTTGACCGAACGAAGCCAGCGCGGCGCGTGTCGCCCGCATGCTGATGGACCGGGGCTACAAGCGGGTGCGCCCGCTGGAAGGCGGGCTGGAATCCTGGATCGAGGCGGGCGGCCAGATCGAGAGTCTCGACCGGACGGATTGACGCTCAAACCAGGGAGATTCCATGATCATGACGGCATCTCTCCTTTTCTCTGGAAGCATCAAGTCCCGGCGAAAACGGCCGGCCTGAACTTCCGCATAACGAACTTTTCGATCTCGGCGACGCTGAAGACCAGAATTCCCGCCAGCGCCACCTTGCCCCATTCTTCGGCGGCCAGGGCCGTCGAGCGGAAGATTTCCTGAAGGGGAGGCGCGTAGACGAACGCGAGCTGCAGGATCGCGCAGACCGCGACGGCGATCAGCACGTAGCGATTGCCCGTCAGGCCTTCCCACGACAGCACGGAGCCGAAGATATGGCGGCTGTTGAACAGATAGAACATCTCGGCCATGACCACGGCGCTGACCGCCATGGTGCGGGCGGTTTCCACGCTCGTTCCGCGGTCCAGTTCCCAGAGAAAAAGGCCGAGCGCGCCCGCCATCATCAGGACGGAGACCATCACGACCCGCCACACGAAGAACCAGGTGAGCAGCGGTTCCCGCGGATCGCGGGGCGGGCGGTGCATCACGTCGCGCTCGGCCAGTTCGAAGGCCAGGGCAAGACCGAGGGTGCTCGACGTCACCATGTTGATCCAGAGCACCTGCACCGGCGTGAGCGGCAGCACCAGCTCGAACAGGATGGCGGCGATCACGACCAGCGCTTCGCCGCCGTTGGTCGGCAGCATGAAGAGGACGAACTTGCGGATATTGTCGTAGATGCCCCGCCCCTCCCTGACGGCGTTGCCGATGGTGGCGAAATTGTCGTCGGCGAGCACCATGTCCGCGGATTCCTTGGCGGCTTCGGTGCCTTTCAGTCCCATGGCCACGCCGACGTCCGCGCGCTTCAGCGCCAGGGTGTCATTGACGCCGTCGCCGGTCATCGCGACGATCTGCCCCGTCGCCTGCAGGGCCTGCACCAGGCGCAGCTTGTGCGCGGGGCTGGCGCGCGCGAACACGTCGATGTCGGGCACGACCCGGCGCAGCTCCGGGTCGTCCATGACCTCGATCTCGGCGCCGGTCAGGCCGGGCTTGCCGCGGCCCATGCCGAGCTGCTCGCCGATCGCGCGCGCGGTTTCCACGTGGTCCCCGGTGATCATCTTGACCCGGATGCCCGCGGCATGGCACTGCGCCACGGCGGCCACGGCCTCTTCCCGGGGCGGATCGATGATGCCAAGGAGCGCGAGCAGGCAGACGCCGCCTTCGAGATCGCCAAAGCGGACTTCGCGCCTGGAGCCGTCCACCCGCTTCGCGGCGACGGCCAGCACGCGCAGGCCGCGCGCCGCCGCGTCGTGGGCCTGGCGGCGCCAGTAATCCGGATCCAGCGCCGCCTCGCCGCCGGTGCTTCGCTGCCGGTCGCACATGTCGAGCACGCGCTCGGGGGCCCCCTTGATGCAGATGAGCCCATGGCCGTCGTGGCCGTGATGCAGGCTCGCCATGAAACGATGTTCCGACTCGAACGGGATGACGTCGGTGCGCGGCAGCGCCAGGCGTTCCGATTCCAGGTCGATGCCCGCCTTGACGGCGAGCGCCAGCAACGCGCCTTCCGTCGGATCGCCCTGCATGTGCCACACGCCTTCTTCATTGCGGAGGATCGCGTCGTTGCAGAGCGCCGCGGTGCGGCCGACCTCGGCGAGCTGCGGATGATCCCCGGGGGGCGCCGGCGCGCCCGCCAGGTGAAAGCCGCCGCCCGGTGCGTAGCCGGTGCCGCTCACCTCGAACACGTGATCGGCGGTCATCACCCGCTGCACCGACATCTCGTTGCGGGTCAGCGTGCCGGTCTTGTCGGAGCAGATGACCGTCACCGAGCCGAGCGTTTCCACCGCCGGCAGATGCCGGATGATCGCGTTGCGTCTCGCCATCCGGCGCACGCCCATGGCGAGCGTGATGGTCATGATCGCCGGCAGGCCTTCGGGAATGGCGGAGGCGACCAGGGCCACCACCATCATGAACATCTCGCTGGGCGCGTGCTGCCGCCAGAGAACGCCGAGAACGAACGTGAACGCGGCCATCAGGATGATGGCGAATGCCAGCCAGTGGCTGAACCGGGCCATCTGGCGCAATAGGGGCGTGGTGACGGACCGCACCTGCTCGAGCATCGAGCTGATGCGCCCGAGCTCGGTCGACTGCCCCGTCGCGACGACCACCCCCGTCCCCTGCCCGTAGACCACGAGCGTGCCCGAATAGAGCATGTTCGTGCGGTCCCCCAGCGGCGCATCGTTCCCC
>CAYSRR010000168.1:0-6692 GCA_964433375.1 uncultured Streptomycetaceae bacterium
GCGTCCTCCATGGTCATAAAAACGGCGCCATTCCTGGCCGCCGTTTTTATGACCTTCTCGAGCATCAGCATGCGGTGCCCGCGGCCGATGACGAAGGGGTGGCAGGTATAGGTGAGCACGCCCCAGCCGGTATTGTCGCGCATGTAGCGGAAGTCGTTGATCCAGTTCTCGCCCACCGCGCCGGCGTTCATCGAGCCCTGCAGCACCGTCGCGGGCGTGCGCACGAACTCGAAATGCGGGTAGTCGTCGGTGGACCAGTGCACCGGCATCTCGACCAGCGCCGTTTCCTTCCCGAACTTCGCGGGCTGCTCCAGCTCGATGACGTCGCCGGTGCGTACGTAGTACGGCGTGCAGTCGTCGCCCATCAGGCTGCTGTCGTAGAGAAAGCCGTGCTTGAGGAACAGCTCCACCGAGTGCGGGCTCAAATCCCAGGCCGGCGAGCGGTAGCCGCTCGCCTTGCGCCCGGTCAGCTTGCGGATCGATTCATTGCCGCGCACGAGTTCGGCTTCCTCCTCCTCGCGCGTGAGGCTCGCGGGCGGGCGATGCGTCCAGCCGTGATGGGCGATCTCGTGTCCCGCGGCGACGACCTGCTCGCACGGCTTCGGGAAGGTCTCGATGGTATGGCCCGGGATGAACCAGGTGCTCCTGATTCCGTAGCGCTCGAGCAACGCGAGCAGGCGCGGCGCCCCCACACGCGGACCGAACTCCCCGCGCGAGATCCACGACGGCGAGGTCTGCCCGCGCGCGATGAAGCCCGAGATCGCGTCGAAGTCGAAGGTGAGGCAGACGATGTGGCGTTTTTTCACAAGGCGTGAGCGGTGAGTGGTGAATCGTGCGCGATTCAAATAACGAATCACGCCTTTTCCGATAAGATGGCCCGATTATATCGTCCGCTCTCCCATTCCCCTAGCATGCCGGAGCACCGAGTACAGAACTGGCGGGTGCGCAAGCCGCTCGCGCGCTCGAAAGGCGGCATCGTCGCGAGCCAGAACCGCGTCGCCGCGCAGGCCGGCGCGAGCATCCTCGCCGCAGGCGGCAACGCGGTGGACGCGGCGGTGGCGACCGGCTTCGCGCTCGCCGCGGTCGAGCCCTGGAACAGCGGGCTCGGCGGCGTTGGCTACATGCTGGTCTACTCCGCGAAGCAGGGCCGCGTGTCCGTCGTGGATTTCGGGCCGGTCTCCCCCGGCGGTCTCGACCCCGCCGCCTACCCGCTGGCGGGCGGCGGCGCGACCACGCGCGATCTCTTCGCCTGGCCGTCGGTGAAAGACGACCACAACGTGCACGGACCGCTGTCCATCGCCGTGCCGGGACAGCCGGACGGGCTCGGGCTCGCGCTGGAAAAGTTCGGCACGATGAAGCTGGCCGAGGTCCTGCAGCCGGCGATCGGGCTCGCGGAGCAAGGCATCGCGGCTGACTGGTTTCTCACGCTCAAGGTCGCCACGCTGGCGAAAGAGCTCGCGCGTTACCCCGTCACCCGCGACATCTGGCTGCCGAACGGCCACCCGCCGGTGAGCGCGCCCGAGGCGCCCGTGGCCCGGCTGCAGCTCAAAGGCCTGGCCGCCACGATGAAACGGCTCGCCGGCGCCGGGTGCCGGGATTTCTACGAAGGCGAGATCGCCGCGGCCATCGTCAGGGACATGAAGGCCGTGGACGGCGTGCTCGGCGCCGACGACCTGCGCGGCTACCGCGCGCGCATCGTCGAGCCGCTGATAGCCAACTACCGCGGCGCGCGGTTCGCGCTCGCGCCGGGCCTCACCGCCGGCCCCAGCATGTTGCGGGCCCTGAACGCGCTCGCCGGCATGCGCTTCCGCCGCAACGGGCCGCACGCCGACGCTTTCGTCGCCTACGCCGAAGTGCTGCGGCATGCGTACGCCGAGCGGCTCGAAACCATGGGCGAGACCGCCGACCGGCGCGCGCCCTCCACCACCACCCACCTCAACGTGGTGGACCGCCACGGCAACATGGTGGCGCTGACGCAGACGCTGCTCTCGGTGTTCGGCTCGAAGGTCGTGCTGCCCTCGACCGGCATCCTGATGAACAACGGCATCATGTGGTTCGACCCCCGCCCCGGCACGCCCAACAGCCTCGCGCCGGCCAAGCGCCCGCTCACCAATATGTGCCCGGTGATCGCGCTGCGCCGGAACAAGCCGTGGTTCGCGATCGGCGCCTCCGGCGGGCGCAAGATCCTTCCGGCGGTGCTGCAGATCAGCTCCTTCCTCGCCGATCACGGCCTCTTGCTCGACGAGGCGTTCCATCACCCGCGCATCGACGCGAGCGAGGCGGAATACGTGGCCTGCGACCCGCGCCTGCCGGCCGGCGTCAGCAAGGCGCTGGCGGCCAAGTTTCCCGTCCGTGCGAACGAGCTGGTGGTCTACCCCACGAACTACGCCTGCCCCAGCGCCGTGCTGCACGACGCGAAGACCCGCGAGAACCACGGCATGACGGACGTGATGTCGCCGTGGTCGGGGGCCGTCGCCGAGGACGAATAGACAATGATCAACGCCGCCATCATCGGCCTCGGGCGCTGGGGACAGAACCTCGTGAACAGCGTGCAAGGCAAGAGCGACGCGATTCGCTTCGTCGCGGGCATGGTCCGCGACCCGGCGAAAGCGCGGGCCTACGCCCGTGAGCAGGGGTTCCCGCTGCACGACTCCTACGAGAAAGTGCTCGCCGACCCGGGCGTGGACGCGGTCGTGCTCGCCACACCGCATACCCGCCACGCCGCGCAGATCATCGCCGCCGCGAAGGCGCGCAAGCACGTCTTCACCGAGAAGCCGCTGGCGCTGGCGGCGAAGGACGCTCGGGCGGCGCTGCGCGCCTGCGCCAGGGCCGGCGTCACGCTCGGCGTCGGCTACAACTGGCGCTTCCAGCCGGCGCTCCAGGAAATCCGGCGCATGCTGGAGGACGGCCGGCTCGGCAAGCTGCTCCACGTCGAGGGCAATTTCTGCGGGCCCAGCGCCTACCGCTTCCCGAAGGGCCACTGGCGCCAGGAGCGCGAGGAAGGCCCGGCGGGCGGCATGACCGGGCGCGGCGTGCACGTGGTGGACGCCTTCCTCCATCTCGCCGGGCGCATCGAGGCGGTCACCGCGCAAAGCTCGCGCCGCGTGCTCGGCTACGGGCTGGACGACACGACCTCGATGCTGTTCCGCTTCAGGAGCGGCGCGACCGGCTACCTCGGCACCGTCCTCGCCACCGCGGAAACCTGGCGCATGCAGGTGTTCGGCTCGAAAGGCTGGGTGGAAGTGGGCGACGTCGAGCACCTCACCACCTGGGAGATGAAGACCTGTTTCGTCGATCCGCGGAACCTGCTGATCCACCACAAGCCGCAGGTGACACGCTTCGACACCGTCAGCACCGAGCGCGCCGAGCTCGAAAACTTCGCCCGCGCCGCCGCCGCGCGTCGCCCGCTCGCCGTCCCCGGCGGCGACGAGGAACATGGGGTGGCGGTGTTCGAGGCGATCCTCAAGTCCGCGAAAACCCGGAAGACTGTCCGGGTTTTCGGAAAGGCGTGAGCACTCACGCCTTTAAACCTAAAACCGATCAACGCGAAACGGCCCCAGGTCGATCGCAGGCTGGCGCCCGCCGACGAGATCGGCAATGAGGCGGCCCGTGGGCGCGCCGCCGCACAGGCCGAGGTGACCGTGGCCAAAGGCGTAATAGACGTTCTTCTGCTTCACCGACGGCCCGATCACCGGTAGTGAGTCGGACATGGACGGGCGCCGGCCCATCCAGCGCGTGCGGTCGGTGCCCCGCGCCTGCGGAAACATGCGCTTCATGTGGATTTCCAGCACTTCCGCGCGCTGGTAGTTGGGCTCGGCGTAGATGCCGGAGAACTCGGCCTGCCCCGCGATGCGCGCGCCCATCTCCATCGGCGTCACGAACACTTTCGCGTCGGAGACGTGCACCGGCAACGCGAGCTGCAGGCCCGGGTCCGAATAGGTCACGTGGTAACCGCGCTCGGCCTCGATCGGCACCGGCTCGCCGAGCCGCCCGGTCAGCTCGCCCGAGTGCACGCCCGCGCAGACCACCAGCGTCTCCACCGGGATGGGGCCGATGTCGGTCTGGAGCGACTTGACGCCGCCCGCCCCGGTTTCGATGCCCGTCACCTTGCGCTGCATGATGACGCCGCCTTCCTGCTGGAACTTCGCGGCGAGCGATTTCACCAGCCGCTCCGGGTTGAGGACGTAGCCCTGATCGAGCACGTGCACGCCGCGCACGTAGTGGCGCGCCAGTTGCGGCACCAGCTTCCGGATGCCCGTCGCGTCGAGGATTTCCGTCTTCACGCCGCGCTCGGCACGCAGCTTCCACGCCAGCGCGTCGTCCTGGTAGCTTTTCTCCGAGTCGTAGGCGACCAGGTAGCCGCTGCGCTTCACGAGCTCCGGCACCCCCGCCCACCGCACCAGCTCTTCGTACACGTTCACCGTGCCCTGGATCAGCGAGTACAGCGCCTTCGAGGCGTGCTCCGCCTGGCGCTTGTTGGCGTTGCCGATGAAGCGCAGCAGCCACGGCATGACCTTCAGGAAATAGGGCCAGCGCACCACCAGCGGCCCCAGCGGATCGGTGAGGTAGCCCGGCACCTTCCACAGCACGCCCGGCATGGGCTGCGGCACGCAGCCCGCGTCGTTGAGCATCCCGGCGTTACCAAAGGAGCAGTACTCGCCGGGCGGGTGCTGGGTGATGACGGTAACCTCGTGCCCGTCGCGGCGCAGGTAGCACGCCGTGGCCATGCCGAGGATGCCGGCGCCGATCACCGTCACTTTCTTCATAAGTTATTGGTCCTGCGAGGCCCCAGGTCAGTTCCACCCAAAGGCGCGAGTAGTGAGTGGTGAGTGGACGCGGCTCGTTAGCGGCGGTTAGCGAAGTTCGACTCACTACTCACCAATCACGACTCACGCCCTCAGAAAAATGGTGGGTGGTACAGGGATCGAACCTGTGGCCCCTGCCGTGTGAAGGCAGTGCTCTACCGCTGAGCTAACCACCCGCTGCCCCGCGCCCGGCACGACGGCGCGAGAACCGATCGGAGACCGCATTCTAGCAAAAGTAGCGCCGGGCGGTCACCGGTTGCTTCCCGGCGGCTTGCTTCCCGGTGCATGATCTGTGCGATTATGGCGGCGAATCCAATAGGATCATGTGCAACGATGGCCGACGAGTACATTCCGCTGTATCAGCCGCCCGAAGCGCGCACCGAGCCCGCGCTGTGGTTCGCTTTCCGCAAGTCCGAAATCCTGGTGATCCACGGCCCGGAGCAGCCCGGCCTGCCCTGCTGCATGGAGCTCGGCGAGCACGGGCTCGAAGCGCGGCGCAGCCAGTACCTCGGCCTCTACAGCGGCCGGCATTGCTACGCGGCGGAGATCGACGCATCGCTGCCGCTGCCCGCAGGCTGGGCGGCGCTCGGCCTGCGCGATCTCTTCGGGCTGGTCGAGTCCACGCTCGCGGCGCTCTCGGGGCGCGCGTACCAGATACTCGAATGGGACCGCAACCACCAGTACTGCAGCCGTTGCGGCACGCCCACCCGGCTGCGCGGGGACGAGCGCTCGCGCACCTGCCCGGCCTGCCAGTACACGACCTACCCCCCGGTCACGCCCGCCATCATGATCCTGGTGACGCACGGCCGCCGGCTGCTGCTCGCGCGCAAGCCGTCGTTTCCGCCTGGGCGCTATTCCGCGCTGGCCGGCTTCGTCGAGCCGGGCGAGATGCTGGAGGACACGGTGATACGCGAGACGCGCGAGGAAGTCGGCGTGGAGATCCGGAACATCCGCTACTTCGGCAGCCAGCCGTGGCCGTTCCCCCATTCGCTCATGATCGCCTTCACCGCGGAGTACGCCGGCGGCGAACTGCGGCCCGACGGCGTCGAAATCGAGGAAGCCCGCTGGTTCGATCTGGAGGGACTGCCGAAGCTGCCGCCCTCGATCAGCATCTCGCGCCGGCTCATCGACACCGTTGCCGGCCGGCTGGCCCGCGGCGAGCCCGCTGCCGGATGATTTACAATCCGGGTCCTCGATTCACGCTCCGCGCACTCGACATATGAAGCCGGCCAGTCCCAACGTCGTATGGCATCACGCCACCGTCACGCGCGAGCGCCGGGAAAAACTCCAGGGCCACCGCGGCGCGGTGCTGTGGTTCACCGGGCTGCCCAGCTCCGGCAAGTCGACCATCGCGCACGCCACCGAGGAGCGGTTGCACCGGCTGGGTTGCCGCACGTTCGTGCTCGACGGCGACAACGTGCGCCACGGCCTGAGCGGCGATCTCGGGTTTACCGAATCGGACCGGGAGGAGAACATCCGCCGCATCGGCGAAGTCGGCAAGCTGTTCGTCGAATCGGGCACCATCGTCCTGACGGCATTCGTCTCCCCCTTCCGCCGTGACCGCGAACGTGCCCGTGGCCTGCTGCTGCACGGGGACTTTCTCGAGATTCATTGCCGCTGCCCGGTCGAAATCTGCGAGCAGCGCGACCCCAAGGGTCATTACAAGCGCGCCAAGGCGGGGCAGATCAAGGACTTCACCGGGGTCTCCGCGCCGTACGAGGAGCCCAACGACCCCGAGCTCGTGCTGGACACCGCCACGCTGTCGGTGGAAGCGTCAGTGGACCGCGTCGAACAACTGCTGCGGGACCGCGGCATCATCCAGGCCGATCAGGCCTGAGTCGGGACGACCCGCGACTTGCGACTTGTAACTTGTAACTTGTAACTTGT
>CAYSRR010000169.1:0-6638 GCA_964433375.1 uncultured Streptomycetaceae bacterium
GGCATCGGCACCATGGGCAGCCACATGGCCCTCAACGTTCGCAAGGCGGGCCATGAAGTGGCCGTTCACGACATGCGGGAATCGGCGGCCGGGCCGCACCTGCAGGCGGGCTGCACCTGGGCCAATTCCGCGCGCGAGGCCGCCCGGAACGCGGACGTGGTGTTCACGTCGCTGCCGGGCCCGAAGGACGTGCAGGCGGTGGCCGAAGAGCTGCTCGCCGGCATGCGCAAGGGCGCCGCGTGGTTCGACCTCTCGACCAACTCGCCGACCCTGGTGCGGGAGATCTCCGCGCGCTTCGCCGAGAAAGGCATCGCCATGCTCGATTGTCCCGTCTCCGGCGGGCCCGCCGGCGCGAAGAGCGGCAAGCTCGCGCTGTGGGCGAGCGGCGACAAGGCGGCATTCGACCAGTACAAGCCGGCGCTCGACGCCATCGGCGACCAGGCCCTCTACATCGGGCCGGCCGGTGCCGGCACCATCGCCAAGCTGGTGCACAACTGCGCGGGCTACACGATCCTGGCGGTGCTCGCCGAGGTCATGACGCTCGGGGTCAAGGCGGGCGTCGAGCCGCTCGCGCTGTGGGCGGCGATACGCCAGGGCGCGTTCGGCCGCAAGCGCACGTTCGACCGGCTCGCCGAGCATTTCCTGCTGGGCAAATTCGACCCGGCGGCGTTCGCGCTCGACCTAGCGCACAAGGACGTGACGCTGGCCACCGAGCTCGCGCGGGAATTCCGCGTGCCGATGAAGCTCGCCAACACGGCGCTGCAAGACATGACCGAGGGCATGAACCGCGAGGGCTGGCCCAAGCGCGACTCGCGCATCTTCATGACGCTGCAGGAAGAACGCGCCGGCACCGGCATCATCAAGGTGCCGGAAGACAAGGTGCAGGAAGTCTTGAAGCGCGACTGACGCCGAACTGCGTGATTCGTGAATCGTGATTTGTGATTCGGCTCAAGACCCCCTCTCCCCGCCTAGGGGAAGAGGGCCAGGATGAAGGGCGAGTCGACTCACCATTCACGAATCACGACTCACGCCTTTACTTGATCTGAATGGGCTTGCCCTTCCTCGCCGAAGGCTCGATCGCCTCCAGCACGGCGATGCCGTTCACCGCCTCCTCGGGCGGCACCAGGAAAGACTTCTTCGCGGCGACGGCGTCGGCGAACGCCTCCAGTTCCGCCTTCTCCTTGTCCACCGCCTGCAGCGTGATTTTTTCGGGCGCGCCCTGCAGGCCGCGGAACGTGAGCTCGGTGTCGCCGCGCAGCTCGAGCCAGCCGTTCGAGCCGAAAACATGCACGCGATACAGCTCCGCGGTCGTGAACAGCGTGCTCAGGTAGCCGGTGACGCCGTTGCGGAACTTCAGCAGCATCGACGTCGCGTCGTCCATGTCGACGCCGGCGGGCAGCTTGCGGTTGTCGCTGAACGCGTAGACGCTGCTCACGAGACCGCCGATCTGGATCATGGAATCGAGAGTATGGATACCGCGCGCCGTCATGCCGCCGCCCGGCGCTTCGGCGCGGGTCGAGCGCCAGTTGTCGGGCGTGAGGCTGAAGCCGGTCGGCCCGGAATGCGCGGCCTCGATGTGCAGCACGTCGCCGATCTGGCCGGCGCGGATGCGGCTCATCATCTCGAGAAATGAGGGCTGGTAGCGGCGATTCAAACCGATGCCCAGGGTCACGCCCGCCGCGCGCGTCGCCTCGATCGCCTTCTCCGCGCTTTTCCTCGTCAGCGTGATCGGCTTTTCGACGAAGACGTGCTTGCCGGCCTTCGCCGCCTGGATGATCTGCTTCATGTGCAGCGAGTGCGGTGTCGGCAGCACGACCGCGTCGATCTCCGGGTCTTTCAGCACCCGGCCGCAGGACGACACGACCTTGATGCCGGTCTTCTGCGAAAACTCCTTGTGCTTTCCCGGCTCGCGCGAGATCGCCTTCACGATCCGGATCTTCTCGCTCGCCTGCACCGACTCCACCAGGCGGTTGCCCCACCGCCCCAATCCGTATACCGCTGCTCTCAGCATGTCGCGTCTCCTCGCATTATTGTCGCGGCAACGATATCACGTAAGTTTCACGTAAGTTTATGTAAGCACCGAGTAAGCATCGGTAAGTTCCCCGTAAGCCGGCAACACCACTATAGGCAATCTCGGGCAAATTCCGGGTTGGGAGGTGCTGGCTTGGCCCGCCGCGTTCAGTTGAGAGAGCTGCATTCCGACCGTTTCCTGCGGGAGCTTCACCACTTTCTCTGGGTCGGCCCGAGCGTTCACGGCGAGGCGACGGATGCCGGCTGGAGCTGCCGGGACCACGCCTGGATCACGGCACTGCTCGCTCATTCGCTTGGCCACAAATCCGTGTTTTTCCACGGCGAGGCCTGCTTCGTAGTGGGCCCGAACGGGCGCGCCGCGAGCACCAGCATCCAGCAGCGCCCCCACAGCTGGGTCGTCCTGGACAAGGTCGGGGCCATCGACCTGAGCATCAAGCCGGAGAACCGCGTCTCCGGCAGCGACTTCCGGCTCCCCATTTCCTGCATCTTCGCCAACGCGTGGATGCCCCGCGCCAGGGGCCAGGTGTACTTCCTCGAGGACGCGGCCGTCTTTGTCCGGGCCGCCGAGGAACTCCTGCAGCATCGCAACCAGATTTCCGCCCTCTACCTCGTCAACGAAGCCGAGGATCTCCACGCTGGCCATTTGACGCGGGCGGCAGGCTGGATCGGCTCCCCGCTGACGCTTCATCTCGACTCGCTTTACGGAAACCCTTCCGACCTCTACGCCGCGTTGCTGCTGCACCTGCGCGCCTTTCTCGACGGCGATGCGCAGAGCCTCACGGGACTGCCCTTCGATGAGGCCTGGAGATGGCTCGCGCGCGTGCGCGAAGGCGCGATCGAGCGCGTCGGCCGCCGGCTGGAACTCGAACCCGGAACCAGTCGTCAGGCACCCATGCAGTTCTCCGCGTGAATCGCGGCGCATCATCAGCCGGGAAACCACCCTTCGGCTTTATTTCACCTGGCGTTTCCCTAAATACGAAAAGGCCGGCGAGTGCCGGCCTTTTCAACCTGTCTGCGCCGGAGCCGCGCGCGGCGCCCGCGCTTACAGCTTGATATTGGCGGCCGCGACCACCTTCTTCCACGTCGCGATGTCCTTGACGATGACATCGCGCAGATGCGCCTGCGTGCCGCCGACCACGTCCAGTCCCATCCCGTCCATGCGCTCCTTCACGTCCGGCATTTGCAGAATGCGATTAAGTTCCTTGTTCCAGCGCGCGGCGATGTTCCTGGGCAATCCCTTCGGGCCCAGGATGGCCGACCAGCTGACGGACACATAGCCGGGCACGGTTTCGCCGACGGTGGGGAGATCCGGCACGGCCTGGTTGCGCTTGGCGCTGGTCACCGCGATGCCGAGCACGCGCTTGGTCTTGTGGTGCGGAATCATCCCCGTAATGCCGCTGAAGATGAGCTGGATCCGGCCGCCGATCAGGTCGTTCACGCCGGCGGTGGAACCCTTGTACGGCACGTGCGTCATCCGGATGCCGGTCGCCTGGGCGAATTCCTCGGTGGCGAGGTGGTTGCCGCTTCCGGTGCCGCCGGAGGCAAAGTTGATCTTGCCGGGATTCGCCTTTGCGTATGCGATCAACTCCTTGATGTTTTTATAGGGGCCCGACGGGTTGACCGTCACCAGGTTGGCGATCTCGCCGATCATCACGATGGGCACGACGTCGTTGACCGGGTCGTAGGACAGCTTGCGCAACGCCACGTTGCCGGTGTAGCTCGTGGATATCTGGACCATGGTGTAGCCGTCGGCGGGCGCGTTCACCGCGATTTCGACGCCGATGTTTCCCGCCGCGCCGGTCCGGTTGTCCACCACCACCGTCTGGCCGAACGCATCGGAGAGCTTCTGCGCGATGATGCGCGCCACGACATCGGTCTGGCCGCCGGGCGGGAACGGCACGATCAGCCGGATCGGCTTGGTCGGGTAGTTCTGCTGGGCGTTGCCGACGCCCGCTGCAAACGACAGCACGAGAAACGCGGTTATCAGCCTGCTGATTTTCATGGTCTCCTCCTCCGGATCTGTTGTCCTTGTCCACCGAGACGCGGTTGCCGGTCGTCGATAGATTACCCGGCAATCTATGCGAATGGCGGATGCTTCGCAACTGTCCTTGCGATCCCGCGAAGGGGACGTTCGCGCCACAGGAGCGATGCCGCTTGCTTTCGGCCGCGGCCAAGGCTAGGCTCGCTTCGAGGCGTGGGCATGCCTGTGCGAGGCGAGGAGGTTTACCTTATGGATCAAGCGGTCACGACCCCGACTTCCACGCAGTCTGCCGAGCGTCCGAGCCCGGTTCGCATCAAAAAGCTCGGCCACGTGGTCATCCAGGTGCGCGACCTCGAGCGCTCGGTGCGCTTCTACACCGAGGTGCTGAATTTCCGCGTCTCGGACGACGCGACCGCCGGCGGCGTGTTCCTGACGGCGATAGGCGACCATCACACCATCGGCCTGTTTCCCTCCGACGGGGAGAACGCGGAGATTCCCTCCAAGGGCGCGGTCCGGCTGCATCACTTCGCCTTCCAGGTGGAAACCCTGGAGGAGCTGTTCGAAATCCGCGCGTATCTCAGGGAACGCGGCGTGCCGATCGTGTGGGAAGGGCGGCGCGCCATGGGCGCCCACACCAGCGTCGAGTTCCTCGACCCGGACGGCTACCACCTCGAGCTCTACCACGACATGGATCAGCTCGCGCCCGGCGCCCGCTCCCGCCCCAGGGATCCCGGCGCCAGGCACGATACCCTGGAGAAATCGCGGGACAACCCGAAGCCGAAGACCTGGTAGGGAAAAATCTCCCGCCCGTTGAGCGGCTGAAAGTCCGCCTCGAACGGGCGGACTTAAACCGGTGCCGAAGCTAGGTACCGGGTCGGACCAACGTAAGCCGCTGATTAAAAATTACTTGGGCAGCTGTACGCGAGCTTTTTGACTCTTAGAAGCCCCATTTCGAGCCCGAAAAGGCCTCTCTAAGAAAATCGCCCACAATGAATGACGGAACTGGAAGGAAGTAATGTCCCCAAGACGAGGGATGAATCAAAGGAGCCAGGTCCGGCTTCTTGAGCCAAAGACAAAATGAAACCGCCCGTTGAGCGGCTGAAGGTCCGCCTCGAACGGGCGGACTTAAACCAGCGCCGAAAGGTGTCTGGTTTTAAGAACTGGTAGGCGGTGCCGGATTCGAACCGGCGACCAACGGATTAAAAGTTGATGTAACCGATTGTTCTAGAGCGTAACAGGCCCGCCCTCACTCGCCCGTTCTCGCTGATGCTCGCCGAATTCCCTACGTTCCAGTAGTCACCGTAGATTAGTCGTTGAACCCTTTAATGCTGACGTTCTGAATCAGCCAAGCAATTACCATTATTACTCCCGTTACCTTCCAAATAGTATTACCTAACTCAAGCTGAGTTCTCCTGCAGCGTTCCTTATGTTCTTCGCTAGACGCGTCATCGTATGTTTTCTTAACGCTCACATAAAATCCAAAAATTCCGCCAATGATTCCAATCCAAATTATCGTAATCATGATTACATCCCACTAGGAGCCGAGGACACGCGCTAAATCACCGCGCTCGTTCTATCAAAATCGTGAATCATATTCGCGAGAAATTCTGACGATGGCCGCGCCGTACTCGTTTTCCGTCTGAGATTGGTTCACCCAGGTGAAGGTATAAGGAGGAACGTTCTCCGCATTGAAGCGAAGGACTACGAATTCATCAAATTGGGCTGCAACGCGCTGACTCAATCTAACTTCCGCGGCCTTCGCCTCCTGGATCGGATGTTTGTGTTTCTTACCATCTGTCGGCCACGGCTTATCCCCCTCGTAGCTCGTATAACTAGGGGCATAATTGACGCCAACAATTCCAACACAAATCGGGTTTCCGCCACGACGGCGAAACTCAGCAACTTGGTTCATCATGTCGGTACCAACGCGGTCGAGCTGCTTGATCATCGCCTTGGCCAGGACCTTAACTTCGGTCCCTATCTCGACCGTTGCAACGTGGCCTATCGCAACCGAGAAATTAGGGATAGTGACGGCGACGATATGAGGCAAGGCTTCGCCAAGCGTTCCGTCACCACGTCTGGCCTTCTGCCCCATGGTCTGGTTTCTTCGATTGAGCACCCGCGACCTGTTGTTGATTGCCGCAACGTATTTGGCAGAGCGGGAGAGGTCGTAAAGATCTTCGTACAAGTACGACGCAACCTGATCTCCGAGGTTGGAACGTCGGTGGCGGTATTCACTACCGTCGAATAGTTTGCGGAACTGTTCGAGCAGCTTGTAGGCCAACTGATCCCCTTACTTTTTTCTCGCCTGAGACTTTGAGTGAGTCTTTTTTCTGATACGAGCCGTCGCGAGTTCCCGCGAAACCGCGCGTGTCTTGATTCGGGCTACGCGGTAACGCGCAGGCTTTGCCTTCGTGCGAGATATCTTCACTGCAAGCTGGCGGCTCCGCGCTTTCACTCGGACAGCGCGATATGCTTTAACCGTCGCTTTGGCTTTAGGCGCTGGCTCTGGAACAGTCACAGCGTCGTAAATCACTTTCCCAGTCGTGGCGCCGAATAGCTGCCCCTGTGTCAAAGCACGATCGAGGTGCTCGCGCCCCATTGTGAGATAAGCAGGATCAATTTC
>CAYSRR010000170.1:0-6617 GCA_964433375.1 uncultured Streptomycetaceae bacterium
GCTGAAGCCGGGGATACCCGGCTTCAGCGCGCAGACGCCGCGCACGACGAGGCCGACCTCGACCCCGGCCTTGGAAGCCTCGTAGAGCGCGGCGATGGTCTCGGGCTCGAGCAGCGCGTTCATCTTGGCGATGATGCGGCCCTTCGCCCCGTTCCGGGCATGCTGCGTCTCGTTGTGTATCGCGCGCAGGATCTGCTTGTGCAGGGTGAACGGCGCCTGCCACAGGTGCTTAAGCTTCGACGCCCGCCCGAGCCCGGTCAGCTGAACGAAGATGTCGTTGACGTCCGCCCCGAACTCCTCGTTGGCGGTGAACAGGCCCCAGTCGGTGTAGAGCCTGGCGGTGCGCGGGTGGTAATTGCCGGTCGCCAGGTGGATGTAGCGCTTCAACCGCTCCTCTTCCCGCCGCACGACCATCAGCATCTTCGCGTGCGTCTTGTGGCCGACCACGCCGTAGACCACGTGCGCGCCGACCTCTTCCAGCCGCTGCGCCCAGTTGATGTTGGCCTCCTCGTCGAAGCGCGCGAGCAGCTCCAGCACCACCGTCACTTCCTTGCCCGCCCGCGCCGCGGCGATCATGATGTCCATGAGCTCGGATTCGGCGCCGGTGCGGTAAACCGTCATCTTGATCGCGACCACCGCCGGGTCGCGCGCCGCCTGCTCGAGGAACGAGATGACCGGCTGGAACGACTGGAACGGGTGGTGCAGCAGGATGTCGCCCTCGCGGATCGCCGCGAACAGGTCCGTCGTGCGCTGCAACTGCGCCGGCAGGCCGGCCCGGAACGCGGGGAACTTGAGGGTCGGCCGCTCGACGCCGTCGGGCACGCTGATCAGGCGCGCGAGATTGACCGGGCCGTCCACGCGGTAGAGATCCTCCCCGCCGAGATTGAACTGCGCGAGCAGGTAATCGGATATCTGCTGCGGGCATTGCTCGGTGACCTCGAGCCGGACCTCGTCGCCGAACTGGCGGTGCGGCAGCTCGCCGCGCAGCGCGGTGCGCAGGTCTTTCACCTCTTCCTCGTCCACGAACAGCTCGCTGTTGCGCGTCACGCGGAACTGGTAGCTGTCCACCACCTTCATGCCGGCGAACAGCTCGGAGACGTGCGCGTGCAGCACGGAGGACAGGAACACGAAATCGTACTCGCCCTCCGAGACCTCCCGCGGCAGCCGGATCACCCGCGGCAGCACGCGCGGCGCCTGCACGACGGCGATGCCGGAGTTGCGGCCGAAGGCGTCCTTGCCCTCGAGCTCGACGGCGAAGTTGAGGCTCTTGTTGAGCACGCGCGGGAACGGGTGCGCCGGGTCGAGCCCGATCGGCGTCAGCAGCGGCATCACCTCGCGGAAAAAATAGGCCTTGATCCACTCGGCCTGCGCGGCGGTGAAATCGGCGCGCCGCAGGAAGCGGATGCCCTCGGCGGCGAGCCCGGGCAGGATTTCCTGGTTGAGCAGCTGGTACTGCGCCGCGACCAGTGCGTGCGTCTCCTTCGCCACCTGGTCGAACACCGCTTTCGCGTCCATGCGGTCCGGACCGATCACCGGCGTGCCGGCCTCGATCTCGGCGTGCAGGCCGGAGACGCGGATCTCGAAGAATTCGTCGAGGTTGGAGGAAACGATGCACAGGAAGCGCAGGCGCTCGAGCAGCGGTATCGCGCGGTTCTCCGCCTGCGCCAGCACGCGCCGGTTGAACGCGAGCTGGCCGATCTCGCGGTTCAGGTACAGCTCCGGGATGTCGCGCGGCTTGTTCATGGCGTCGGCAGCCCGCCGGACAGGGTGCCACGGTACCGTCGGCGTACAGGCATGATCAACGCTCGAATCAGCGCCGGGCCGGCGGGCTGAAATGGAGATTCTTCATCAAGGCGTTTGTCCGCGCTGGGGCGGACAAACGCCTTCTACTTGTCGGCGGCCGGCGGCGGAACGTAGCCGGCGGCGGCGTCGGCGCCGCCGCCGAAGAAATGCTTCTCCATCTGCTGCGCGAGGTAGTCGCGCGCCTTCCGGTCAGCAAGGTTGAGACGGTTTTCATTGACCAGCATCTTCTGTTGTTCGAGCCACTGCTTCCAGGCTTCCTTGGATACGCCGTCGAAAATCCGCTTGCCGAGTTCGCCCGGATAGGGCGGAAAATCAAGGCCTTCGGCCTCGCGCTCGAGCTTCACGCAGTTCACCATTCTAGGCATGCACCCGCCCTCAAGTCAGCAATAAGGATATGACAGTATTGTTGCGGTAATGTTACCGTCGCGACACGATCCCGTGTGGATAGACTAACCCACGGTTTCCTCAGGTAAACCGCAATTCCAGGCTGGACTGCTGCAGGCGCGAAGCGTCGCGCAGCAGGGGGTGGTCGGCGCGCGGCTTCTCCAGGTAGTAGCCCTGCACGCAGTCCACGCCGAAGCCCTTCAGCATCACGAGCGTCTCCTCGTCCTCGACGCATTCGGCAATGGTGGTCTTGTGCAGCCCCCGCGCCACCGTCACGATCGCCTTCACGAACAGCTGGTTGTCGCTCTCCAGCGGCAGGTTGCGGATGAACAGGCCGTCGATCTTGACCGCGTCCACCTGCAGGTGCTTCAGGTAGGCGAACGACGAGAAGCCGGTGCCGAAATCGTCGAGGGCGACGCCGCAGCCGGTCTGGTGCAGCGCCTCGATGAAGCGCTGCGCGTCGTGGAGATCGGATACCGCGGAGGTTTCCGTGAGCTCCACCATGAGGCGCCGCGGCGCGACCCCGTGGCGCTTCAACTGCTCGGCGATGTACTGCGGCAGCGTCGGTTCGTCGAACGAGCGCCCGGAGATGTTGACCGCCAGCGCCGGGATGGCCGGCAGCTCCGCCAGCATCTGGATGGACTCGCGCAGCACCCAGCGGTCGATCTCGAGGATCTTGCCCGACTTCTCCGCCACCGGGATGAACTGCCCCGGCATCAGCAGCACCGACGGGTCGTCCTGGTCGCGCATGCGCACCAGCACCTCGAAGTGCGACAGCGCGCGGTCGGCGGTCGAGTACACCCCCTGGAACTGCAGGTCCATCAGGTTGTTCTCCAGCGCGTGCAGGATGCGGTCGTTCCACGACAGCCGGCGCACCATCTGGAAAGTGCTGTCGAGGTCGCTGCGATAAATGCGCCACGCGTTCTTGCCCGCCTCCTTCGCCTGGTACATCGCGGTGTCCGCGCGCGCGATCAGGTCCTCGACGTTGTCGGCGTGGTCGGGAAAAACGGCGATGCCGAGCGAAGTGGTGAGGCGCAGGTTCTGGCCCTCGTACTGGAAGCGCACCATCGCGATCGCGCGCGTGATGCGCTCGGCGAGACCGCGCAGCATCTCGTCGGAGATGTCCGGCACCAGGATCGCGAACTCGTCGCCGCCCAGCCGCGAGAACAGCTCGTTGCGCCGCACCTGGCCCGCGACCTCGCCGGCGACGCGGATCAGCATCGCGTCCCCGGCGCGGTGGCCGAAGGTGTCATTGATGTACTTGAAGTCGTCGAGGTCGAAGAACAGCAGGGCCACCCTGGAATCGTGGCGCTGCGCGTCCGCGATCATGCGCGCGAGTTCCTCGTTGAAGCGGTGGCGGTTGTAGAGGCCGGTCAGCGCGTCGCGCTCGGCGAGGTAGATCAGCTGGTCCGCGGTCTGGCGCTCGCGGGTGACGTCCTGGAACAGCCACAGGTGGCCGACCGGTCGCCCGTAGACGTCCTCGACGGCATGCAATTGCTGGGTCACGAGGCGCCCGTCCGCCATCTGTATTTCCAGCACGCCCATGATCTCGCCATCGCGCGGCAGTTGCAGCACGCGCTTGCTCTGGTCCTCCGGCCGCGCCAGCACGCTGGCCGAGCTCGCAAGCGCCTCCTGCGGCGTGCGGCCGATCAGCCTCGTGCCGGGGGCGATCATCCAGATGCGGGTGAAGGCGGGGTTGGTGTACACCACGCGGTTGTCGTGCGACACGAACAGGATGCCGGTGTCCATCGCCGCCAGCAGCGCGGAGAGGCGGGCGTGCTCGTCCTGCGCGCGCGTCAGGTACTCGTGCTGCACCGCCTGGGCGTCGCGCAGCTCGACCACGGTGGCCTCCAGCCGCTGCTCCGCCTCCTTGCGCTGCGCGATGTCGCGGATGCTGATGCGGATGCCGAGGTGGCCGCCGCGGCTGTCGTAGATCGGGCGCCAGTCGGCCGCCGCCCAGAACTCGGAGCCGTCCTTGCGCTTGCCGCGGAACTCGTAGTCCTGGCCGGTGTTGCCGCGCAGCGCGCGGCGGATCTGCCGCACCGTGCGCGCGACGTCGGCGCCGGCGATGAACGGCGCCGGGAAATTCTGGATCGCCAGGCATTCCTCCGGGGTATAGCCGAACATGTCGAGCACGCGCGGGTTGATCCAGATGAGCCGGCTTTCCGGGTTGATCCACAGCTCGCAGTCGTAGCTGTAATCGGCGATCGCGCTGAACTTGGCCTCGCTCTCCGCCAGCGCCCGGATGCGTCCCTCCAGCGCCGCCGCCATGGCGTTGAACGCGTTGGTCAGCCGGCCCACCTCGTCGCCGCCCTCCACCGGCAGCCGCACGTTGAAGTCGCCCGCCGCCAGCCTGTCGCTCGCGCGGGTCAGCTGCGCGAGGCTGCGCGTAAGCCAGTACGAAAGCGCGATCATCGAGAGGATGGACAGGGCGAGCGCGATGCCGCCGATCGCCAGGTTGTCGCGGATCAGTTCCGCGCGCGCCGCGCGCATGAACGCCGTGGACAGGCCGAAATGCAGCTCGCCGAGCCTGCGCCCGGCGGGGCCGATGTCCATCGTGGCATGGATGTGCCCGCCCTGGCCGGCGAACGGCTTCTGCGCGGGCGGCCCGGCCGCCGGCAGGGGACTCGCGTGCGTCCAGCCGGCGCTCGCCACCGGCCGGCCTTCGGGGTCGAGCAGCACGAGGTAGATGATGCCGTCGTCGCTGCGCACCTGCTCGAGGATGTCGGAGAGCATCTGGTGCTGCCCGGCGGCGAGCGGCATCGACAGCGCGGCGTTCAACAGCTGCTTCTGCTCCTCGACGTGGATGCGCGCCTGCTCGTTCAGCCGGTCGTCCATGATGCCGATGCCGTTGACGATCAGCAGGCCCAGCATCATCACGTTCACCAGCACGCCGCCCAGCAGCAAGCGCGTGCGCAGCGACAGGGACAGCGGCACCGTTTTCATGGCGCGGCCTTCAGGAAAAACGCCCGCTAGAGCCGCTTCACGAGGACGACCGAGCGGCGCTGGTAGTTGTAGAGCGTGCGTTTCTGCCCCGGCAGGACGTCGACGCCAGCCTCCGCGAAACCGCGCTCGACGAACCAGTGCTCGGCGCGCGTCGTCAGCACGAACAGGCGCTTCAGCTTCTGGCGGCGGGCCTTGGCCTCGATCTCGGTCAGCAGGCGCTCGCCGGCGCCGACGTTGCGGAACTCCGGGTGCACGACGAGGCAGGCGAGCTCGCCCGCGCGCTCGTCGGAAAACGGGTAGAGCGCCGCGCAGCCGACCAGCAGCTTGTCGTGCTCGAGCACCACGAAGCGCCCGATCTCGCGCTCCAGCCGGTCGCGCCCGCGCTTCACGAGAATGCCCTCGGCTTCCAGCGGCTCGATCAGCCTCAGGACGCCGCCGATGTCCTCGATCTTCGCCTGGCGCAGCGTCTCGATCGGATCCGGCGTCAGCATGGTGCCCACGCCCTTGTGCGTGAACAGCTCGAGCAGCAGCCCGTCGTCGATGTGGCCCGAGACGAGGTGGACGCGCTTCACGCCGCCTTCGCACGCGCGCACCGCGCACGGCAGGTACAACGCTGTGTCGCTCTCGCCGGGCTCGGTCCGCGAAAGCAGCGCCTGCGCCTGGCGCACGGTGAGGTTGCGCAGGAGCTCCCCGCGCCGCCCGGTCACCCCGATCGTATCCATGAGGAAGATCAGCTTCTCCGCCTTCAACGCGGCCGCGGTGGACGCGGCGACGTCCTCCAGCGCCAGGTTGAAGACCTCCCCGGTCGGCGAGTAGCCCAGGGGCGATAGCAGCACCAGTTCGCCGCCATCGAGGCGTTTCTGGATCGCGCCGGTGTCGACCTTGCGCACCTCGCCCGTGTGCATGTAATCCATGCCGTCGACCCCACCCATGGGCTTGGCCGTGATGAAGTTGCCACTCGCCACGCGGATGTCGGCGCCCGCCATAGGCGAGTTGGGCAACCCCATCGAAAGCGCCGCCTCGATCTCGACGCGCAACCGCCCGCTCGCTTCCTTGGCGCAGCCGAGCGCCGCATCGTCGGTCACCCGCAGGCCCTTGTGGAAGCGGCTGCGGCGGCGCGCCTCCTTCAGCTTGGCCTCGATCTGCGGGCGCGCGCCGTGCACCAGCACCAGCCGCACGCCGAGCGCGGCGAGCAGGTTCAGGTCGTGCGTGAGGTCGAAGAAGCGGCCGTCGGCCACCACGTCGCCGCCGAAGGCGATGACGAAGGTCTTGCCGCGGAACGCGTGGATATAGGGCGCGACCGACTGGAACCAGTCGATGAACCGGTCCTGCGCGGACAGCCGCTGCCGCCGCGTGATCGGCGGCACGGGCTCGGCGGCGGCGCCGTTGTCGGCCGAAGGTTTGCGAACGATGACGCCTCCCTTCCCGTATCGGCAATGCGCCCGGGCCCGGGCCAGAGCGCATTTCGTCGGGATATCAAGCAC
>CAYSRR010000171.1:0-6581 GCA_964433375.1 uncultured Streptomycetaceae bacterium
ATGAACCGCATCGTTCACCTCGCGCTGAAAGTCGAGAACCTCGAGAAGGCCACCGAGTTCTACGAGAACGTATTTGGCTTCAAGGAAGTGGAGACCAAGAGGACGCGCGACCATATCTCGCGGCACATGACCGACGGCACGCTCGATTTCACGCTGATGAAGTACGACGAGGGCACCCGTTCCGCGGAGTCGCTCGCGGCGGGCGAGAAGCCCTGCATCCACCACTTCGCGGTCGAAGTGGACGACGTCGAGGCCAGCGTGGAAGGCCTCAAGAAATACGGCTGCGAGATCGTCAGCGACCCGGGCGTCATCCCCGTCAAGTTCCGGGCGCCCGACGGCATCGTCGCCGAAATCGTTCCCGCCAAACGCTACAAGAAGGTCAAGTCGGCGTAACTGACACCGCGAAGCCGGCGGCAGGCGGGGCGCCGCACGTCCCGCCTGCCGCCGGTGATCGGGGAGGAGGGCGGAGGAATCCGCCCTTTCCCGTTACTGAACAGGGATCCGGATGAACGCTCCTTCCGCCACGTCCTCCGTCACGGAGATTCTCGCCGAAAAAACAGCGGCGCTCCGGGCGGAGAACCTGCCCGCGCCGGTGCGCGAGCGCGCCGGGCAACTGCTGATCGACGTCGTCGGACTGTGCGTCGCTGCCCGGCGCCTGGACTACATGCAGGCGCTGGCCGGCGCGGTGGACAATGGCGGGCCGTGCACGGCCATCGGCCATGCCGCCGGCTACAGCGCGGAAGACGCCGCGCTGCTGAACGGCACCGCGGTCCACGGCGAGGATTTCGACGACACTTTCGAAGGTGGGCCGGTCCACAGCAGCGCGGTCGTGATCCCGGCGGTGCTCGCGGCGTGCGAACGCTTCGGCCTGGGCGGGCAGGCGGCGCTGGCCGGCATCGTCGCCGGCATCGAAGCGACCTGCCGTCTCTCGATGGTGATGCCCAAGGCGATCCACAAATCGGGCTTCCACCCGACCAGCGTGCTGGGCACGATCGGCGGCACGCTGGCCGTGTCGAGGGCGATGGAACTTACCCGGCGGCAAACGGTGGACGCGATCGGCAATTCGGCCAGCTTCGCCAGCGGCATCATCGAGTACCTGGCGGAGGGCGCGTGGACCAAGCGCCTGCACCCGGGATGGGCCGCGAAATCCGCCGTCGCGGCGGCGAGGATCGGCCGCGGCGGCTTCCTCGGTCCGCGCACGGCGCTGGAAGGCATTCACGGCCTGTTTCACGGCTTTGCCCGCTCCCTCGAGGGAAATTACCGTGTCCTGACCGATGGCTTCGGCGAGCAGTGGGTGATGCAGGACATCACCTTCAAGCCGTACGCGACCGGCACCATGAACCAGCCCTACATCGACTGCGCCTTGCGCCTGCGCCGGCACGGCGTGAAGGCGGAGGACGTGAAAGACGTGCTGTGCGAGACCGCGGAAGGTTACGTCCACCGCCTGTGGGACCCGTTGCCGGCCAAGCACCGGCCAGCGACCGCCTACGGCGCGAAGTTCAGCGCGCCTTTCAACATCGCCGTCGCGTTCGCGACCGGCGAGGCCGGGCTCGCCGCGTTCACCGAAGAGAAGGTCAGGGACGAGCGCATCCTCGCGCTTTCCTCCAAGGTGCGTTACGTCGTGGACCCGAACAACCCCTATCCGAAGGCCTATACCGGGCATGTCCGCATGACGCTCAAGGACGGGCGCGTGATCGAGGAGCGGCAGCCGCACATCCGCGGCGGCGCGCACGAGCCGCTTACGCAGGACGACATCGAAGCCAAGTTCCGCGGCAATTGCGAATACGGCGGGTGGCCCCGGGAGCGGGCCGACCGCTTCCTTGCGTCCGTACCGAAGTTCTTCGACGGCCCGATCGACCTGAAGCTGCTGCGTGGTTAAGGCGTGATTCGTGAGGCATGAAATCGCGCCCACCGGCCGGCTGCGGGCGGGCATCAATTACGGTAACGTCATCCTCGCGTCGAAAGATCCGGTCAGCGGCGAGTTGCGCGGCCTGCATGTCGATCTCGCGCGCGAGATGGGCCGCCGGCTCGGCGTGGCGGTCGATCTTCAGGGGCGGGCCGCCGCGGGCACGCTGGTCGAAGAACTGAAGGCGGGCGCGCTGGACGTCGCGCTGTTGTCGTTCGAACCGTCGCGGGCGGGTGAGATCGCGTATTCTCCAGCCTACTTGGAAGTCGATGCGACTTACCTGGTGCCGCCGGGGTCGTCGTTGCGCGCCGTGGAGGACGTGGACCGGGACGGGCTGCGCATCGCCATTGCCGCCCGTAGCGTCTACGAGTATTTCCTGAAACAGAATCTCCGGCATGCGAAACTCGTCAGCGTGCCGAGCACTCATGCCGCGTTCGAGTTGTTCTCGAGGGAGAAGCTGGATGCGCTGGTCGGCCTGCGGCCTCGTCTCGTGAAGGATGCGGAGTCGCTGCCGGGTTCGCGGATCGTGGACGGCCGTTTCATGCTGGTCGAGCAGGCCGTTGCCAGCCCGAAGGGGCGCAAGGCCGGCGCACGATACCTCCGGGAATTCATCGAGGACGCAAAAGCGTCCGGGCTGATCGCCCGGGCGGTCGCGGACAACCAGGTGCGCGGCGTGACGGTCGCGCCGGCGAAAGACTGATCATGCCATCCGCCATGATGGCGTTCCCGCTCACCAGGAAAGGACGGTTGCGGCAATGGATCTGGGACTGAAGGGCAAGCTGGCGCTGGTGACGGGTTCGACCCTGGGCATCGGCCGGGCCATCGCGGCGTCACTCGTGGCGGAAGGCGCCAGGGTGATCGTCAATGGGCGCAGGGAAAAGGCGGTCGGCGAGGCCGTGGCGGCGCTGTCGAAGGGTGGGGAAGCGCATGGCATCACCGCGGACCTGATGACGGCGGAGGGCGCGCGCAAGGTCGCCGATGCGGCCGTGAAGATCGGCCCGGTCGATATCCTCGTCAACAACGTCGGGTATTTCGAGGTCAAGCCGTTCGCCGAGATTTCCGACCGCGACTGGACCGACATGTTCGAGCTGAACGTGATGAGCGGCGTGCGCCTCACGCGCGCGCTGTTCCCGGGGATGCTCCAGCGCAACTGGGGCCGCGTGGTGTTCATCGCCAGCGAGCAGAGCGCCAAGCCCAACCCCGACATGCTGCACTACGCGATGTCGAAGACCGCCCAGGTGTCCGTCGCCCGCGGTCTGGCCGAGCTGACCCGGGGCACCGGGGTGACCGTCAACAGCGTGCTGGTGGCGCCGACCTGGTCGGAGGGGGTGGAAGTCTTCCTGGAGAAGATGGCGCCGGCAGCCGGCAAGACGGTGGCCGAGATGCGCACGGCCTATTTCGAAGGGCCAGGGAGATCCTCGCTGCTGCAGCGCTGGGCCGAGCCCGGGGAAGTCGCGGCGCAGGTGGTTTTCCTGTGCTCGGAGCGTGCCTCGGCCATCAACGGTGCGGCGCAGCGCGTGGATGGCGGGATTGTGCGATCATTGTTCTAACTGGTGTCGAGTGTCGAGTGTCGAGTGACAGGTGACGGGTGAGAGTGATGAATGAAAAAGCGCTGCAGATAGACGTCGTCTCCGACGTGGTTTGACCCTGGTGCTTCATCGGCAAGCGCAAGCTGGAAAAGGCGCTGGCCGCCTGGCGCGAGCAGCATCCCGATGGGCCCGAGCCGGCCGTGCGCTGGCTCCCGTTCCAGTTGAACCCGGACTTGCCTGAGGGCGGCATACCGCGCGAGGAGTACGTCGCGCGCAAGTTCGGCACGCGCGGCAAGGGCGTCAACGAGCGCGTCGTCACGATCGGCCGGCAACTCGGCATCTCGTTCGATTACGAGAAGATGAAGGTGCAGCCCAATACGCTGAACGCGCACCGGCTGATGCTATACGCCGAGCGCCAGGGCCGGCAGGACGAGCTGTCGGAAGAGCTGTTTCGCGCCCACTTCACCGAAGGTGCCAACCTGACCGATCCTGAAACGCTGGCCGGTGTCGCGGCCCGGGCCGGGCTGGACCGCAAGGCGGCTGCGGACTATCTCGCCAGCGATGAAGACAAGGACGCTGTCGCCCGGGCCGACGTCGAAGCCCGCAATGCCGGCATCAGCGGCGTTCCGTTTTTCATTTTCAACCGCAGGATCGGCATGTCCGGAGCGCAGGACCCCGAAACGCTGCTCGCTGCGATGGAGCAGGCGCTCCAGGAAAAATGAAATCCGGCTGGCGCTGGGCGGTTATCGGCGCGGCCGTTCTTGTTGCGGCCCTGGCCGTCAGCACCTGGCACAAGCAGCAATCCGCGCGCCAGCCGGAGGCGCCAGGGCCCGCGCCGGCCGCTGCGCCGTCATCCCGGGCGGAGACGCAAGCGACGAAGCCTGCGCCTGCCGGCACGAAGGCGCGCAACGATACGGATCTTTCCCGTGCGTCGCGTGACCGGTCCGAGCGGGAGCGCGCCGGCCGGCCCTGAAATCAGGATGCGAGCAGGAAATCCCTGACGGCCTCGATCTGGTCGCCGGCCATCAGCATCGGCGCGTGACCGATGCCGTCGAATTCCACCAGCCGTGGTCGTGGTCCCCGCTGGGTCATGGCGACCGCGTTGTCCTGCAACAGCAGGTCCGACTGCGCGCCGCGCAGCAGCAGGACGGGGCAGGCGATGGTGTCCCAGAACGACCACAGGTCGACGTCGGCGAACGGCCCTTTCCGGAACGGGATGGCGATGCCCGGGTCGTAGCGCAGGCCCCAGGAGCCGTCCTCGTGCTGTTTTGCGCCCGTCTCGGTCAGGTGGCGCCACTGGGCGTCGGTGAGAGGGCCGAACGGCGCGCAGACGATGCGCGTCATGGCCTCGAGCTCCTCGATCGTGTTGAACCGGGGATCCTTGCCGACGTAAGCGCCGATACGCTCGAGAGCGGCCTTGGGCACGATCGTGCCGACGTCGTTCAGTACCAGCCTGCCGATCGGGGCGTTGGGACGGGAGGCGAGCAGTATGCCGATGATGCCGCCCATGGAGGTGCCGACCCAGTCGATTTTCCTGGCACCGCCGGCGGTCACGCGCGCGATCAGGGCGGCCATGTCGGCGCAGTACTGGGGGTAGCCGTAGTCTTCCTTGGCGTAGAGCCAGTCGCTTTGTCCGCGGCCCGCGATGTCCGGGCAGACTACGCGGAAATCGGGAGCGAGCGCCCGCGCGAGATCGTCGAAATCGCGACCGTTGCGGGTGAGCCCGTGCACGCAGACGACGATCCGCTCCGCGCCCGGGTCGCCCCAGTCGGTGTAATGAACGCGGTGAAAGCCCTTGCTGCCGAGGCCGAGGAAATGATCGTCGCGCATGAACGTCAGCCTAGAGCATGAACAGGCCGGCGCACCCGGCGCCGATGAAGATGACGAGATGGATCCTGCTCCAGGTGCGGTAGCGCGCGCCGAGCTTGTCGGGCAGCTCGTTGGCGAGCAGGAACAGGCGGCCATCCTTCGGCTTGCGCAGGAGATGGGTTCCCTCGGTCGAGCGCGACTGCACGGACGCGTGTTGCTTGCGCACCTCGCGCTGGGCCTGCAGGCGGGCCAGTTCCCATTCTTTCATGTCGATCCTGCCGTCACCGTCGAGATCGAACCGCTCCAGTAACCGGGCCTGATCCAGCTTCCATTGCGCGAGCAGCGCGCCCGTGTCTTCGCGCTCGTCCCGGGCCGAGAGGGCGTGGGCCGTGGAAGTGGAGAATTCGCCGATGGCGTAGAGCACGCCCCCGGGCAGCAGCAGCCATTCGTTGTAGCGCCGGTCGCCGTCCCGCCAGGACTTGTGACCCTGCGTCAGCACCTCCGCTCCGTCCGGGGAGATGACGCAGCGGCCGGTGTCGTCCACGAGGAAGAAATGCTTCACGCTTCTGCCGCTGTCCACGGTCTGCCACTTGTTGTTCGACTGCTTCTCCTCGATCTCGTACGAGTACCAGCAGCAGGACGTCCGGCTCAACGGGCTGGTGATCGGTTCGCCGTCCAGCAACTCGCCGCGCCCCGCCAGCTCGACGTAGCCCTGGGCGGCGGAAGCGATCCTGGAGGTGGGCAGGTCGTGAATCTGGCGATAACGGCGGTAGTTTGCCACCCAGGCGAACAGGCTCACCCCGGACACGGCGAGCAGGGCATAGGGCCAGACCCCGACGCTCTCGCTCTGGATGGCGAGCACGATGATGACGAAATGGAGGCCGCCCGAGAGCCAGCCGGGCTGATGCAGCTTCGACGACTTGCTCATCCCTCGTGCGGGTCGCGGCTACCGCGCCATCAGGACTGGAAGAGCCTGGCCACGTCCACGTCGGCTTTTTCCTCGGCCGAGAATTCCAGCAGCGGGGTCGCCTTGAAGTTGAACGTGCCGGCGACGATGGAGTCCGGGAACTGCTCGATGCGGACGTTGTTGATGTTGACCGACTCGTTGTAGAACTCGCGCCGGTCGGCGATCGCGTTTTCCAGGCTCGAGATGCGGGTCTGCAGTTGCTGGAAGGTCTGGTTGGTCTTGAGATCGGGATAAGCTTCGGCCAGCGCGAACAGGCTACCCAGCGTCGCGCGCAGCGCGCCTTCGGCCTGCCCCAGTTGCGGAATGTTCTGGGCTTCGCGCGCCGTGAACACCTTGGAGCGCGCTTCCATGACCTTGGTGAGCGTGTCCT
>CAYSRR010000172.1:0-6536 GCA_964433375.1 uncultured Streptomycetaceae bacterium
CGCTCGACATCGGCACGGCGCACGTCGCGCGCGTGTTCTTCGTCTGGATCAGCGTATTCAACCTGTTCGCCGTGTCGGTGTTCTGGTCGTTCATGGCCGATCTCTACGCCCCCGGACAGGGCAAGCGCCTGTTCGGCTTCATCGCGGCCGGCGGCTCCGCCGGCGCGCTGCTGGGGCCCACGCTGACGGTCTGGCTCGCCGCGCCGCTCGGCCCGGTCAACCTGCTGATCGTCGCGGCGCTGCTGCTCGAGGCCGCCGTGCTGTGCGCCTCCCGCCTGGAAGCGGCCGCCTCGCTGCTGCGGGCCGAGTCCGGCACGCCGGCGCCCGCGGCGGCCGGCGGGCACGATGCCGCACCGCCAGCAGCCGCGGCCATCGGCGGCGGCTGGCTCGCCGGCATCGTCATGGTGCTGCGCTCGCCCTACCTCGCCGGCATCGCGCTGTGGGTGGCGCTGCTGTCGCTCGCGGGGACTTTCCTCTACTTCATGCAGGCCAACATCGTCGCGGCCGCGTCCGACGACCCGGCGGTGCGCACGCGCATCTTCGCCATGATCGACCTCGCGATCGGCCTCCTCACGATCCTGGTGCAATTCGTCGCCACCGGGAAACTGATCACGCGTTTCGGCGCCGGGCCGGCGGCGGCCTTCCTGCCGCTGGTCTTCTGCCTGGGCTTCCTGCTGCTGTGGCTCACCCCCATGCTGTGGGTCGTGATCGCCTTCCAGGCCGCGCAGCGCGCCGCGAATTTCGCCATCTCCAACCCAGCGCGCGAGGTGCTGTTCACCGTGCTCGACCGGGAGGAGAAGTACAAGGCGAAGAACGTGATCGACATCGTGGTGTTCCGCGGCGGCGACGCCGTGAGCGGCTGGCTGTTCGCCGCGTTGCGCGGCGCCGGGTTCGACCTGGGCGCGATTTCGCTCGCCACCGTGCCGGTCACCGCGGCGTGGCTCGCCCTGGCGCTGGCGCTCGGGCGCGTGCACGAGCGTCGCATGCGCGAGTCCGCAAACCCCATGAAACCGCCGATTAACGCCGATGAACGCCGATAGAACCCGGAAATCAGATAGTATTTCCAGCAGCGCATTCTTGATGACCCGAACCTGACCAGGAGCCCGCAATGCCCGACGATCACAGACCCGACCCCCGTCTTTACTCCCGCCGCGACGTGCTGACGATGGGCGCCGCGCTCGGCGCCGCCGGCGCGCTGCCCGCCTGGGCGCAGGCGCCGGCCGCGAAGCCGGTGCTGACACGCAAGATTCCGCGCACCGGCGAAGCGCTGCCGGTGATCGGCCTCGGCACCGCGATCATCTTCGACATCGGCAACGACGCGGCGAAGCGCGCCGAGCGCACGACGGTCATCAGGACGCTGCTCGACGGCGGCGCCCGCCTGATCGACACCGCGCCTTCGTACGGCACGGCCGAATCCGTGCTCGGCGACCTGATGGCGGCGATGAAGGTGCGCGACCAGGTGTTCCTGGCGACCAAGTTCCGCGCGTCGGGCCGCGACGGCGCCACCGCCGAGATGAAGGAATCCCTGCGCCGGCTGCGCACCGACAAGCTCGACCTGATGCTGAGGCACAACATCGGTTTCGTGGGCCGCGACGAGGCGTCGGAGCACCTCGCGCTGGCGCGCGAGTGGAAAAGCCGCGGCGTCTGCCGCTACATCGGCGTCACCCACTCCCAGGACCAGGGACGGGCCAATCCCCGGCTGATCGAAATCATGCAGCAGGAGAAGCTCGACTTCATCCAGGTCAACTATTCGATGGCCGAGCGCAGCGTCGAGCAGAAGCTGCTCTCCGTGGCCGCGGACACCGGCACGGCGGTGATGATCAACCTGCCGTTCGCCCGCGCCCGGCTGTTCCGGGCCGTGAAGGGCCGGCAGGTGCCCGAGTGGGCGAAGGAATTCGACGCGCCGACCTGGGGCCAGTTCTTCCTCAAGTACATTCTGGCGAACGAGGCGGTGAACGTCGTGCTGCCCGGCACCGACAGGCCGGAATACATGACGGACAACCTCGACGCCGGCCGCACGCGGCTGCCCAACGCCGCACAGCGGAAGAGGATGGTGGAGTTCATCGAACCCTTGCTCTGACGAGCGGCTTCGCCAGTCACAAGTTTCAAGATTCAAGTTTCAAGAAAAAACAGCGGGCCGCGCATGTGCGGCCCGCGACGTTTGTGTCTTGCGTCTTGCGTCTTGTGACTTGTGACTTGTGACTTGAAACTTGTTACTGGGCCGCGACGAGCAGCCGGAGCGCCCGCTCCGCCGCGTCGTCGGCGATGGCGTTGAGCTCGTCCGCGGTGCGGTTCTGGATCGGGTGCGGGACGTACAGAACGGCGGGTTCGTAGCCGAGCGCTTTCGACTGCGTCTCCACCGCGTCGGTGAAGCCGGTGGTGACGACCGACACGCCGGGTATGCCACGGCTGTCGAAGTTCATGAGGTCGTGCAGACTGCACGACGTGCACGACCCTCAGTCGGACAGCCCGATCAGGATGACGTCCACCTCGGAGGAGATCTTCGCGAGGTTCTCCGGCGTCGCGACCTTGGCGTTGGTCGGCTTGCCGACGCGCTTCGTCTTCAGCCCCTTCTCGTTGAAACGCTGCTCGACCCGGTCGAGAAACTCGGGCGTGCGTGTCTTGCCGATGTCGAACAGGCCGACGGTCAGGCCGTCGAGCGACTTCGGCGGCGCGCGGCGGGGGCGCTTCACGGGGGACGTTTCGGCTGTCGGGTCACGCATCCAGTTCATGTTGGACTCCTGTCAAAAATCATAATTAGCCGCCAAGGCGCCAAGAAAATCCAGATCAATATTTAACCGCGGAGACGCAGAGAGAACCATCCAATAAAATATTAACGTTCCGGTTGTGCCGCGCGGAACGCGTCCATCACGAACCGGTGGTCAGTCGCTGGATTGCGCCACCAGCGGAAACTTCTCCGGGTGGCGTATGGATTCGATGGCCAGATCCACATCGAGGTCGGGCCAGTAAAGGTGGTGGGATTGAGGACGTTCGACGTTCGTGAGTTTGGCGATCGGAGCGTCTTTGAACCAGGGAAATTGCGAGAAGGGCACGAACAGTTCCTCGGCCCCCAGCATGAGCCAGAAGCCGTGAGTCGAGACGTTCGTAACTTCAACGTCCAAAGTGCTTGCGCCAGGCAGCACGGATGTCATGTTCGTGTTTCCGGACCAATGCTTCGGCCGCCTGAATCTGGCGGTCGTTCAGACCGTAATTCTGCGCCAGTTCAATCGCAGGCTCAAGCCAGAACTTCGCCTCCCCGTCGGCATGGTGTACGTGCACGTGAAGCCGGGATTCCTCCCGCGAGAAGAAAAAGAACCTGAATCCATCCTCGCGAAAAATTGTCGGGCTCAAGAGGCACTTTCTCGGCAACTAACGACCAAGCTCAGCAGCAGCGGGCCGCGCTGTAAGCCTAAAACTCACGAAGAACCAGAATCGCGGCCGCCGTCTGCTGCAGCTTCTGGTTCAGTGATCGAAGAAGGAAATTCCGATGAGTCATCTCGTTGACTCGCAACAACCGGTTTCTCTACGCGGTGACGGAAAACTATCGGACGCTCCAGAAGCACCGTCTTCCCGTGTGACAACCTCCAGTGATATATACCGGGCCGCGGGATTCTCAGACCACTTACTGTAAGCGAGCACTCGCAAGTTCCGATTTCCCCCCAATGTTCAGCAAGGATCTTTCTCTCCCATAAGGTTTCCTCGTTGGGGGCGAGCAGACTCAGTAAGACCTCAATAATCCCAGAACCGGAAATGAGAAAGTACGCAGCGAAGGGGCTGCAATCTATTGGAAACTCCTGGAATTCCCGCGAATCAAATGTGCGCGTGAAGTTGCGTGGAAAGCTACTGTTCTGTACGAATCTGTCCCATTCGACTCTACAACAAATTACCAACGCAATTCCCTTGGGGTTGCGCTCTACGGGCTTTACTTTCGCTGCGCCGATCCGTGACGCCAAGGATTTGTAGTATTGTTCAGAAATAGCAAGAGTGGCGTCGATGGTCTCAAACTCGCCGTCGTCGATCTGAACTCGCCAGGTTGTCCCCAATTGAACTAGCCTTGCGTTTAGCCAATCTAAGGGGACGGCGGAGTGCTTGTCGGCGTGGGAAACTTCCAGCGGCGTTTCGTCGTAGTACTCCCTCAAGAGGGTTTTGATCGTCGTAGCCTTTCCTTCACACGAAGGACTATTAGCGCCTCTCCCGCCTTCGCCGGGATACCGGCCATCGGGAAGTCTATGGAGTTGATCCACACCAAACAGTCGCGCACCACTTTTACCGCCTCGGCCTCCGCGACCATCGGGGCGCGGGGCGTCGCCTCCGTCGCCTCCGACTACGATGTCACCGATTGAGCGCGTTGTGTCCATGCCGTTCCCGCCTGGCCCAACGCCCCCTCTGCCCCCTGCCCCCCCTATCGCCAAACTGATTTGGTCCGTTGCAATCGCGTTCCCACCCCGTCCGCCGTCCCCGTAGGATCCTGCATCCCCGCCGACGCCACCGATAGCTGTGCCCCCATCCGTGGCGTCGGCGTCACCGCCTTCGCCACCGCGACCCGCACCGTGCTTGTTGAGATTGGCCGCGGCCCACCTATCGTGATCTTCCTTCCAGCGTCGGAGTCGTTGGACAGGGAAGTCGAGCCCGCCGTTCTTGTCGATCATGTCCGCGCAACTGCTGCAGAGAAAGATGCCATTCGACGCCGCCTTACGTTCCTCCGGCGACATCGCGGCGTCGTATCGTGGCCCACCCTTGGCGGCTGCACAGATGTGTGCGGCCTTGCCTATATAAAGAAACTTGCTCTCGCTCTCATCAGACGGCGCAATGGTATGAACCCGGCAATCGGGGTTGGAGCAGATGAACGCGGCACGCTTGGCTAAAGCGTCTGCCACGACCTTTGGAAAATCGTCACGTGACTCAGCCGCCATCAATACCTCCGATAGCCGAACGCTGCGCTAAGCGGCGTGACACTTTTGACACGTCCGTCTTCAGCGCATTGTTATGCGGCACCCGCCTCTCCATCTTCTCAGCTTCCAAGCGGAGCCGACGAGCGATCACTGACTATCACCTCGCGCCGAACGGCGAAGATAATCCTCGAGCTCCCGCTGGTAACCCAGCGCCCGACCCAAAGGGGCAAACAACCACGCCGTAAGGTTTCTCCGCGCCGAGCTGGAGCGAATGCTCCTTCTAAAGTACCGATGCATGACCGCAGACCGCAACGGGCTTGGCAAGCCTGCTTTGTTGGTCTTGCCGTCATTCGCCCATCCGATCAAAACTTCGAAGAACTCCTGCATCTGCAGCGCGGGACGATACTCCTCGACCGCGTGCACCTCGTCCTCGGAGTCATTTCTCTGAAAGTGGAACGCCCCGGCTGGTATGACCACCTTCTCGCCGGCGCGAATCTGCTTGTCCACACCGTTAACCGTGCAGGTGAGGGTCCCCGACAACACGTTAATGATCATTTCCTGGTACGGGTGGGAGTGTTCGTCCGCGATCGCGGCATGGGGCGCCATCTTGTAGCTCATCTCGAAGAGGTCGCCGCCCGTCTCGTTGGACGTCTTGGTGAACGTTATGGTTTCGCCTGTCCTCGGATTTCGAAGGGTTCGTGCGGTCATTCGGCATTACCTATGAGAGTCGCCGTTTCCGGCTACGATGACCTTTCCGTGCCGCATAATTAGTGTCCCGAAAAGGCGGTTTGCAAAGCGCCATTCTGAACTGTTACCTGTTATATCTCAATTACATCAAGTAATTGGATCGGGCCGGCTCTAAAAAATGCCGACCTCGATCTGCCTCTCTTGGCGTCATGCCCCCGATCGAATCGAGGGCAGGCTTAGCGACTATCCAAGATTTTTGAAGTGAGAAATTATCGCCTTTCTTGGCGCCTTGGCGTCTTGGCGGCTAATTAATACGATCTTAGCGCCTTGGCGGCTAATTCAGCTTTTAACGGGTTTTGTAACGGGTTGAAGCTCAGCCCGATTACGCCCCGCCAGCCACCCCGGCAGGATTGCCGAAAACAATCCCGCAGGCCCGCCGGCGCGCACGACCATCAGGCCGTCGTCGTGGAACTTGGGCACCATTTCTCCCGCACGGCTCGCGGGGATGCCTTCGCCGATGCCGTCCTTGCCCGCGACGATCTCGGAGCCGGGGCGGATCGTCGCCTCGTACAGCGCGCGCTCGATGCGCTTGCGGTCCCAGCCGGCTTCCCTGTAGATCGCGTAGTGTTCGGGCGAGAGCACGACGATCGCGCGCGCCGACTGCGTGAGCCGGTCGTGGCCCAGCTTGACCAGCGACAGCGCGAACGACTTCGACAACCCATCCGGCGTGCGCGACTTCTGGTCCACGAACGCTTCCGGCCCGTGGCCCTGGAACAGCGTCACCGCCGAGGCGCCGCGCGGCAGACCGCGCGCCACCGACAGCGGCTCCCATTCCGGGTCGGACTCGTCCTCGGCGAAGCACAGCGTGTACTTGCTCGGCGCGCCGAGCGTGGAGCGGTCGGCCTCGCCCGGCCGACCGCCGCCGACGTTGAGCACGATCAGGTTCAGCGCGCGCCC
>CAYSRR010000173.1:0-1390 GCA_964433375.1 uncultured Streptomycetaceae bacterium
TGCAGATGCACGCGATCCAGACCAGCGGCAACTGCGTGCATCTGCACCGTCGCCAGCTCGGCGAGGATGTCGGGAACGTCCTCCAGCTTCGGCCAGTTGAACTGCATGTTGTGGCGCGTGCTGAAGTGGCCGTAGCCGCGGTCCCACTTGCACGCGACGCGCGCGAGCGCGCGCAACTGGCGCGAAGACAGCAGGCCGTAGGGAACCGCCACGCGCAGCATCGGCGCGTAGCGCTGGATGTAGAGGCCGTTTCTCAGCCGCAGCGGACGGAAATCGTCTTCCGACAGCGTGCCTTCGAGAAAGCGCCGCGTCTGGTCGCGGAACTGGGCCACCCGCTCGTCCACCATGCGCTGGTCGATTTCGTCGTAGCGATACATCGTGTTTTCCCAATCAAATCCGAGGCTCGCATCGTAGCGACCGATTGTTATACTGTAAAAGAATATTGTGTTAGACTTTAATAACTAATTAATCATTAGAATAAGTGTATGAAATTACAGCAATTACGTTACCTCCGAGAGGTCGCCAAGCGTGGACTCAACCTCTCCGAGGCTGCCGAGACGCTCCATACCTCGCAGCCGGGCATCAGCAAGCAGATCCGCCAGTTGGAGGACGAGCTGGGCGTGGACATCCTGGTGCGGCACGGCAAGCGGGTAGTGGACATGACCGAGCCGGGGCGCGTGATCCTGGGCATCGCCGAGCGCATCCTGCAGGACGCGGAGAACCTGAAGCAGGCCGCGCGCGAGTTCAGCGCCGAGGGCAGCGGCTCGTTCACGATAGCGACCACTCACACCCAGGCGCGCTACGCGCTGCCGCCGATCGTCACCCGCTTCAGCCAGCGTTACCCCAAGGTACGGTTGTCGCTGCGGCAAGGCAGCCCGCAGGACATCGCGGAACTGGTGCGGTCCGGCGAAGCCGACATCGCGATCGCCACCGAGGCCGCCGGCTTCTACGACGGGCTGGTGCTGCTGCCCTGCGGCCAGTGGAACCGCTGCGTGATCACGCCGCTGCAACACCCGCTGCTGAAGGAGAAACGGCTGACGATCGAGGCGCTCGCCCGCTACCCCATCGTCACCTACGATTTCGCGTTCACCGGCGACTCGCCGATCAAGCGCGCGTTCGACAGCAAGGCCATCACGCCGAACGTCGTGCTGACGGCGATCGACGCCGACGTGATCAAGGCCTACGTCGAAATGGGCATGGGCATCGGCATCCTCGCCAAGATGGCGTTCGACCCCGCCCGCGACCTGGGGTTGAGGCTGGTCGACGCGAGCCACCTGTTCGAGCCCAGCACGACGCGCATCGCGGTGAAGCCCAACGCCTACCTGCGCGGCTACGTCTACGATTTCATCGAGCTGTTCGCGCCGCACCTGAAGCGCGCGGTGGTGGACGC
>CAYSRR010000173.1:1490-6481 GCA_964433375.1 uncultured Streptomycetaceae bacterium
TGGTCCCAGTTGATCTCGCCGACCAGGGTATAGCGGATGCGGCCGTCGGGGCCGATGACGTAGCTCGCCGGCAGGATGCGCGCGCCCCACGCCCGGGCCGCCTTCTTGTCCGGGTCGAGCAGGATGGTGAAATCCAGCTTCATCTGGGACAGAAATTTCCGGATGCGCGACTCGGGCTCGTCGAGGTTGACCGCGAGCACCGCGAACGGCTTGCCGGCCATCTTGTTCTTCAGGCCCTGGATGGAGGGCATCTCGTCGCGGCACGGCGCGCACCAGGTCGCCCAGAAATTGACCAGGACCACCTTGCCGCGGTAGTCGGGCAGCTGGTGCGAGCGGCCTTCGAGGTCCTTCAGCGCCAGCGCCGGCGGCGGGCCGCCCGTCCACAGCTTCAGGTCGGCCGCGGGCGCGGCACAGGCCGCGAAGCACAGACAGACGATCGATGCGACCTTCGACACCAGCGCGCGCAAACTCATGCGACCCCTCTTCTGGAAAAATCGGACGGCCTGAAACCGAGCAGCCATAACGTCGAAAAATAAGTCACCGCCCCGAGGACCACGACCCAGGCGAGGGAAGCCGCGCGCTCGACGGCGCTCATGGTGAGCCACACCGCGTCGCTGCCGGCGGCGAGCCACGACACCGCGCCCATCGCGCAGACCGCGACCGCGAGTTTGAGCAGGAAAGCCGGCCATCCCGGCTGCGGGCGGTAGATGTCGCGCTTGCGCAGTCCCCGCAGCAGCAGCGCCGCGTTGAAGCACGCGCCGAGCCCGATCGCCAGCGCCAGCCCGGCATGCTGCAGCGGCCAGATGAAGGCCAGGTTCATCAACTGGGTCAGCCCCAGCGTGATGACCGCGATCCGCACCGGCGTGCGGATGTCCTGGCGCGCGTAGAAACCGGGCGCCAGCACCTTGACCATGACGAGCCCGATCAGCCCCACGCTGTAGGCAATCACCGCGCGCTGCGTCGCGTACACGTCCTGCGCGCCGAAGGCGCCGTAATGGAACAGCGTCGAGATCAGCGGCACGGCGAGCAGCGCCAGCGCCGCGGCGGCCGGCGCGGCGAGCAGCAGCGTCAGGCGCAGGCCCCAGTCGAGCAGCCCCGAATACTCCTGCTGCGAGCGCTCGGCGTAGTGCCGGGACAGGCTCGGCAGCAGTATCGTGCCGAGCGCGACGCCCAGCAGCCCGATCGGGAACTCCATCAGCCGGTCGGCATAGTAGAGCCAGGAAACGCTGCCGCTGACGAGGAAAGAAGCGAAGATCACGTTGATCACCAGACTCACCTGGCCGACCGAGACGCCGAACACCGCCGGCCCCATCAGCCGCAGGATGCGCCGGACGCCCTCGTCCCTGAAAAAATCCAGCCTGAAGCGGGGCAGCAGGCCGATACGGGCCAGGAAAGGCACCTGGAACGCGAGCTGCGCCGCGCCGCCCGCGAAGACCGCCCAGGCGAGCGCCTTTACGGGAGGATCGAAGTACGGCGCGCCCCACAGCGCGAAGCCGATGAACGACAGGTTGAGCAGCGCCGGGGTAACCGCCGGAACGGAAAACCGGCTGCAGGTATTGAGGATGCCGCCGGCCAGCGCGGTCAGCGAGATGAAGAAGATGTAGGGGAAGGTGATCCTCAGCAGGTCGACCGTGAGGTCGAACTTGCCCGGGATCGCCGCAAAGCCGGGCGCCGTGACGTAAATGATGACGGGCGCCGCAAGCACGCCGGCGAAGGTCACGACGAACAGGGCGGCGGCCAGCATGGCCGCGACCCGGTCCACCAGCAGGCGGGCCTCGCCCTCGCCGCGCTGGTTCCTGTATTCGGACAGGATGGGCACGAAGGCCTGCGAGAATGCGCCCTCCGCGAACAGGCGCCGCAGCAGGTTGGGCAGCTTGAAGGCGACGAAGAAGGCGTCGGTGACGAGGCCCGCCCCGAAAACGCGGGCGATGACGAGATCGCGGACGAAACCGAGGATGCGCGAGACGAGCGTCATGCTGCTCACCGTCGCCAGGGCCCTGAGCAGGTTCATGCTCCCTGCCCGCCCATGCCAAAACCGTTGCAAAAACCCCCGAACATCAGTAAGATGGCGCCCTTTTTCCGTCTCATTTTCCGATTCAACACCGGAGTTTATCGCACATGGCCAACATCGCATCAGCCCGCAAGCGCGCGCGCCAGGCCGAGAAGCGCCGCCAGCACAACGCCGCCCTGCGCTCGAAACTGCGCAGCGCGGTCCGCAACGTGAAGAAAGCGATCGAGGCGGGCGACAAAGGAGCGGCGCGGACCGTGCTCCAGCGCGCCTCGGGCGTGATCGATTCCATCGCCGACAAGCGCATCATCCACAAGAACGCCGCGTCGCGTCACAAGAGCCGCCTGGCGGCACGCGTCAAGGCCATGGCCTAGGAATTCGTCGGCTTCGCTCGACGAATTCCCAAAATAGAAGCAACCCTGCCGGCATCCCTGCGGGCAGTCGTATTGCCCCCGTGTAGGAGGGGGCCCATTTAAGAAGTTGCCGGGCCTCCGGCAATTTCTTCGTCGGGGCGCTTCGCCTTGCGCCCCGGGCGCAGCTTCAGCTCGTTGTCACGGGCGAACCCGAGCAGGAACCGGAACGCGTCCGGGTCGAGCCCTTCGAGCTTCAAGTCCACCACCACGCAGCGGGTGCCGCCCGCGATGATCGGCTTCAGGAACGGCGAATAGGAAAGGTGCCGGTCCTGGCCGAACACCGACATCATCCCGCACAGCCGCTCCGCCCAGTCGCTGGGGCGGAAAGGATGGCCGGATTCCGTGACACCCTGTATGACGATTTCAGGAGAGCCTTCGAACATGGCGGACGCGCGCAACTGGCGAGCGCCATCTTACTATAGGCTTTCGCCGGAATCCGGTGACGGATGCATGACGGGACGGGGAATTTCCCGCTTGCACCCAGGGGGTGATGGAGTGACAATATGAGCACTCCGCACGGCGGCTCCGGCCGCCGTGCTTGCTTTTGGAGCCGATCATGTCGCACGTGATGAACACCTATGCCCGACTGCCCGTCGCCTTCGAGCGCGGCGAGGGCTCGTGGCTGTGGGACACGAACGGCAAGCGCTATCTCGACGCGATGGCCGGCGTCGCGGTTTGCGGGCTCGGGCACAGCCATCCCAGGTACGTGGCCGCGCTGCGCGAGCAGGTGGGCCGGCTCGTCCACACCTCCAACCTCTACCAGATCGCGCTGCAGGAGAAGCTCGCCGACCGGCTGTGCGCGATCTCGGGCATGGACAACGTATTCTTCTGCAACTCCGGCTGCGAAGCCAACGAGGCGGCGATCAAGCTCGCCCGGCTCCACGGGCACAAGAAGAACATCGATGCGCCGGCGATCATCGTGCTGGAAAAGGCCTTCCACGGCCGCACCATCGCCACCCTTTCCGCCACCGGCAGCCGCAAGGTGCAGGCCGGGTTCGAGCCGCTGCTCTCCGGATTCGTGCGCGTTCCGTTCGACGACCTCGACGCGGTCAGGCGCGTCGCGGAATCGAACCGCAACGTGGCGGCGGTCCTGGTCGAGCTGCTGCAGGGCGAAGGCGGCGTCAACCTCTGCCACGACGATTACCTGCGCGGACTGCGCGAGATCTGCGAGGCGCACGGCTGGCTGCTCATGCTGGACGAGGTGCAGACCGGCATGGGGCGCACCGGCAAGTGGTTCGCGTTCCAGCATTCCGGCATCACGCCCGACGTCATGCCGCTCGCCAAGGGCCTCGCCAGCGGCGTGCCCATCGGCGCCTGCCTCGCGAACGGCCCCGCCGCGCCACTGTTCAAGCCCGGCAACCACGGCTCGACCTTCGGCGGCAACCCGCTCGCCTGCGCCGCGGCATTGGCGACCCTCGACATCATCGAGGAGGAAAAGCTGATGGACAACGCCGTCAAGGTCGGCGATTTCATCCGCGCCGAGCTGGCGCGCCGCATCGGCGGGCTGAAGGGCGTCCGGGAAATCCGCGGCCAGGGCCTGATGATCGGCGTCGAGCTCGATTACGCCTGCGGCGAGCTGGTGCAGCAGGCGCTCGACCAGGGCATGCTCATCAACGTCACCGTGGACAACGTCATCCGCCTGCTGCCGCCGCTGATTTTCCGGCAGGAGGAGGCGGGACTGCTGCTGGAAACGCTGGTCCCGCTCGTCACCCGCTTTCTCGACCGCCAGAGCGCGCCCCAGGCCGCCGCGCAGTCGGCCTGAGCCTGCCCCCCATACTCGGAGCTGCGCCCGTGGCCGTCCGGCACTATCTTCAATTCAGGGACTTCCCGCTCGAGGAGTACGAGTACCTGTTCGAGCGCACGCGCTGGATCAAGGACATGTTCAAGCGCTACGTTCCGTACCAGCCGCTGCGCGACCGCACGCTCGCCATGGTGTTCGAGAAACAGTCCACCCGCACGCGCGTCTCGTTCGAGGCCGGCATGCACCAGCTGGGCGGCAGCGTGATCACGCGCGACACGCAGATGGGGCGCGGCGAGCCGATCGAGGACGTGGCGCGCGTCATCACGCGCATGGTGGACATCGTCATGATCCGCACCTTCGAGCAGGCGATCATCGACAAGTTCGCCGAGCATTCGCGCGTGCCGGTGGTGAACGGCCTCACCAACGAATACCACCCGTGCCAGATCCTCGCCGACATCTACACGTTCGTCGAGCACCGCGGCTCGATCCGCGGCAAGACCGTGGCCTGGATCGGAGACTCCAACAACGTCTGCAACACCTGGCTGCAGGCGGCGGAGACCTTCGATTTCAACGTGCACGTCTCCACCCCGCCCGGCTACGAAGTGGAACCCGAGCGCGCGGGCCTCTACGGCACCGACCACTACGAGGAATTCGAGGACCCGATGAAGGCGGCGAAGGGCGCCGACCTCATCACCACCGACGTCTGGACCAGCATGGGCGACGAGGCCCAGACCGCCAGGCGCAAGAAGGATTTCGACGCCTGGCGGGTGGACGTCGAGATGATGAAGGCCGCGAAGAAGGACGCCCTCTTCATGCACTGCCTGCCGGC
>CAYSRR010000174.1:0-6477 GCA_964433375.1 uncultured Streptomycetaceae bacterium
ACGTCAACGACTTCAACAAGTACGGCCGCACCTGGCAGGTGCTGATGTCGGCCGAGCCGCAGTACCGCAAGCGCCCCGACGACGTCGGCTCGGTCTACGTGCGTTCCGACAAGGGCAACATGGTGCCGCTCGCGTCCCTGGCGAAGGTGAATTACTCCTCGGGGCCGGACTCCCTCGACCGCTTCAACAACCTGCCGTCGGTGAAGATCTTCGGCGCGACCCAGCCCGGCTTCAGCTCGGGCGAGGCCATCGAGCGCATGGAGAGAATCGCGCGCGAGACGCTGCCGCCGGACTTCAGCTACGACTGGGGCGGCGCCTCGTTCCAGGAAAAACGCTCGGGCGGCACGTCGATCCTCGCGCTGGGGCTCGCGGCCCTGATGGTGTTCCTGATCCTCGCCGCCCAGTACGAGCGCTGGTCGCTGCCGCTGGCGGTGATGCTCGCCCTGCCGTTCGGCACCTTCGGCGCGCTGGCGGCGATCTTCATCAACAACCTGCTGCCGATGCCCTACTACCTGGCGATGGGATCGGGCATCGGGTGGCTGCAGGGCCTGCTCTCCCCGCTCGCCGGCATCGCGCGGCTGTCCAACGACGTCTACTTCCAGATCGGCCTGGTGACGCTGCTGGGTCTCGCCGCGAAGAACGCCATCCTGATCGTCGAGTACGCGGTAATGAAGAGCCACGAGGGCCTCTCCACCGCCGCCGCCGCCGTGGAAGCGGCCCGGCTGCGCTTCCGCCCCATATTGATGACGTCCCTCGCCTTCATCCTCGGCGTGATGCCGCTGGCGTTCTCCAGCGGCGCCGGCGCGGGCGCCCGCCATTCCGCCGGCACCGGCGTGATGGGCGGCATGCTCGCGGCGACCTTCCTCGCGATCTTCTTCATCCCGTGGTTCTACAAGCTGATCACGGACCGCAGGCTCTCGGAACCGCGCTCCACCGCCGAGATCGAGGAGGAAGCGAAGCACCATCGTGAAGCGGCGCTGCGTGCCGCGCATGGCGCGCACCACCACCCCGTCGCGAAAGGAGACGGCAATGCGAAATAAGGCCCTTTTCATCGCCGCGGTAGCGGCGTTTATCGCCGGTTGCGCGTTGGGCCCCGATTACCAGCGGCCGGACGCCGAGCTGCCCATGGCCTGGAAGGATGCGCCTGCGCGGGACGTGAAGGCGACCGGCGATCGCTGGTGGTCCCTCTACGGCGATCCCGCGCTCGACCAGTTGGTCGAGGAAGCACTGGCGTACAACCAGGACCTCGCGCTCGCCACCGCGCGCGTGGACGAGGCGCGCGCGCTGGCACGGGTCGCCGACTCGCAGCATTACCCGGCCATCGACGCCGCGTTCCAGCGCGACCGCACCCGCAACTCGCAGCGCTCGTCCTTCCCGCTGCCGCCGAACGCGATCGAGAACAACAACTATCGCGCTCAGATCAACGTCGCCTACGAAGTGGACCTGTGGGGTCGCCTGCAAAGCGCGAGCAAGGCCGCGCGCGCCGACCTGCTGGCGACCGAGGCCGCGCGCCAGACGGTGCGCATCGCGCTCGCGACCGAGGTCGTGCGCGCCTACTACGGCCTCGTCGCCTTCGACGCCCAGGTCGACGCCACGCGCCGCGCGCTCAAGCTGCGCAGCGAGGGCTACGACCTGCAGAAAGTGCGCAGCCGGGCGGGCCTCATCAACGATTTCACGCTGCGCCAGCTCGAGGCCGAAGTCGAAGCCGCCCGCGCCCAGTTGCCGGCGCTCGAAGCCAACCGCACCGCGCAGGAACTGGCGCTCGCCGTGCTGCTCGGCCGCAGCCCGCGCGCCATCATGGAAGGCGCGGTCGCGCGCAATGAAAAGGAAGGCGGCCCGTCGGCGCCGGCCGTGCCCGAGGGCCTGCCGTCCGACCTGCTGCTGCGCCGGCCCGACGTGGTCCAAGCCGAGCAGATCCTGATCGGCGCCAACGCCCGCATCTCGGAGGCCCGCGCCAATCTGTTCCCGCGCATCGGGCTCTCCGGCTTTTACGGCAGCGAAAGCACTTCGCTCGGCGATCTCTTTTCCGCCCCGGCGCGCATCTGGTCACTCGCCTTCGGGCTGGCGCAGCCGATCTTCCAGGGCGGGCGCCTGTTCGGCGAGGTGGAAGCGGTGGAAGCGCGCGAACACCAGGCGGTGGCCCAGTACCAGAGAACGCTGCAGGAAGCCTTCGCCGAAGTGCGGCAGGCGCTGAACACGCAGGTGAAGGCGCGCGAGGCATTCGACGCCGAGAGCGCGCGCACCGTCGCGCTGACGGAAGCCCTACGGCTCGCCGTCGTGCGCTACCGCAGCGGCCTGCTCTCCCAGCTCGAGGTGATCGACGCGGAGCGCAACCTGCTGCAGGCGCAGCTGAACCGCAGCGACGCGCTGCGCGTGCAGCGCGCGGCGGTGGCCGACCTCGTCAAGGCGCTGGGCGGCGGGTGGCAGGGGTTCGAAGCCGAACCCGTGGCTCAGGCGTCAAAACCTTGAATTAGCCGCCAAGACGCCAAGGCGCCAAGAAAACTTTTTAATTAGCCGCAAAGACGCAGAGGCACAGAGAAAATCAGAATTAACCGCCATGACGCCAGGAACGCTGAATAAATAGGGTCGGCGTAACTTTCTCATCGACTGGCAATGCGCTCGTGATGGAAAACTTGTACTGATTTTTTTGGTCGTAAATAAAACGGCCGGCTGTTTCCAGCCGGCCGTCGCATTTTGAATGATCGGATTTCTCTGCGCCTTTGCGTCTCTGCGGCTAATTGAAGGGATTTTCTTGGCGCCTTGGCGTCTTGGCGGCTAGTTAAAAAGTTTTCCTGGCGTCCTAGCGGCTAATTCGGCTTTTTAACTAATCCATCGAGCACGCGCCCGGTCCGCGCGGGTCGCCGCACATGCCGCACGCGGCGACCTCGGACGGGCTCATCGCCGTCGAGGTCAGCGCCGGCGCGCCCATCGCGAACGTCGAGAACTGCTTCTCCAGCGAGGTGCCGTTGCACGACGGGCATTCGACCTTCGTCGACGCGCGGACCAGCTTTTCGAAGCGGCTGTTGCATTGCTTGCACAGGTACTCGTATATCGGCATGGCCTCACCCCGGTCCGGCACGGCAATCTTGGAAAAACGAGGGAAATGATACAACAGACCGCGCGGTGAACGGCACCGGTGTCCGCTTCGTCCGCGCGGAGTTAAACCGGCGCGGCGCGTCCGGCTTTAACGCTATTTGTGCTAGGATTTTGACTGGCCGTTTCAGCTCCCAGGAGGAGTGTCCATGAAATTCTTCGAAGGCTTCCTGCATCTCAACATCCGCTGCGCGAAAGAGGACCTGCCCGCCATCGAGAAGTTCTACGGCGACGTGCTGGATCTCAAGACCGGCTACCGGCCGGAATTCATGTTCGGCGGCATCTGGCTCTACGACGGCGACGACCCGATCATCCACGTGGGGGCGCGTTACCCCCAGGGCTCGTTCGTCAAGGACAAGCACAACGGCAGCGTCGATCACATCGCGTTCAAGTCGTCCGGCGCGGTGGAGTTCCGCAAGCGCCTCAAGAAGCTCGGTATCGAGTTCGAGGAGCAGAACATCGAGAACGCCGGCTATCAGGTCTTCCTCTACGACCCGGTCGGCACCAAGCTCGAGTTCAACTTCCTCAACGAGCACGTCGCGGACGCGGTGCCGCTCGGCACGACGGCCGGCGCCAATATACGCTGAGTACCGCGCAAACAAAAAAGCCCGCCGCTGGCGGGCTTTTTTGTTTCCGGCACGAAGGATGAAGGATGAGGGATGAAGGATGAAGGATGACCCGCGCGCCCTGCGCGCAAAATCAGGTCCCTCCCTTTCACTCACGTCCGGTCGGTTTCCCTGCGGATCGCTACTACTTTGCATATAGGGCTTCCGGCCGAAGGAACCGGGAGGCCGGGACCTGCCGTTGTCGCGCAAAGCGCGACGGTCATCCTTCCACGTTCATCCTTCATCCTTGCCGTTCATTGCCCCGCAATGAACGTGCGGACGCCGGAACCGACGAACTGCACGCCGATGCACACCAGCAGGAAGCCCATGATGCGGGTGATGGCCTCCATCGCGTCGGGGCCCATGGCCTTCGACAGGAAGCGCGCCGAGCGGAAAGTGAACCAGATCGCGATGCAGGTGATGAGGATGCTGGAAATCGTCGCACTGTAGGCGATCGCCTTGTACAGCGTCGTGTCGAGCTCGGCGATCTCGGTCGAGATGCCGATCACCACCGCGATGGCCCCCGGCCCGCTGATCGCGGGCATCGCGAGCGGAAACACCGCGATGTTGCCCTGCCTGCCGCTCGCGGTCAGCCCGACGTAGCCGTAGCCGAACAGCATGCGGTAGCCGAGCAGCGCGATGGTCAGGCCGCCGGCGATGCGCAGCGCCCCGTACGAGATGCCGAACGCCTCCAGCACCAGCACGCCGAAGAACAGCGTGAGGGTCAGCATGGCGAACCCGTAGACCGAGGCCCGCCGCGCGACCGCGTACCGCTCGCGCTCGGGCATGTCGCTCGTCAATGAGACGAACAGCGGGATCTTCGACAGCGGATTGCTGATGGACATCATGCCCACCAGCGAGCCGAGGAAGAACGGCCAGAAGATGGCGTGGACGAACGCTTCGAACATCTTCGATGTTCAAGTCACAAGTTACAAGTTACAAGCAGCAAGAAAAAGCGGTGTTTCTTGAATCTTGTAACTTGCATCTTGCAACTGGGCAAGCCGGTTGCTACGCAACCGGCTTGCCCCAGCCGCCCTCGAAGAACCGCTCGCCGAGCGGCTTGCGGCCGCGGCCCTTGAGTTCCTTGGCCTTGGTTTCCTCGTCGAGAACGTCGGCGCTGGCCTGGTGGCCGACCGCGATCATCGCCATCGGCGCGTAGTCGGCCGGGATGCCGAACGCGGCGCGCGCTTTCTCGGCGTCGAAGCCGCCCATCTGGTGCGCGCGCAGCCCCAGCGCCTCGGCCTGCAGCGCGATCGAGACGCTCGCCGCGCCGGTGTCGTACTGGGTCCAGCGGTTGGGCTTGCCGGTGGCGACGAAGTTGCTGCCGGCGCAGGCCAGCATCAGCAGCGACACGTGCTTCACCCACTTCTTGTTGTTCTCCGACAGGCAGTCGAAGGCCTGCTGGAACCCCGCCGCGTCGCGCGTCCTGTCCCACACGAGATAGCGCCACGGCTCGTCGCCGTTGCAGGACGGCGCCCAGCGCCCGGCCTCGAGCAGGGCGGCCAATTGCTCGCGGCTGACCGTCTTGCCGGCATCGAACGCGCGCGTGCTCCAGCGGCGCGCGAGCAGGTCGTGAATGGGACGGCTGGTCTGTGCGATCCGGTCTGACATGGCGTGACTCCCTCTTCCCTGGTTGAGAAACGGCATTCTACCTAACGAGTCGGCAGTTGGCAGTCGGCGACTGACAGCCGAAAACTGGCGGCTGACGGCTCAGGCCGTCCCGCCGGCATCCCCGGCAGCGCCGTGCCAAGGCCGCCCGCGATCAGGGAAGCGACGAAGATGCCGATCTTCGCGGCGGCGAAATCCGTCTCGTCCGGGAACTCCCGGCCGGCGATGAACAGCGACATCGTGAAGCCGATGCCCGCCAGCCGCCCGAGGAGAATATGGTCACCGGAGCCGCGTAACGATAGAATGACGGCGTCCTTCAGCCCGCAGGACAGTTGCACTCGATCGGCGGGTCGTCGCTTTCGCGGCATCGCGTCGATCCCCGATCCCGTCTCCTGCTCTCGTCCCGGCTCCCGGGCGCACGAGACCGGCGGAGACGGGACCAGCCATAGTTTTCACCCGCTCCGACAACCCGGACGCGACGCCGAAACGAGAAGACCACGTGCCACACGACATCAGCCTGATCACGACGATTGCCGCGGGTCTCGAGCGCGCGCAACAGCACGACCGTGCTCGTCACGGCCAGCGGCATCCGGCGTGAGAAGGAGCGTGTAGATGCAGGAACCGCGCGGCCCGGCATCGGGCGATCCTGGTTCCGGGATGTCGCCAGCGGCGGCCTGGCACACCCTCGAAGCCGGCGAAGTCGCCGGGCAGCTCGGCACGGACTCCCGTATGGGGTTGTCGTCCGCGGAGGCCGCGCTGCGCCTGCGGCGATTCGGCCCCAACCGGCTTCCGCCGCCCCGTAAACGGCCGTCCTGGCTGCGCTTCCTGCTCCAGTTCCACAACGTTCTCATCTACGTGATGCTGATTGCCGCGTGCATCACGGCTCTGCTGGAGCACTGGGTGGACACGAGCGTGCTGCTCGCCGCGGTCGTCGTGAACGCGGTCATCGGCTTCATCCAGGAAGGCAAGGCCGAGGACGCGCTCGACGCCATCCGCGACATGCTTTCGCTTCACGCGATGGTGTATCGCGACGGCGAGCGTCTCGAGGTCCCGGCCGAGACGCTGGTGCCCGGCGACATCGTGGCGCTCGCGTCCGGCGACAAGGTGCCCGCCGACCTGCGCCTGGTTTCGGTCAGGAACCTGCGCGCCAGCGAAGCGGCCCTGACCGGGG
>CAYSRR010000175.1:0-6473 GCA_964433375.1 uncultured Streptomycetaceae bacterium
CCGCCGCGGCCAGGATCACGGCATCGTAGTGGCCGTCGTCGAGCCTTTTCAGGCGCGTCTGCACGTTGCCGCGCAGCGGGACGATCTCCAGCTTCGGATACCGCGCGCGCACCTGGCACTCGCGGCGCAGGCTGGAGGTGCCGACGCGCGCGCCGGCCGGCAGCGCGGCGAGGTCGGGGTAACGGCCCGACACGAACGCATCGCGCGGGTCCGCGCGCTCGCCGATGGCGGCGATGACGAAGCCCGGCGGCAGCCCCATCGGCACGTCCTTCGCCGAATGCACGGCGATGTCGGCGCGGCTGCCCGCCAGCGCGTCTTCCAGCTCCTTCACGAACAATCCCTTGCCGCCGATTTTCTGGAGCGACACCTCGAGGCGGCGGTCGCCCTCGGTGGTGAGACCCAGTATGTCGATGCGCGCCGCGGGATACAGCGCCGCGAGCCGCGACTGGATGTGGCGCGCCTGCCACAACGCCAGCGCGCTCTCGCGCGACGCGATCACCAGTCGTTTCGGCATGGCATTGGCGGTTTTTCCCATCACTCGTCACTCATATATTCATAAGAACGGGGTGATTGTGGTTCTTCTATCGGCGTCTATCGGCGTTCATCGGCGGCTAATTCCACGTTCTTAGCTGCGGGAGAATTCGCGCACGATGTGCTGCTGCCGGCGGCTGACGTCGATGCGCTCCTCCACGCCATCGAGCATCACCACCCAGTGCGCCTCGTCCTCGTCTTCCACGCGCTCGAAACCCCGCACCGCCGCGCGCGCCACCAGGCAGTTGCGGTGCACGCGCACGAAGCGTTCGCCGAATTCCTGCTCGAGCCGGGTGAGCGACTCCTCGATCAGGTACTCGCGCGTCGCGGTGCGCACCGACACGTACTTGAGCTCGGCCTTCAGGTAAACCACGTCGGCCACCGGGATCAGGTGGATCCTGCCGCGTTCCTGGGCGGAGAAATGCGTGCGCGCCGCGGTCGCGAGCTGACGCAATGCCTCCGGGCGAGCCGGCGTGGCGCGCGCGCGCGCCAGCGCCTCCTTCAGGCGCTCCAGCCGGATCGGCTTCAGCAGGTAGTCCACCGCGTGCAACTCGAACGCGCGGATGGCGTAGTCGTCGTAGGCGGTCGCGAACACCACCGCCGGCGCCGGCTCGAGCCGCTGCAGGTGCTGCGCCACCTCGATGCCGTCCATCTCCGGCATGCGGATGTCGAGCAGCACTACGTCCGCGGCTTCGCGCGAGAGCAGATCGAGCGCCTCGCGCCCGCTCGCCGCTTCGCCGGCGACGACGAGCGCCGCCTCGCCCCCGCATTCCCCGAGCAGGTCGCGCAGGCGCAGTCGCGCCGGCCCCTCGTCGTCCACGATCACCACGCGTAGTGGTCTGGTCTCACTCACGATTCACGACTCACGACTCACGACCCTTGATGTAGGGCATCACGATATGCACCTGGTAAATTCCATCAGCCACGCTCGTCGCGAGCGTGGCTTCGGCGTCGAAATGCAGCTGCAGGCGCTCGCGGATGTTGGCGAGCGCCATCCGGTTGCCGGAATGAGGGCCGGCCTTTTTCGGGAACGGATTGCGCAGCACCGCGTGCACCTGGCCGTCGGCCATGTGGATGTCGATGCTCACCACGCCGGGCTCGATCCGCGGCTCGACACCGTGATAGACCGCGTTCTCGAGCAGCGGCTGCAGCACGAGCGGGGGCACCAGCGCGTCGCCCGGCATCGCCGCCGTGCGCCACTCGACCCGGAGCCGCTCGCCGAGCCGCAACTGCTCCAGGCTCAGGTACTGGCGGCACAGCTCCAGCTCGCGCGCGAGCGGCGCGAGTTCCCGGTTGTCGTTCATCAGCATGCGAAAGAGCCCCGCCATGTCCTCGAGCGCCGCTTCCGCGCGCTTGGGCTCCTGGCGGATCAGGGAGAGCACCGCGTTGATGCTGTTGAACAGGAAATGCGGCCGGATGCGGGACTGCAGCGCCTGCAACCGCGCCTCCGTCAGCGACGGCGACAGCGCCCGGTCGCGCAGGTCGAGGTACGCGAGCAGCGCGCCGGTGGTGAGCGCGACGAGCAGCCAGTAGCGCTCCAGCGCAGCGGGCTCCGGCCCGAGCAGGCCGTGGCCCGCGACGTAGAGCCCGGTCGTCAGCGCCAGTTCCAGCGCCAGCACGGCGGTCGCGCCCAGCCAGTACGGCAGGCGCCTCAGCACGTTGCTCAAGGCGGCCAGCACCAGCAGCGAAAGGATGAGCAGCGGCTCGACCAGCGCGGAAATCCGGATCACCTGCTGCCAGAGCGAGCCGGCATCGTGACTCTTCACCAACGCCGCGGCAAACGCCAGCAGGTTGACGATCACCCCGATGCGCAACAGCACGCCGAGGTTGCGAAAGCTCGGCAGGCCGCCAGCGTAGGCGTTTTGATTTATACTTGCCATAACTGATTGATTTTAACAGGCATATGGCAACAGACGACAAGCCGGGCGACAAAAACAAGCCGTGGTCGGGACGCTTCAGCGAACCGGCGACCGAGCTCGTGCAGCGCTTCACCGCGTCGGTCTGGTTCGACCGGCGGCTGGCCGAGTTCGACATCGAGGGCTCGATCGCCCACGCGCGCATGCTGCGCGCGGTCGACATCATCGGCAAGAACGACCTCGCGGCGATCGAGAAGGGCCTCGCGCAGATCCTGGCCGAGATTCGCGACGGCCGCTTCCCCTGGTCGCAGCAGCACGAGGACGTCCATTTCAACATCGAGCGGCGGCTGACCGAGCTCGTGGGCGAGCCCGGCAAGCGGCTGCACACCGCGCGCTCGCGCAACGACCAGGTCGCGACCGATGTGCGCCTCTACGTGCGCGCCGCGATCGACCAGGGACTCGCCACCATCAAGGCCGTGCAGCGCGCGCTGCTCGACCTCGCCGACGCGCACGCCGAGACCGTGATGCCCGGTTACACCCACATGCAGGTGGCGCAGCCGGTGTCCTACGGGCATCACCTGCTCGCCTACTTCGAGATGCTCTCGCGCGACGCGCAGCGCCTCGCCGACTGCCGCAAGCGCGTCAACCGCCTGCCGCTGGGCGCGGCGGCGCTCGCCGGCAGCTCGTTCCCGATCGACCGCCAGATGGTCGCGAAGGAGCTCGGCTTCGACGGCGTGTGCGAGAACTCGATCGACGCCGTGTCCGACCGCGACTTCGCGATCGAGTTCTGCGCGGCCGCCGCGCTGGTGATGACGCACCTCTCGCGCTTCTGCGAGGAAATCGTGCTGTGGATGAACCCGCGTTTCGGCTTCGTCACGCTTGCCGACCGCTTCTGCACCGGCTCCTCGATCATGCCGCAGAAGAAAAACCCCGACGTCGCCGAGCTGATCCGCGGCAAGACCGGGCGCGTCAACGGCCACCTGGTGGCGCTGCTGACGATCATGAAGGGGCAGCCGCTCGCCTACAACCGCGACAACCAGGAAGACAAGGAGCCGCTGTTCGACACGGTCGACACGCTCCTGATGAGCCTCGCCGTGTTCGCCGAGATGCTGCCCGGCATCCAGGTGAACCGCGAGGCGATGGAGGCCGCCGCGCGCCAGGGACACGCCACCGCCACCGATCTCGCCGAGTACCTGGTGAAAAAGGGCGTGCCGTTCCGGGAGGCGCACGAAGCCGTCGCCCAGGCCGTGCGCTACGCGGAATCGCGCGGCTGCGAGTTGGCCGACCTCAAGGTCTCCGAGCTGCAGCGCTTCTCGCCGGCGGTCGGCAAGGACGCGCTCGCCGCGCTGACGCTCCAGGGTTCATTGATGAGCCGCACGCATCTCGGCGGCACCGCGCCGGTGCGGGTGAAGGCGGCGATCGCGAAGGCGCGGAAATCGCTCGCTTAAAATTTAGCCGCCGATGAACGCCGATAAACGCCGATAAGAATCCAAAGCAAAACCGGCATACGGCAGTCCGAGTTCCCACTCAACACTTCATCTGCGTCCATCGGCGTTCATCGTCGGTTCCATACGGGTTTTAGCCATGGATCCCTGGCCGGACATCGAGCGCGCGATCGCTGCGGCGACCGGCGCGCCCTTTGTCATCGAGTCCCGTGTGGCCATCGGGGGTGGATGCATCAATGAAAGCCATGTCGTCCGGGGCCATGGGCGCGTCTTCTTCGTCAAGCTCAACAGCCCGGACCGGGCGGAAATGTTCTCCGCTGAAGCGGACGGGCTGAGCGAAATTGCCGGGACGAAAGCGATCCGGGTACCCAATCCCGTCTGCCATGGCTCGGGCCCGTCCGCTTGCTGGATCGTGCTGGAGCACATCGACTTGCGCGGCGCCGACGAACGGGGCATGCGCATGCTGGGCGTAAACCTGGCCCGCCTGCACCGCGTCACGGCCGCGTGCCATGGCTGGCATCGCGACAACACCATCGGCGCGACGCCGCAAATCAACACGCCGGCGGACGACTGGATTTCGTTCTGGCGCGAGCGGCGGCTGGGCTATCAATTGAAGCTGGCGGCCGCGAAGGGCCACGACGGCCGCCTGCTCGCGGACGGCGAGCGGCTGATGGAGAAGCTGCCCGCCTTCTTTGCGGGCTACACTCCCGCCCCCTCGCTGCTGCACGGCGACCTGTGGTCGGGCAACGCGGCGATGACGGCGGGGGGCGAGCCGGTGATCTACGACCCCGCGGTCTATTTCGGCGACCGCGAGGCGGATCTCGCCATGACCGAGCTGTTCGGCGGCTTCCCGCCAACGTTCTACGACGCCTACCGCGCGGAATACCCTCTCGACGCGGGATACGAGACACGCAAGCACCTCTACAACCTGTACCACGTGCTGAACCACCTCAACCTCTTCGGCGGGGGCTACCGGGCGCAGGCGGAGCGGATGATCGGAGCGCTGCTCGCGCAAATCTAAACCTCTCACCGCAGAGGACGCAGAGGACGCGGAGGAAAAATATGGGAAGACTTTGGTTTCATTTGAATTTTGTTCTGGTTTCCCTCTGCGCCTCTGCGGTTCAAATATTGTTTCTGTCTTTCCTCTGCGTTCCTCCGCGTCCCCTGCGTCCTCTGCGGTTAGAGGTTAGTTTGTAGCGGGCGGCGCGGTGCTTGCCCTCACCACCAGCTCCACCGGCAGCTCGGTGCGCATCTCGAACGGCTTGCCGGCGATCCGCGCGAGCAGGTGCTGTGCCGCGTAGCTGCCCAGTTCCGCGGTCGGGAAATGCACCGTGGTGAGCGCCGGCGTGACCACGGCGGCGATCTCGAGATCGTCGAAGCCGGTGAGGGACACTTCCCGCGGCACGGCGATGCCCTGCGCCTGGCACTCGGCGAGCGCGCCGATGGCCAACACGTCGTTGCCGCAGATCACCGCGGTCGGGCACGGCGCGCCGCGCAGCACTTCGCGCAGGCCTTCGCGCCCGGCGGACAGCGTGTACGGTTTCTCGACCACGCGATCGGATGCAAGCGCGATGCCGCGGGCGGACAGCGCGGCCCGCACGCCTTCCAGCCGCTCCGACGCGCGCTCGTTGCCGGCGGTGACGCCGGAAATCATCGCGAACTCGCGATGGCCCATGTCGAGCAGGTGCCGCGCGACACGGGTCGCCGCGGCGCGGTTGTCGAAGCCGACGCAGGGATGGCGCCCGGCCGCGTCGAGCGCCCAGGTCAGCACGTAGGGAATCTGCTGCGTGTCGAGCATGCGCAGCACGCTCGGGTGGTGCGTGGCGCCGAGCAGCACCAGCCCGTCCACGCCGCGCTCGATCAGCGCGCGCGTCACGCGTGCCTCGACCTCGGCGTCGAATTCGTGGCTGGCGAGCAGCAGCGTGTAGCCCGCCTCGTCCAGCGTCTTCTGCAGCGCGTGGACGGTGTTGGCGAAGATCGCGTTGTCGAGCGTCGGGATCACCGCGCCGATGGTGTGCGTGCGGCGGGACGCGAGCGCGCGCGCCGCGCCGTGCGCCACGTAGCCCAGCGCCTGCACCGCCTGGCGGATGCGCGCGACGGTCGCCGGCTTGACCTTGCCGGGGCAGGTCAGCGCGCGCGAAACGGTGGCGGTGGAAACCCGCGCGAGCTGGGCGACGTCGCTCAACTTGGCGGTCCTGGCCGAGCCCCGGTCCACGCTCATTCAGTCCCCCAGTTAGCGCCCACTCACCCCTCCCTATCCCCTCTCCCTTGGCAAGAGGGGGTTGGGTGAGCATCCAATGCAAGTCTTCTTCACGGTCTGCTCCCTCCCCCTTGGCAAGGGGGAGGGTCGGGGTGGGGGTCAGCGGTACTCTTTGGCATTGAAGCGGCGGTACTTGGGCAGCAGCCGGCGCGGCTTGCGGAAGGCGTCGCGGCGGAACGGCTCGCCCAGCTCCTGCGTCAGCAGGATCTCGACCACCGACGGCTTGCCGGACTTGAGCGCCGCCTTGAGCGCGTCGGACACCTCGTCCTCGTGCTCGACGCGATAGCCTTCCGCGCCCATGACGCGCGCGACCTCGGAGAAATCGGGATTGGCGAGGTTGGTGCCGACGAAGCGGTTCTCGAAATAGTCGATCTGGTTCTT
>CAYSRR010000176.1:0-6457 GCA_964433375.1 uncultured Streptomycetaceae bacterium
CGCGCACACCCGCTCGCCCGTGGCCCCGCCCGCCGCCACCGCGCGGCGCGCGAGATCCGGCGCCGTCGCGAAAAATCCGCTGTAGCGCTCGCCCAGCGCGGTGTGCATGCTGCCGGTCAGCGTCGCGAAATCGAGCATGAGGTCGGGCTTGCCGCGCGCGGCGAGCGCCAGCGTGTCGGCCAGCACCATGCGCCCCTCGGCATCGGTGTGGACGATCTCGATGGTGGTGCCGTTCAGCGCCGTGACGATCTCGTCCTGGTGATAGGCGCGCGGGCCGATGTCGTTGCGGGCCAAGGCCATCCAGCAGTCGATCTTCACCGGCAGCTTCAGCGCGGACGCGGCGAGCAGGATGCCGAGCGCCACCGCGGAGCCGTTCATGTCCTTGTGCATGCCCTGCATGGTCCGCGCACTCTTTAAATTGTGGCCGCCGGTGTCGTAACAGATGCCCTTGCCGACGACGGCGAAAGACTTGTTCGCCCGCGGATGCCGGTACGCGAGATGCACGATCGCGGCATCATCCACGGCGCTGCCCTGTGCGACGGCAACGAAAGCGCCGGCGCCCATCTTGCACAGGCACTTCACGTCGTACTCCTCGTGACGCCAGCCGCGCTCGCGCGCGAGTTGCGCCACCCGCTTGCGGTAGGCGCCCGGCGTCAACTCGTTGGGAGGCAGCGTGGTCAGCTCGCGGCACAGCAGGTTGCCTTCCGCAACGGCTCGTTGTCCGGCGAAGCCGTCAGCCGAACGGCACCCATGCAACCGGATTGCCGCAAGCGCCGCGCCGTCCGGCTTCTTCTTGCGCTCGGGCAGCCGCGCGCCGTTGACCCAGGCCGCGTAGACGGCCAGCTCCGCGGCCTGCCGGCGCCGCGCGGCCGGGCCGAATACGCCGATTGCGATCGTCCCCGGTTTCTCGGCGAGCAGCGGCTGCAGCCCCTTGCGCAACAATGTTTGCCGCTCGAACACCGGTCGCGCCGGATCGAGCATGACCCACGAAACCAGCGCGCCGCCCTCGAGGTTGGCCGTGACGGGCGCCCTGGCCAGATCGGCCGGCTTCTTTCCGCGCCGGGAGAGCGTCGCCGCCAGCACGGCCGCACCAGGCACGCCGTCCGGAACCCTGGCTGCACCCGCCTTCGGCAGCACGACGAGAACATGCCCCGCCTTCCTGAGGTCGGCCTCGGTCAGGAGCGCCGCGTTCTGCTCGAGCTTCGCCAGCATGGAGAGTCCAATGGTCGATGAGGATGAGCGCGAATTATAGCCCTCCCGAAAATTCCGCCTGCCCGAGCGGGCAGGCGGAATTTCCGATCGTTGCTCATCTTCTTTATGGAGCGCCGCTGGTAAAATCACGAGCATGTCACGTTTGACAGTCGCGCTGATCTTGTTGCTCCCGTTCGGCGCTCCATTGGCAGAGGACATCATCACCCTCTCCACGCGCGGCGGCGTGACCCAGCCCTACCTGCTATCGGCCCCGGAGACGGGCAAGGCGCGGGCCGTGGCAGTGCTGTTTCCCGGCAGCACGGGCAACATCGATCTCGATCGCGAGTCCGCCCGCACCGTCCTCGATCGCGGCAATTTCCTGGTGCGCTCGCGTCGGCTGCTCGCCGGCAGCGGCGTGGCCGCCGCGGTCATGGCCGCGCCTTCCGACCGCGCCAGCGGCATGGACGACCGGTTCAGGCTGGGCGAAGCGCACGCGGAGGATATCGGCAAGGTGGTCGCGGATCTCAGGAAACGGTTTCCCGGCCTGCCTGTGTTCCTGGTCGGCACGAACCGCGGCACCGTGTCCGCCGCTTCCGCCGGACAACGCTTCGGCAAAGCGATCGATGGCGTGGTGCTGACAGCCACCCTTTTCCTCGCCACCCGGCAACAACCGGGACTGAGCGAGTTCGATTTCGCCTCCATCGCGCCGCCGCTGTTGTTCGTGCATCACGTGAACGACGGATGCGCCTATACGCCCTACTCTTCGGCCAAGCGCTTGTCCGACCGCTACCCGCTGGTGACGGTTTCCGGCGGCTCACCGCCCCAGTCGAAACCCTGCGAAGCCATGAGCGAGCACGGCTTTCTGGGCAGGGAGGCAGCGACGATCGAAGCGATCGTGAACTGGATGCTGAAGCGGCCGTACAGCAAAGAAATCCACTAGAATTCCGACGAATGCGCCAATACCTCGACCTGATGCGGCACGTGCTGGAGCACGGCGCGCGCAAGAACGATCGCACCGGCACCGGCACGCTCTCGATCTTCGGAGCCCAGCTGCGCTTCGACCTCGACGCCGGGTTCCCGCTGCTCACCACCAAGAAGGTGCACCTCAAGTCCATCATTCACGAGCTGCTGTGGTTCCTGAAGGGCGACACCAATACACGCTACCTTAAGGAAAACGGCATCACCATCTGGGACGAGTGGGCGGACAAGGACGGCAACCTGGGGCCGGTCTACGGCCACCAGTGGCGCTCGTGGCCCGCGCCCGACGGCTCTCATATCGACCAGATCGGCCAGGTCATCGGGCAACTCCGCAAGAACCCTGATTCCCGGCGCATGATCGTCTCGGCGTGGAACGTCGCCGACCTGCCGAAAATGGCGCTGTTGCCCTGCCACGCCTTCTTCCAGTTCTACGTCGCCGACGGCAAGCTTTCGTGCCAACTCTACCAGCGCAGCGCCGACTTCTTCCTCGGCGTACCGTTCAACATCGCCTCCTACGCCCTGCTCACCCTGATGGTGGCGCAGGTTTGCGGACTGAAGCCCGGCGATTTCGTGCATACCTTCGGCGACACCCATCTTTACCTCAATCACCTCGACCAGGCGCGCGAGCAGCTCTCCCGCGCGCCGCGCCGGCTGCCGGTCATGCGGCTCAACCCGGCGGTGAAGGACATTTTCCAGTTCAAGTACGAGGACTTCACGCTGGAGAACTACGATCCGCACCCCGCGATCCGGGCACCGGTCGCGGTATGAGTGAGGAGAGAGGAGTCAGGAGTGAGGAGCAGACCGGCCGACGGGACTCACCCACCTCACCCCTCACCCCTCACCCCTCACGTATCTCGATCATCGTGGCGATGTCGAGAAACCGCGTCATCGGCGCGAACAACGCGATTCCCTGGCACCTGCCCGAGGAACTGAAGCGGTTCAAGCGCCTCACCCTGGGCCATCACATCATCATGGGCCGCAGGACCTGGGACTCGATCGGCCGTCCGCTGCCCGGCCGCACCACGGTGATCGTCACCCGCCGGCGCGGCTACAGCGTGCCGGGCGCGAAAATCGCGCACTCGCTCGACGACGCCGTCGCCGCCTGCGGGGACGACAGCGAGATTTTCGTGATCGGCGGCGCCGAGCTCTACGCGCAGGCGCTCGCGCGCGCCGGCCGCCTTTATCTCACGACGGTCGACGCCGAGATCGCCGGCGACACCGTGATGCCCGATTTCGACGCCGCGGACTGGTGCGAGGTATCATCGGAATCGTTTCCCGCCGACGAGAAACATCGCCATGCCTTCCGCTGTGCCGTCTACGAAAGAACCAAACCACGATAGCCACAGAGAACACAGAGATCACAGAGAAAAGCCGATGATTACCGGCGCCAATTGCTTGATGACCGTTCTCTGTGCTCTCGGTGCTCTCTGTGGCGGATCCTGGTTTTTAACCGGCGTCAGCCGGGCGCTCCTCACGTCTGGACGCTGAGATGACTTTCCGCGGCCTTTGGCATGCCCTGCTCTTTGTGGCCTGTTTTGGCACTGCCGCCGCGCAGGAAAAAATCCACGTCGACGACCTCAAGGTGCGTTCCGCCGCGGGCGACCGCTCCGCGACGCGCCAGCTCGCCGAGATGTACTACGTCGGCCGCGGCGGCGTCGAGCAGGACTTCAAGGAAGCCGCCGTCTGGTACGAAAAGCTCGCGAAACAGGGAGACGCGCGCGCGCAAACGAGCCTCGGCCTCATGTACGCGCGCGGCTACGGCGTCGAGAAGAACATGAACACCGCGCGCAAGTGGTGGAGCTTCGCCGCCGCCCAGAACGACCCCGGCGCGCAATTCAACCTGGGCGTGATCTATTCCCGGGGCGATGGCGTCGAGCCGGATTACCCCCAGGCGGCGCAGTGGCTCAACCGGGCATCCCAGCGCGGTCACGTCCAGGCGCAGCGACTGCTCGGGCTGCTCCATTACGAAGGCAAGGGCGTCGAGCGCGACCCGGTGCGCGCCTACTACTGGCTCAAGGTGGCGGCGCTCCAGGGCGACGACGTGTCCGGGGACGCGCTGAAAACCGTCGGCAAGGGCATGAGCGCGGACCAGGTCCGCCAGGCCGAGGCACAGGCCGACGAGTGGATGAAGAAGTACAAGAAGATCGTCGGCAAGTGACGCGTCAACGCCCCGCCCGGCACGGCCGTCCATGAAGCAAACCGCCGAAGAAACCCTGCTGGAAAGCGCGCTGCTGGCCTGGCGTGTCGCGCCTGAACTGTGCCGCAAGGACCCGACGACGGGCGTGGATTGCTCGTGGTATCACAGCCTGTGGCAGATACTCCGCTTGATGGGCCTTGCGGGAACTGCGGAGCACCGCGCGGATTTCTACCAGCGCGCAGCCCGGACATTGACCGCAGACACGAGCAACCCCCGCATACTGGTGTGCGGCACCGCCGACTACGCGATGCTGGCCCATCTCATTAACACATTCAGGGACGCCCCGGTGCGGCCATCGCTCACAGTCATCGACATCTGCGAGACGCCGCTGCATCTCAACCGCTGGTATGCGGAGCGGCTCGGCTGGCGACTGGCCACCACGCGCTCGGACATACTCGACTTCGCGACAGCGGAACCGTTTCACCTGATCTGCACGGACTCCATACTGGGACGGTTCGCCCCCGAGCTGCGTCCGCGGCTTGCGGACAAGTGGCGATCGCTGCTGGAACCCGGTGGCCGCGTCGTTACCGCCAGCGTGGTGCGCCCCGGGAACAGCCCCAGGCGGCTGGCGTTTGCCGAAGACCAGATCACACGGTTCCAGGAAGCCGTCCGGCACCTTGCCGGAGAAAAGGGAATTCTCACCGGCGTCGACCTGGTCGAGCTCGGAGACCGCGCCGGCCACTACGCCCGCCGGCAATCGAACTACCCTCTCCGTTCGCGACAGGAGTTCCTGTCGATCTTCGAGGATGCGGGTTTCTCGATCGACGAGATCTCGGAGTCGTCGCGTCCGACGGACAATCACTCGGGCGTAAAAGCGCCCACCGTCCCCAGTGGGGCCGTGTTCCATCAGATCGTCGCCAGGCGCCGCTAGGCATTCGGCATTCACAACCGTCGCGAGACAGGATGCACCACTCCGCCCACACGAACGATGAGCCCCTCACGGAAAGCGCGCTGCTGGCCTGGCGCCTTGCACCGCAGCTTTGTTACAAGGATCCGGCGACGGAGGAGAGTTGCTCCTGGGCTCACGGCCTGTGGCCATTTCTCCGGCTGACGGGGCTCGGCAGCACTGCCGGGCATCGCGCGGATTTTTACGGACGCGCGATCCGGGCGGCGACCGCCCGCACCACCACGCCCCGCATACTTGTCTCCGGCACGGCCGATTACGCGATGCTGGAACAGGTCATCGCCGCCTTTCGCGGTACGGACGCCCGGCCCGAAATCACCGTGCTCGACATCTGCGAAACCCCGCTGCGTCTCAACGACTGGTACGCGAACCGCGTCGCGCACCCCGTAGAAACCATCCGCACGGACATCCTGGACTATCGGCCAGGGAACCATTTCGACCTCGTCTGCACGGATTCCTTTCTGGGACGCTTCCCGCACGCGCAATGGCCCGCCCTGGCGGCAAAATGGCATTCCTTGCTGCGGCCTGGAGGTCATGTCGTGACGGCCAGCCGGCTGCGTGGTGGCGACGCCCCCGCGGCAATCGGTTTCCCGGAAAAACGGGCAAAAGCGCTCCGCGAGACCATGCTGGCATTCGCGACGAGGGAACGCGATTGGCTGGCAATCGAACCCGAAGCACTCGCGCGCTGCGCCGATCTGTACGCCGCCCGGCACGTCAATTACCCGGTGCGCTCCAAAAACGACGTGCGCATCCCGTTCGAGGGCGCCGGCTTCGATTTCGACGAATTGACGACCGTGCCAACCGACGGCGGCCGGGCGGAAGGCATTCGATCGCCTTCCGTTGCGAGTGACGCCACCTTTCTGAAGGTCATTGCGCGCCGTCGCTGAGGAAACGCCCGAGGCCGCGGTCGCGCCGCACCGTTCACTCGTCAAGCCGGCGCAGGCGTCGCCGCAACCTCCGATACGAAGTCCTCGAACTTCCCGCCCGGGCCGCGAGGAATGTCGTCCCGGTAAACGATCTCGACCCGGAATCCGGGAGGCAACCGCGACAGTATCAGCCGCCGCACCTCGTCCTCCTCGCCGTCCTCCAGCCTGCGTGCCGTCACCAGCCGGGCCTCGATGAGTTCGCAGGACTTCTGGACGATCTGGTATTGCAGGAGAGGAACCGCGTCGGACAGCTTGCGCAGC
>CAYSRR010000177.1:0-6454 GCA_964433375.1 uncultured Streptomycetaceae bacterium
TACGAGCCCGAGGAGTCCATGTGGCGCATCACGGTCTCCCCGGAGAAAGCGCCGAACCGGCCCGAGTACGTCGACCTCACCTACCGCCGCGGCGACATCGTGGCGGTGAACGGCCGCAGGCTCACGCCGGCGAAAGTGCTGACCAGGCTGAACGAGCTGGGCGGCCGGCACGGCATCGGCCGGCTCGACCTCGTCGAGAACCGCTACGTCGGCATGAAATCGCGCGGCTGCTACGAGACGCCCGGCGGCACCATCATGCTGAAGGCGCATCGCGCCATCGAATCCATCACGCTCGACCGCGAAGTGCTGGCGCTGAAGGACGACCTCATGCCGCGTTACGCGCGGCTGGTCTACAACGGCTACTGGTTCAGCCCCGAACGCAGGCTGCTGCAGACGCTGATCGACGAATCGCAGCGCTCAGCCAACGGCACGGTACGCGTCAAGCTCTACAAGGGCACGGTCATGACCGTCGGCCGCGCCTCGAAATCGGACTCCCTGTTCGATCCCTCGATCGCCACCTTCGAGGACGACCGCGGCGCCTACAACCAGGCCGACGCGGAAGGCTTCATCCGCCTGAACGCGCTGCGCCTGCGCATCGCCGCCAAGCTGAAGAAGCACCGTCGTTAACAGCGCCTTACTCCGGCTTGATGCCCGCCGCCCTTACCACGTTTGCCCATTTCTTGATCTCGCTGCGATGGTAAGCCGCCAGCCCCTCCGGCGTGCTGCTTTCGGCATCGGTGGCGAGGTCGGCGAAGCGCTTGCGGACATCCGGCGACGCCATCGCCTTCACGATTTCGGCGTTCAGCCGCGCGACGATCTCCTTTGGCGTGGCGGCCGGCGCGAAGATCGCGTACCAGTTGACCACGTCGTAGCCCGGTAGCGTCTCCGCGATCGTCGGCAGGTCGGGCGTGAACTGGCTGCGCTTGAGACTGGTCACCGCAATCCCGCGCAGCCTGCCGTTTCTCACCAGCGGGATCACGGCGGACATGCCTCCCATGAACAGATCGGCCTGGCCCGACATGACGCCGGTGAGCGAGGGACCGCCGCCCTTGAACGGGATGTGAACCATTTTTATCCCGGCCATCGAATTCAGGAGCTCTCCGGCCAGGTGCGGCGCGCTGCCGATTCCACCCGAAGCGTAATTGATCTGGCCGGGCCTGGATTTCGCGAGCGCGAGCAGATCCTTCATCGACCGCACCGGCACCGAGGGATGCATGACGAGCAGGCTGGGCGCGGTGCCCACCAGGCTGACCGGGGCGAAATCCCCGATCGGATCATAGGGCAGCTTCCTGTACAGGCTCGGGTTGATCGCCAGGGACGAGGTGCCCGAGATCAGCAGCGTGTAGCCGTCCGGGGCCGCTGTGCCGGCTGCCGCGGTACCGACGGCGCCGCCGGCGCCGGCGCGATTGTCGATGACGATCGGCTGCCCGATCAGCTCGCTCACCTTCTGCGCCACGACGCGCCCGATCACGTCGTTGGGGCCGCCGGGAGCGAACGGCACGATCAGGCGTATCGGCTTGCCCGGGTAAACCTGCGCGACGGCATCGCGCGCGGGAAATACGGCAAGCGCGGCCAGGGTTGCCACGATCAGGATTTTCATAAGGACTCCTCTCCGGCCGATTATGCACCAGCCAGCCGGGGCAGTGGAAATTCAAACTGCGATACAATCACGGCGCAGTTGCGCTTCGAAAGGGAGGACTCATGCCGTCGTTCGACATCGTCTCCGAAGTGAACCACGTCGAGATCCGCAACGCGCTGGAGCAGGCCAACAAGGAGATCGCCAACCGCTTCGATTTCAAGGGCTCCGACGCGCGCGTCGAGCCCAACGAGAAGGAAAAGACGCTCACCGCCTACGCCGACGACGAGTTCAAGCTGCGCCAGGTCCGCGACGTGCTGACCGGCAAGCTCGCCAAGCGCGGCGTCGACGTCCGCGCGCTCGAGCCGGGCAAGATGGAGCCGGTGAGCGGCAACAAGGTCAAGGAAACGATCAAGGTCCGCGAAGGCATCGAGCAGGAACGGGCCAAGGGCATCATCAAGCTGATCAAGGACAGCAAGCTCAAGGTCCAGGGCAGCATCCAGGGCGACCTGGTGCGCGTCACCGGCGCCAAGAAGGACACGCTGCAGGACGCCATCGCGCTGCTGCGCAAGTCGGTGACCGACATCCCGCTGCAGTTCAAGAATTTCCGCGACTGAGACAACCTCTCAACGCCGAGGACGCAGGGGACGCAGAGGAAACCCGGCTGGATCGCCCGGGAACCGAAGTCCTTCCTGATTCTTCCATTGCCTGGTTTCAGCGCGCCCCGGCGTCCTCCGCGTCCCCGGCGTTTGGAGTTTCAATCGCGCCGCAGGCCCGCCACCCAGCAATCGTAGACCCGGTCCGCCACCGCGTGGAGCGCGCGGACCTTCCCGTCCACCGCTTCCAGCATCTGCGCGGGCGTCTGCACCGAGGGCTGGCGCCGGGCCAGCGCCTCGACTTCCTTCTCCCAGTCCCGGCACCAGGCGCGGATCAGCTCCGGCGTCATCTCGACGTGACATTGCAGGCCCAGGTGGGGCCCGAGCGCAAAGGCCTGGTTCTCGCACCAGGCGCTCGACAGGATGCGCGTCGCGCCGGGCGGTATCGAAAACGTCTCGCCGTGCCAGTGAAAGGAATCGAAGGAGCGGCAGGCGTCGCCAAGCCATTTCGCCGCGACGTCGTTGTCCAGCACGTCCACCGGGCCCCAGCCGATCTCCCTGACCGGGTTGCGCGTCACCTGCCCGCCCAGCGCCTTCGCGATCAACTGGCCGCCGAGGCAATGCCCCAGCACCGGCACGCCGGCATCCACGGCCGAGCGGATCAGCCGCAGCACGGGCGTGATCCAGGGCAGATCGTCGTTGACGCTCATCGGGCCGCCCATGAAAACCAGCCCGCTGCATGCGCGCGGATCGTCCGGGACCGCCGCGCCTTCGTCGATCTTCAGCAGCCGCCACGGAACGCCGTGCCGGTCCAGGACTGTGGCAAAATAACCCGGCCCCTCCGATGCAACGTGCCGGAATATGGAGACCGGTTTCATTGTTGAGCTGGCATGGGACTCCCGTTGCGCCATCTTATAACCATTCCGCTGCTCCTGTGTTTCGGCGGCGCGGCCGGCGCGGCCGATATCCACGTCGTCGCGCTCACGGCCAACAAGGCCGTGGTGCGGATCAACGGTGGCAAGGTCCAGACGCTGGCCGCCGGCCAGGTCACGCCGGAGGGCGTCAGGCTGATCGAGGCTACCAGCACGGCGGCCGTCTTCGAGTTCGGCGGCAAGCGCCGGACCCTCGCGGCGGGACAGGGCGCGGCGGTGGCCTCGCTCTCTCCGGCGAAGACCGGCGACAGCGTGACCCTGCTCGCCGATGCGCGCGGCCACTTCATCACCACCGGCGTGGTCAACGGCATCAGCCTGCGCTTCATCGTCGACACCGGCGCCACCTCGGTCGTCCTCTCCAGCACCGATGCGCGCAACGCCGGCATCAACTACCTGTCGGGGACCCGCACCCAGACCCATACCGCGAACGGCGTCGTCCCGGTCTACGCGATCAAGCTGGATACCCTGCGCGTCGGGGACATCGTGGTGAACAACGTGGACGCCATCGTGATCGAGAGCGGGAAACTGCCGATCGCGCTGCTCGGCATGAGCTTCCTCAACCGCATGGAGATGAAGCGCGACGGGCAGACCATGACGCTGATCCGCCGCTACTGAGCCGGCCTACTTCCGCCGTTTCCCGGCCCCCTGATTCCTGCCCCCTGGTCCCTTGCGCCGGTCGCCGCCCCCGGCGACCAGCGTCAGCAGGTGGCCGAACTTGGCGCGCTTGGTGCGCAGGTAGTCGCGGTTGGACCTGCCCGGCGCCACCTCGATCGGGACGCGCTCGGTGACGGTCAGGCCGTACTGCTCGAGCTGCCGCACCTTGTCCGGGTTGTTGGTCATGAGGCGCACCTCGCGCGCGCCCAGGTCGAGCAGGATGCGCGCCCCGGTCTTGTAATCGCGCATGTCCGCCGCGAAGCCGAGCGCGTGGTTGGCCTGGACCGTGTCCTGCCCCTGGTCCTGCAGCGCGTAGGCGCGAATCTTGTTGAGCAGCCCGATGCCGCGGCCCTCGTCGAACATGTAAATCAGCACGCCGGCGCCGGCCTTGTCGATCTTCGCGAGCGCGGCGTCGAGCTGCTCGCCGCAATCGCAGCGCTCGCTGCCGAAGACGTCGCCGGTCAGGCACTGCGAATGCAGGCGCGCGAGCACCGGCCCCCCGCGCTTCACGTCGCCCTTGACCAGCGCGACATAGGCCTGGGTGTCGAGGTTGTCGCTGTACACCAGGCAGCGGAAATCGCCCGCCTTGCGCGTGGGCAGGCGGGTTTCCGCCCGGCGCCGGACCTGGTGCTCGTTGCGGCGATACGCGACCAGATCGGCGATCCTGAGGATGGCGAAGCCATGCTTGCGCGCGAAACGCTCGAGTTGCGGCAGGCGCGCCATGGTGCCGTCGGGATTCATGATCTCGCAGATGACGCCGGCGGGCTTGAGGCCGGCCAGCCGGGCGAGGTCCACCGCGGCTTCCGTATGCCCGGGGCGCGCCAGCACCCCGCCGTCCACCGCCCGCAGGGTCTGCAGCCGCCCGGGGCGGATGAGATCCGCCGGGCCGGCGCCATCGGCAATCGCCACCTTGATGGTGCGCGCGCGGTCGTGCGCCGACATCCCGGATCCGACGCCCTCGCGCGCGTCGATCGGCGTCGCAAAGGCCGTTCCGAACCGGGTCTGGTTGCCGGTGTCGTCGGTCACGAGCGAGAGGCCGAGGGCCCGCATGCGCTCCCCGGTCAGGGCCAGCGAGACGAGGCCGCGCGCGCGCGCGGCCATGAAGTTGATCGCCTCGGGCGTCGCGCGCTCGGCCGCGACGAAAAGGTCGCCCTCGTTCTCGCGGTCCTCGTCGTCGACGAGGATCACCATCCTGCCCTTGCGCACGTCCGGCAGCAGGCTCTCGACGATGAACTCGCTCGTCCGGCGGGAAGCGGAACGCGGCATCAGGCGACGGGGTTGCCGCGGCCGATGAGACGCATGAACTCGGCGCGGGTTTTATCGGTGTTGAATTCGCCGGTGAACGCCGACGTGGTCGCGATGGAATGCTGCTTCTGGATGCCGCGCATGATCATGCACATGTGCTGCGCCTCGATCACCACCGCCACGCCCGCCGGCTTCAGCGTTTCCTCGATGCAATTGCGGACGTCGACGGTGAGCCGCTCCTGCACCTGGAGGCGGCGCGCGAAGGCATCCACCACGCGGGGGATCTTGGACAGCCCCACGATGCGGCCCTGGGGTATGTAGGCGACGTGGCACTTGCCGAAAAACGGCAGGACGTGGTGCTCGCACAGCGAGTAGAGCTCGATGTCCTTCACGATCACCATCTGCTGGTATTCCTCGTTGAACATCGCCGAGCGCAGTATGCCCGCCGGGTCGAGCTCGTAGCCGTGGGTCAGGAACTGCAGCGCCTTCGCCACGCGCTCGGGCGTCTTCTGCAGGCCCTCGCGGTCGGGGTCCTCGCCGAGATCCTCAAGGATGGAGCGGTATTTCTCCGCGATGCGCCGCACCACGGCCGGGTTGTACTGGTCGTTGCGCGTGTAACCGGCGAAACCGTCCGTCTCGTTCTCTTCGAGCGTTTTCCTGTTCAGCGGCATGGGGGCACCTCGGGGATCTCGCCGGCGTCAGGTCGACGAAATCCTTTCACGGATGGATTTCAGTATACCTTCGCCGTTGAGGCCGGCGTGGGCGAGCTGGATGCCGGGGTCGCCCTGGTCGATGAAGCGGTCGGGCAGACCGAGCTGCAGCACGGCCGTCTTTTTCCCCATCTTCTGCAACGCCTCGAGCACGGCGCTGCCCGCACCGCCCTGGATGACGTTCTCCTCGACCGTCACCAGCAGGTCGTGGGAATCCGCCAGCTCGGCGACGAGGCGTTCGTCCAGCGGCTTCACGTAGCGCATGTTGGCGACGGTGGCGTCGAGCGCCTCGGCTGCCTCCAGCGCCGGGGCGAGCATCGGGCCGAAGGCGAGTATCGCGACCTTTTTCGAGAGCAGCGCGAAGGCCCTGCCCTTGCGGCGGATTTCCCCCCGCCCGATCGGCAGCGCGGTCATCTCCTTGCCGATCTCCGCGCCCGGCCCCGTTCCGCGCGGGTAGCGCACCGCGACGGGCGTCGTCATCTGGAAGCCCGTGTAGAGCATCTGGCGGCACTCGTTCTCGTCGGACGGCGTCATCACCGTGAGGTTCGGCAGGCAGCGCAGGTACGAGAGGTCGAAGCTGCCGTTGTGGGTGGCGCCGTCGGCGCCGACCAGCCCGGCGCGATCGATCGCGAACAGGACCGGCAGGTTCTGGATCTGCACGTCGTGGATCAACTGGTCGTAGGCGCGCTGCAGGAACGTCGAGTAGATCGCCACCACCGGCTTGTAGCCTTCGCAAGCGAG
>CAYSRR010000178.1:0-6442 GCA_964433375.1 uncultured Streptomycetaceae bacterium
CGAGCACATGGTGTTCTCCGACGCGAAGACCACCGATCGCATCGCCGAGGCCGAGGTGTGGATGACGCCGACGCTGCTCCACCGCACCGACCGCGCGATCCAGACGCGCAAGGATCAGGGCACCTCCCAGTTCGTGCTGAACAAGATGAAGCAGATCCAGCCCGAATGCTTCCGCACCTTCCAGCGCATGCACAAGGCGGGCGTCAACATCGCCATGGGCACCGACATGGGCTACGACCCCGAGATGGGCACCAACGCGCGCGAGCTCGAGATCTACGTGGACCTCGGCATGAAGCCGATGGACGCGCTGCTCACCGCCACCCGCAACGCCGCGCGCGCGCTGAAGCTGGACCACGAGCTGGGCACGCTCGAGCCGGGTAAGCTCGCGGACTTGATCGCGGTGGACGGCGACCCCCTGAAAAACATCCGCTGCCTGCAGGAGAAGAAAAACATCAGGCTGGTGATGAAGGAAGGCCGCGTTTACGCCGACCGCCGGCCGGGCAAGAGCAGGAACGTGGTCAACGTGAAGCCGGGCGAGTGGAAGATCGTTGACTACTTGTGACGAGTGACGGAAGCCTCCCGTTACCTCTTGCGCGCCTTGTTCCTGGCATTTTGCTGGCGATGACCGTCACCTCTGCCCACGCGCTCGACCTGCAGGGCCATCGCGGCGCGCGCGGACTCGCGCCGGAGAACACGCTGCCGGCGTTCGCGAAAGCGCTCGGGATCGGCGTCACCACCCTGGAGATGGATTGCGCCGTGACGAAAGACGGCGTGGTGGTGGTGAGCCACGACCCCGCGCTGAATCCCGACATCACGCGTGGGCCGGACGGGAAATGGCTGGAGAAGACCGGCCCGGCCATCCGCGGTCTCACCTATGCCGAACTGCAACGCTACGACGTCGGGCGGCTGAATCCTGCGAACGCCTACGCGCAACGCTGGCCCGAACAGAAGCCGGCGGACGGCGCGCGCATCCCGCGACTGGCCGACGTGTTCGCGCTCGTGCAGCGAAGCGGCAACAGGACGGTGCGCTTCAACATCGAGACGAAAATCTCTCCCTTGGCCCCGGCCGAAACCGCGGGTCCCGAAGATTTCGCTCGCAAGCTCATTTCAGCCGTACGTTCGGCCGGTATGGCTGAACGTACGGCTATACAGTCCTTCGACTGGCGCACGCTGGCGGTGGTGCAGAAGGAGGCGCCGGAGATACCGACCGTCTATCTCACGTCGGTGAGCGGCTTCATGGACAACATCCAAGCCGGCCGTCAGTCTTCGTGGACGGCCGGCTTAAGTGTGGATCAACACGGCGGATCGGTCCCCAGAATGATCAAGGCGGCGGGAGGCGCCGTCTGGTCGCCCTATGCCGGTGATGTCACGCCGGCGGTGGTGAAGGAAGCGCAGGTGCTGGGATTGAAAGTGGTGGTATGGACGGTCAATGACGCCGTCAGCATGCGCCGTTTCATCGGGATGGGCGTGGACGGCATCATCAGCGACCGCCCCGACCTGCTGCTGCAAGTCGCCAGCGAGATGGGCGCTACCCTGCCGCGCCCGTCACCCGTCGTTCCCTGACCGACGTCGGCTAGGCTCGTCAGCCACACCCACTCAGCCGAAATAACCGACGCCGCGCGCCATCAGCACGGCGCAGAGCAGGATCGGCACGATGCAGACCAGTTCCCAGTGGATGATCGAGCGGATCGCGCGCAGCCGGCTCGGGTCCACCACGGGCACCTGCCCTTGCCGCAGGGCCTTGCGCCACGACAAAAACTCCAGTGTCGGGATGATCGACAGCAATCCGATCGCCGTGAACAGTGCGAGCTTGGCGAGGAACGGCGCCGATTGAAAATAGTATGCCGCGCCCTTTTCGAATTGGAAAACCCGCAGCAGCCCGGCGACCAGCAGCGTGACCGCGGACAGTCCGTACGCGGCGTCGAAACGCAGGATCCGGCGGGCGTTCTCGACCGTCAGTTCGCCGCGGATCAGTACCAGTTCGGCGGTGAGCGCCGCGACCAGCGCGAACGCGGCGAGGTGATGTAGAAACGCAAAAAAGGCAGCCATTATCTGCGTTTATCGGCGTGCATCGGCGGCAAAATCGCTTTCGAGCCGTTTTTGAGACGGCCTCTAGTAGCTGGTGGGCCAGTTCGCCAGCTTGTGTTCGCCCACGCCGTTCTTCATCCGCTTGCGGTGCACGGCAAGCATGCGGATCAGGAAGTCGCGCGTGTCGCGCGGGTCGATGACGTGCTGCGCCTCGTAGAGCCGCGCGAGTTCCCACGGCGTGGTGTCGCGGTTCACCTTCCCCACCAGCTCCTTGAACTTCTCCGGGTCGTCCTGCTCCTTCACCCCGTAGAGCACGTTCACCGATACCCGCGGGTCCATGAAACCGAGGTCGGCGGACGGCCAGCACGCAAGCTCGTCGGTGTTTCGCCCTCCGCCCATGTTGATGTAGGCCTGGCCGTAGCTCTTCCTCATGATGACGGTCACGCGCGGCACGGTCACCAGCGACAGCGCGTTCATCCAGTTGATGACCTTGCCCGGCATGCCGCGCAGCTCGCCCTCGACGCCGATGAGAAAGCCCGGCACGTCCACCAGGAACACGATCGGGATGTTGAAGGAGTCGCACAGCACCATGAAGCTGGTTGCCTTCTGGCAGGCGTCCGCGTCGAGCGCGCCGCCCTTGAACATCGGGTTGTTGGCGATGAAGCCGACCGATCTTCCGTCGAGGCGCGCGAGCACCGTGGCGAGCGAGCGGCCGTAGCGTTCCTTCAGCTCGAAGGACGAGTCCTCGTCCGCCACCGCCGCGATCACCTTGCGCACGTCGTAGACCTTGTTGCGCTCCTCGGGGACGATCTCCAGCATCTTGCGGCAGGCGTCAACGGAATCCGCCGGCACCGGGTGCTCGGGCGGCGCTTCCATGCAATGCGCCGGCATGTAGGAGAGAAACCGCTTCACGGCGTCGAGCGCCTGCTCGTCCGTGTCCACCGCCAGGTCGGCGAGGCCCGAGATGCCGGTCAGCAGCTTCCAGCCGCCGAGGTCCTCGGCCTCGATCGGCTTGCCGATCGCGATCGAGGTGACGTTGGGGCTCGCGATCGCCATGATCGAGCCCTTGCGCATCACGACGTAATCCGACATCGCGGCGTACCAGGTCGAGGAGCCGTAGCACTGCCCCATCAGCGTGGACACCCACGGCGTCTCGCGCAGGCGCTGGTACTCGGTCGGGTCCTGCGCGATGATGGCGCGGCCCGCCGCGCCCATGCGGTCGGGCATGCGCGCGCCGGACGACTCGCCGAGGAAAACCATCGGCATGCCGTAGCGGCACGCGGCCTGCTTCACGTGGCGGATCTTCTTCATGTTGATGACGCTGCTGGACGCGCCGAGCACGGTGAAGTCGTTGGACACCAGCGACACCTCGCGCCCGTCGATCCGCGCGTAGCCCGCTACCTTGCCGTCGGCCGGGGTCTTGTGGCGGACCTCTTCGCGTATGGCGCGCGCGTAGCGGCCCGATTCGACGAAGCTGCCGGGATCCACTAGGTAGTCGATGCGCTCGCGCGCGTTGAGCAGGCCCTGCGCCTTGCGCTGCGCGAGCTTTTCCGGCCCGCCCATGCCCAGCGCCTCGGCTTCCTTCTCCGCCAGTTCCTTCAGTATGTCTCTAGCCGACATGCCCTTTGATCCCCACGTTGTACTTCATCCTTCTGCCTTCATCCTTGGGAACGGCGAGACGCCGCCGTTCCCTATTTCCCCCCGCCCGGCCCGAAGCCCACCAGGCGCCAGCCGCCGTCGCCTTTTGTGAAACAGGCGGCATGCTCGACCGGGCTGCGGATCTGCTCTTCCGGGACGTAGCCCTCGCCGTTCTTCAGCCGGATCTTCACCCACTTCCGCTTCGAATCCGCCGCCCGGTCGCTCACCTCCCAGTCGGACACCTCGACGATGTGGAAGGACAGCGTGGCCACCGTATCGGCGGACGCCGACGGCGCCGATTTCGCCAGGGCTTCCCCGACGATGATGGCGCCGCCGCCGAACGCTTCCATGTCCTGCGGCCACCGCACCGCCACGTACGGCACGCACAACTCGAGCGGGCCGTTATCCGGGCGGTGGTAGGCGGCCGGGAGCGCCAGCACGGTCGTCAGCTCCGCCCAGAACGGGCTTGCATCGGAATCGAGCCCCCACTGACTGCTGAATTCCGCCGGCCCGCGCCCTCCCGCCAGCCCGCTCCTCACCTCGCCGTCCAGTATGCCCAGCACGAACTCGCGGTCCCGCTTCCGCACCGCGGCTTGCAGTTGCTGCTTGAAGTCCATCCACGAGGCGTCGCTGGCCGCCTCATCCTGCGGGTCGAGCTGCCTCTGCTGCGCGGCCGCCGGCAGCGCCGTTACGATCAGCAGCGCCAGGAAGACGAGCAGGGAACGCATCATTTGCCCTTGAACACGCCGCCGCGTTTCTCGAAGAACGCGGCCAGCGCCTCCAGGTGGTCTTCGGTTTTCTGCAGCGCCGCCTGGAACGAGGCGCAGGTGTCGAGATGCTCGGCCAGGTTCTGGGTCTGCGCCAGGCGCAGCGCGCGCTTGGCGTAGCGCACCGCGAGCGGCGGCTTGGCCGCGATCTGGGCGGCGATCTCCCGGGCGCGCGCGAGCAGGCGGTCGGGCTCGGTGACTTCCAGCAGGATGCCGATGTCCCTCGCCTCCTCCGCCTTGACGATGCGCCCGGTCAAGGTCAGCTCGGCGGCGCGTTGCGTGCCGACCGCGCGCTGCAGAAACCACCCGCCTCCGTCGCCCGCCATCAGGCCCAGGTTGATGAAGGTCTCGCCGAACTGGGCCTGGCTCGATCCGATACGCAGATCGCACATGTTGACGAGATCGAAGCCCGCTCCGATCGCCGGCCCGTTCACGGCCGCGATCACGGCGACTTCGGCCGCGGCCAGCGCGCGCGGGATGCGCTGCACGCCGCGGCGATAGTATTGCTCCATCTCGGCGGCGCTGGAAGTCATCGCCCGCTCGCGCATCGCCTTGATGTTGCCGCCGGCCGAGAACGCGGAGCCGTCGCCGGTCAGGATCAGCACCGAGACCGCGGGCGCGAAGTGGGTCCACTCAATTACAGTGCAGATGTCGTCGGCGATGGCGGTGCCGGTCAGCGCGTTGCGCATGTCGTCGCGCCGGAAAGTGAGCGTGGCGACGCGCCCGTCGAGCTCGAGGGCGGCGTCTTTCAACGCGGGAAGTTCAGTCATGTTTTTCATTCACGATGGAATTTCGCGCGCGGTATCGCGCGCGAAATTCCAACAATTATGGCACGCGGCGCCCCGTTCAGACTGCATGCTATACTCGTCGCGTCTTTTTTCACTGCCCGAAAAAATCCCCGGTCGACGACCATGGCGCGCATCGAGATCAAGTCCGAAATTACCGGCACCGTCTGGCAATTGAAGAGCAAGCCCGGCGACAAGGTCGAGTCCGGCGACGTGCTCATCGTGATCGAGTCCATGAAAATGGAAATTCCCGTGATCACCGAGGACCCCGGCACCGTCACGGAAATCCTCGTCAAGGAGAAGGACCCCGTCGCCGAAGGGCAGGTCGTCGCCGTTCTCGACGGTTAATGCCATAAATAAATAGACAGGATTTACAAGATTAAACAGGATTCAAAAAGCCCGTTTTCCATCCTGCTGTTGTTTTAATCTTGTAAATCCTGTTAATCCTGTCTATTTTTTTTCTCCAACTCCGCGATAGCGGCATCGCGCGAATCCAGCACCCGCTGCTCCGCCGCGCGCTGCGCTTCCAGCCCGTCGCCCTCCCGCACCGCGTTCACCAGCCGCCGCCAGTTGCCGACCGATTGCTGGCGGCGTTGCGGCGTGGAGAGGCCCAGGCGCGAATAGCGCAGCGTCTGCAATGCGAGCGACGCCAGGATCGCGCGCAGGCGGCGGTTGGGCGTGGAATCGTTGAGCAGCCGGTTCAGCTCGAACACGGTCTCGACGTACTCGTCCGCGTCGGCCGGCGCGGGCGCGAGCCGCGCGAGCCGCTCGACGCCCTGTTCCAGCGCCGGCAGCAGGCGCGCGCGGCCGGGGCCCTCCGCGATCTGCCGGTCGCGCAGCCCGTTCAGCGAAGCCCGGATGTCGAAGATCTCGCGCACTTCCTCGATCGAGAGGCGCGTCACCTGCGCGCCGCGCCGCGGCAGGATGGTGACCAGGCCGTCGCGTTCCAGCAATCGCAGCGCCTCGCGCACCGGGCCGCGCGAGACGCCGAATTCCAGCGAAATCTCCTGCTCCATCACGCGCCGGCCCGGCGCGTAGGCGCCGGTCGTGATGCGCTCGGACAGGCGCGCGGCGATCTGCTCGGGCAGCGACATCGTGAGCGGTGCGCCGCCCGCCTGCCCTGCCGGCTGGCCGGCGGTCATGTTCAGGGCAGGATCGCCGCCAATAGACATGCAGCTAAATTAGGCTTATGGTGTATGATTGTCAACAATAAGATTTCCGACT
>CAYSRR010000179.1:0-6395 GCA_964433375.1 uncultured Streptomycetaceae bacterium
GAAACAGGCAGCATAGGCGCTATCGCTTGGAAGGCGTAAAACGCAGGGAAGCTCAGATATATACGTGCGGACGTTCGATCTGATTTTTTGTATTTCTTTGTGCCTTTGCGTCTTTGCGGCTAATTAAAGGTTTTCTTGGCGTCATGGCGCCTTGGCGGCTAATTTGAGGTTTTAACGCGTGCGCCGGTAAAGGCGATAGCGTTCGTCTTTATCCCCCGGCCGCGCGCCTTCCCAGATCATCTTCCAGCCCGGGCCGGGGCTGGTTTCGAACTGCGGGTAGCCTTGTATCAGCAGCAGCTCGCAGCGCGTCTTTCCGGAGTGGAGCGTTTCGCGGCGGGTGATGATGTCCGCGTAGTAGTGCAGCATGGCGCGCTGCGCGTCGCCGAGGTGGCGGCTGGCCATGCAGTCGTACCGCTTCGGCAGCGCCTGCTGCATCGAGACCACCATCTTGCGGTAGCTCTTCACGTTGTCGGCCCAGCCGATGAAGAGCGTCGTCATCAGCGCCCAGATGGTCGTGATGCCCGCGCCCCAGACGACGACCGGGCGCATCGGGGACTTGCGGAAGGAAGCCAGCACCACGAACCAGAACAGCGTGTAGGCCGCGCCGAGCAGGAACGGCAGCCAGCGGAACCCCGGGTCGTAGCCGGGCCGGATGCGGTGCAGGTGCTCGTGCAGCCGCGCCGGCACGCCCAGTTCGAGGCCGCTCCAGTAGAACCAGAACACCACGATGAAGAAGGAGAAGGCCATGGCGCTGAACCAGTACCAGGCGCCCGCCGCACCGCGGCGCAGCGTCTCGGGCGCGGCGGCGGCCAGCAGCGACAGCGGGATCAGCAGCGGCAGCGCGTAGAGTTCGCGCGCATCGGACGAGGCGGACAGCGCCGCCAGCGTGAGCACGAAGCCGGCGACCGGCAGCACGATCGCGGGCCGCGCGTAGCCGGCCGCGCGCGCGCCCCACAGCGTCCACGCCGCGAGCAGCCACATCGGGAACGCGTACCACGGCAGGATGCCCAGGTAATACAGGATGCCGGCGCGCGCGCCGCGCGCCGGGCCCGCGTAGTGGCCGAGACTGTCGTTCCACAGCCACTCGGCGAACAGGTCGGGCGCGCGCAGGTAGAAGAGCAGGGGCCACACGACGAGCCAGGGCGCCGCCGCCGCGGCCGCCACGCCAAGCGCCCTGAGATAGCGGCGATTGCGCCAGTCGCGGCAGAGCGCCGGCAGCACGAGCGCGGTCGCGCCCAGGACCACCGGCGCGAGCAGCCCGTTCGCGAGAAAGCCGATGCCGATGCCGGTGCCGAACCAGAAACCGCCGTAGAGCGGGCGCTTGAGCGCCGCCGCCAGGCCGTAATACGCCATGGCGAAGCCGGCGAGCAGCGCCATGTCGGTGAGCAGCAGGTGCGCGCGCATCACGTAGCCGAAGCAGCCCAGCAGCAGCAGGGCGGACACCGCGCCGTAGCGGACGCTGTAGAGCTCGCGGCCGGCGAAGGCGATGAAGCCGAACGTGATGGCCATCCACAGGCCGGTCGCGAGCCGCGCGGCGTCGTGCAGCGGCAGCGCGAACGAGAACAGCTTCGCTGTGGCCGCCGCGGTGAGATAGAACAGCGGCGGCTTGTCGATGAACGGCTCGCCGGCGAGCGACATCACCACCCACGAGCCGCCGCGCAGGATCTCGTACACCACGCCGAAGGTGTGCGCCTCGTCCGGCTTCCACGGATCGTGCCCGAACAGCCCCGGCAGGATCCACGCCGCGCACAGCAGGGTGGCGAGCAGGGCGCGCTGGCTGATCATCCTGAATTCCGTTGGGAGGGGCTGGACATTATTGCTTGGTGGCGATTATCGCACCGCCGATGCCAAAAGGCGTGAGTCGTGATTCGTGATTGGTGATTCGTAAACAGCGGTTTTGGGTCGACTCACGATTCACGAATCACGCCTTTACTCGACGATCTTAAGAGGCTGTCCCGCCGCCGGCTCGCCCGCGGGATAGAGGCCGTTCAGCACGCGCAGGTGCCCCTCGGCGAAGCGCCCCAGCGGCGAGCGTTTCGCCAGTTCCGCGAACGTCTGTCCCGCCTGTGCCGTGACCACCCGCACCCGCAGCGGTCGCGCGAACGCCCGCTCCTGGTCGGTGAGCGCGTGGAAACTCGCGACCGCGGCCTCGATGTCGGCCTGGTACTGCTCGTAGCCCGTCTGCGTGCGCGCCTGCGCGCCGATGAGGTAGGCGGTGTCGCGCAGGAAGATGCAGGCGGCCCGCGTCGGGCGCCCGCCGATGCGGGTGCTGACCGTCGCGGCCTGCAGCCCGCCGATGGTGGCCGGCGTCACCGGCTCGCTGGCGGAGAGCTTGAGCGCGCCGCGCAACGCCTCGGCCGGAGTCGTGCCTTTGGCGGGGCCGGCCGCGCGCAGGTCGATCAGCGCTTCCTCGTCGGGACTCACGGCGGCGATGTTGCGCGTACTGTTGCGCACGCGCCAGCCGGCGGGGAAATGCATCACGAGCCCGAGTTCCTCGTGGTAGAAGCGGTTGTCGCGCACGATGCCCTGCTTCGGGCTGTCGCCGTAGACCATGCGGTCGGAGCGGCGCAGGAATGCCTCCTGCTCGGTGCGGGTCGTCGCCTGCTTGTAGCGCGCGGCCTCGCCCACGACCTGCTGCAGCCGGGTGTCATTGTCGGGGTGCGAGGCGAATACCCCGTGGTAGGCGCGCGGCTGGCGTCCCTCGGCTTTCGCCACCTCGGCGTCGAACAGCTCCTGGTTCTTCAGCACGCCGACCACTTTCACCATCGCCTGCGGGTCGTAGCCGGTGCGGGCGAGGTACTCGGCGCCGAGGCGGTCGGCTTCCAGCTCGTGCTCGCGGCCGTAGCCCGAGAGCAGCGCCCCGCCGAGGAGGTTGATCGCGTTGCCGCCCAGCACGCCGCGTGACTCCGGCACGAAGATCTGCAGGATGTTCACGCCGATGTTGGCGGCGGTGGCCGCGGTCAGTTGCTGCACTGAGTGACGCGCCGTCACGTGGCCCAGCTCGTGGCCCAGCACCGCGGCGAGCTCGGCCTCGGAATTGAGGTAGGCGAGGATGCCGCGCGTGATGTAGATGTAGCCGCCGGGCAGCGCGAAAGCGTTCACCTGGGGCGTGTCCATCACCTGGAAGTGATACTCGATGCCCGGGCGGTGGCTCGCCTTCGCCAGCCGCTGGCCGATCGCGTTCACGTACTGCTGCAGCGCCGGGTCGTCGTATACCCCGTACTCGCTGCGGATCTTGGGATCCTCGCGCCGGCCGATGGCGATTTCCTGCGACTCCGAGAGCAGAACGAGGTTGGGGTTGCCGGTGACGGGGTTCTGCGCGCAATTGGCGAGCGCCGCCGAGAGGACAAGCGCCGCGATCCGCGTGATCAGGGATGGCCGCATGGGCGGATTGTACTGTGGATGCCGCGCGGCACGAATCTGGTGCGCCGCGCACTACTAACGTGCACGGCGGTTTCGGGTGTACTCCATTATGAAAACGCGCCCGCCCCGAGCCCGGTGTCGGATAGTCCATGCAAATCAGGCCGTTGATCGGCGGCCGGCGGGATTTTCCCCGGGCGCGTTTTCATCCTGGTATGCATCGTGCAATAAGGCAGAGCATGACCCTCAACAGGAGATCGTGATGTCCGCCTTCAAAGACCCGTTCAATCCCGAAGTGAAGCTCGGCTGCGGTTGCGGCCGGCACAGCGACCAGGCCGCGCACGATGCCGATACCGCCGCCGCGACTGCTCCCGCGAGCGGGGACACGGACGCGCTGGCGAGCCGCGTGGTCGACCAGGCGGTGATGCGCGCACTGTTTCCCGACGACGGGACGCGCCGGCGCTTCCTCAGGGCGGTGGGCGCCGGCACGGCGATGGCGGCGATCGCGCAGTTCTTCCCGTTGATGGCCGCGCGCGAGGCGTTTGCCCAGGGCGCGGGGCAGATCGAGAAGCCCAACCTCAAGGTCGGCTTCATTCCCATCACCTGCGCGACCCCGATCATCATGTCGCAGCCGATGGGCTACTTCGGGCGCGCGGGCCTGAACGTGGACGTGGTGAAGACCGCCGGCTGGGCGGTGATCCGCGACAAGACGCTCAACAAGGAATACGACGCGGCGCACATGCTCTCGCCGATGCCGCTCGCCATCACCCTTGGCGTGGGCTCGCGCCCGATCCCGTACACCATGCCGGCGGTGGAGAACATCAACGGCCAGGCGATCACGCTGGCGATCAAGCACAAGGACAGGCGCGATCCCAAGACCTGGAAAGGCTTCAAGTTCGCCGTGCCCTTCGACTACTCGATGCACAACTACCTGCTGCGCTATTTCGTGGCGGAACACGGCCTCGACCCGGACCGCGACATCCAGATCCGCTCGGTGCCGCCTCCCGAGATGGTCGCCAACCTGCGCGCCGACAACCTGGACGGCTTTCTCGCGCCGGACCCGGTCAACCAGCGCGCGGTCTACGACGGCGTCGGCTACATCCACACGCTGACCAAGAACCTGTGGGAGGGCCACCCCTGCTGCGCGTTCGCGGCGAGCAAGGAGTTCGTCACGCAGTACCCCAACACCTACCGCGCGCTGCTGAAGGCGATCATGGAGGCGACCGCTTTCGCGACCAAGGCCGAGAACCGCAAGCAGATCGCGGAAGCCATCGCGCCGGCGAACTACCTCAACCAGCCGGTGACGGTGGTGGAGCAGGTGCTGACCGGCACCTTCGCCGACGGGCTCGGCAACGTGCAGAAGGTGCCGAACCGCATCGATTTCGATCCGTTCCCGTGGCACTCGTTCGCGATCTGGATCATGACCCAGATGAAGCGCTGGGGGCAGCTGAAGGGCGACGTCGACTACGCCAAGGTCGCGCGCGAGGTATTCCTCGCCACCGACGCCATGAAGCTCATGAAGGAAGTCGGCATGAAGCCGCCGGCGACCACCACCAAAAAGTTCGCGGTGATGGGCAAGGAGTTCGACCCGGCGAAGCCCGAAGCCTATCTCGCCAGCTTCGCCATAAAGCGGACCGCCTGATGCACTCGACACTCGACACCCGCCACTCGTCACGGGAGGCCTTGTGAAAGGCCTCTCGTCCTGGCGCGCGCCGCTGCTCTCGATGGCGATCCTGCTGGCATTCCTGGCGGTGTGGCACGCGGCCACGCGGCAGGAGGCGGGCGCGCAGGTGGTGGACGCCGAGTACGCGAAGCTGGTCGGCTTGGCGGCCGCCACCGGGAAAAAGTCGGCTTTTCCCGCGCCCGCCGATGTGGGAAGCAAGATCTGGGGTCACATCAAGGACCCGTTCTACGACAAGGGCCCCAACGACAAGGGCATCGGCATCCAGCTCGCCTACTCCATCGCGCGCGTGCTGACGGGCTTCCTGCTCGCGGCGTTGGTGGCGATCCCGCTCGGCTTCCTCATCGGCATGTCGCCGCTCGTCTACCGCGCGTTCGACCCCTTCATCCAGGTATTGAAGCCGATCTCGCCGCTCGCGTGGATGCCGCTCGCCCTGTTCACGCTCCAGGACAGCAACGTCTCGGCGATCTTCGTCATCTTCATCTGCTCGATCTGGCCGATGCTGATCAACACCGCGTTCGGCGTCGCGGCGGTGAGGAAGGAGTGGCTCAACGTCGCGAAGACGCTGGAGGTCGGGCCGCTGCGCAAGGCGTTCCGCGTGATCCTGCCGGCGGCCGCGCCCACCATCATGACCGGCATGCGCATCTCGATCGGCATCGCCTGGCTGGTGATCGTCGCAGCCGAGATGCTGGTCGGCGGCACCGGCATCGGCTACTTCGTGTGGAACGAGTGGAACAACCTCTCGATCGCCAACATCATCAGCGGCATCCTCGCCATCGGCCTCGTCGGCATGGTGCTCGACCTGACTCTGGCGCGCCTGACGCGGCTGGTGACCTTCCCCGAGTGAAACTCAACCGCCAACCGCGGAGGACGCTGAGGACGCAGAGGTGCGCCAAAGTTGAATGCTCGGGGGTTGAACTACACAACGATCAGAATTCTGAGATGAATATGCAATCTACGAAACAAGGCCGACGGCCGGTTGTGAAAGCTGCTTCGGTGCTTTTTTTCCCGGTAGTTCCCTCAGCGTCCTCTGCGTCCTCCGCGGTGAGAGGTTATTGAGTCATGTCCGACCCGCTCATCAGGATCGAGGGCATCGCCAAGCGCTTCACCGGGCGCGACGGCGCCGTTTCGACCGTGTTCGAGAACGTGCACCTGGCGGTCGAGCAGGGCGAGTTCGTGTGCCTGATCGGGCACTCCGGCTGCGGCAAGACCACCATATTGAACGTGCTGGCCGGGCTCGAGCCCGCTTCCGACGGCTACGTATTCGTCGGCGGGCGCGAGATCCGTGGCCCGAGCCTCGACCGTGCCGTGATCTTCCAGGGGCATGCGCTGATGCCCTGGCTCACGGTGGAGG
>CAYSRR010000180.1:0-6390 GCA_964433375.1 uncultured Streptomycetaceae bacterium
CACGCGTTCGTCATGCGCTGCGGCGTGCGCATCGCGCTGGCGCTGGGCCGTCCCGCGGCCTGGTTTCTACTGCACGCGGTCAGCCTGTATTTCCTCGCCGTGTCGACAACCGACCGGGCGGTATCGCGGCTCTACCTGCGCAAGGCGCTGGGCCGCGAGCCGGGGCTCGGCGACGTGTTCCGGCATTTTCACAGCTTCGCCACCACCCTGCTCGACCGCGTATACCTGCTGAACGGCCAGTACGACCGCTACGACGTGCGCGTCCACGGGGAGGAGATCGTCGCCGGCATGCTGACGCGCGGCGAAGGCTGCCTGCTGCTCGGCGCGCACCTCGGCAGCTTCGAGATCGTGCGTTTCGTGGGCCACGCCGCGCGCGTGCCGCGCGTCTCCCTGGTGATGTACCAGCAGGGCACGAAGACGCTGAACGACGTGTTGAACGCCATCAATCCCGATCTCGCCATGCGGGTGATCGCCCTCGGCACGGTCGATTCGATGCTGCGGCTGGACCGGGCGCTGGCCGACGGCGAGTCCGTGGGCATACTGGCCGATCGCGTCATCGGCAACGAAAGCACGGTCGCCTGCCCGTTCCTGGGCGCGCCGGCGCGATTTCCGGACGGCGCGTTCCGCATCGCCGCGCTGCTCAAGCGGCCGGTGGTGATGATGTTCGGCCTGTATCGCGGCGGCAACCGCTACGATGTCCATTTCGAGATGCTGACCGACATGAGCGGAGTGGCGCGCGCGGGCCGCGAGCGCGCGATCCGGGACGCGCTGCAGGGCTACGTCGCGCGGCTCGAACATTATTGTCGTGAGGCTCCTTACAACTGGTTCAATTTCTATGATTACTGGAAATAGGCGGTTGGCGCGCCTCTTCATCGGCCTGCTCGCGTGGCTTGCGGGGTGTCCTGTCGTCGCCGCGGATTGGGGCGTGGAGCAGCTCATGCGGGACCTCGCGCAGGTCAAGTCGTCCCGGGCACAGTTCGTCGAACGCAAGCATCTGGCCATATTGACCGCGCCGCTGGAGTCCTCGGGAACGCTGATCTATACCGCGCCCGGCCGGCTGGAAAAGCACACGCTGGCGCCGAGGCGGGAGAGCCTCGTGCTGGAGCGCGACCGGCTGACGCTCGAGAACAAGGATCTCAACCGGCGCCGGACGTTCGCGCTGCGGGACCAGCCGGTGATCTGGGCCTTCGTCGAGAGCATCCGCTCCACGCTCGCCGGCGACCTGGCGACGTTGAGCCGCTTCTACCAGGTCGGCCTTGAAGGCGACGAGCATCGTTGGCGTCTCACGCTGAAGCCGGTCGAGCCGGACATGCAGAACGTCGTGAGCGAGATCCGCATCGGCGGCAGCCGCAACCGGGTCACCACCATCGAGATCGTCGAGCCGCAGGGAGACCGCTCGGTGATGACGATCACCGCGGATGTAAAGTGAAAAAAATAGACAGGATTAACAGGATTAACAAGATTGTATAAAAACGCAAAACAGTTCTGGACCGGAGTTTGGTTTCATCTTGTTAATCTTGTAAATCCTGTCTATTTGTTGTTTTTGATTTTCGGCTTCGATCCCGTGAATCCTGTCCATTTTTGAATGCTCGCGCCTGATTGCCTGAGATGAGTGCGCTTTCTTCGCGGTGGGCGGTGGCGGCCTGGCTGGTTTTTCTGGCGGCGTGCATCGCGGTCGTCGCTCGCACGACCATCACGACCGACATCTCCGCCTTCCTGCCGCGCTCGCCCACGCCCGCGCAGCAGTTGCTGGTCGAGCAGCTGCGCGACGGCGTCGTGTCGCGCCTCATCCTGATCGGCATCGAGGGGGCGGCGCCCGAAACGCTGGCGCGGGCGAGCAGGCAGCTCGCCGCGGCGTTGCGCAAGCAGGACGCCTTCGCCTCCGTCAACAACGGCGAGGACGCCGGTTTCTCCAAAGACCGGGAGTTCCTGTGGCACAACCGCTACCTGCTGAGCCCGGCCGTCGCGCCCGCGCGCTTTTCGGCGGACGGGCTGCGCGCGCGCCTGGAGGAAAACCTGCAACTGCTGGCCTCGCCCGCCGGCATGCTGCTGCGGCGCATCCTGCCCAGCGACCCGACCGGCGAGCTGATCGAGCTGGTGGAGCAGCTGGAAGGGCAGGCGCGGCCCGCAACCCGGGACGGCGTGTGGTTTTCCCGGGACGGCGGCCGGGCGCTGCTCGTTGCGCAGACTCGCGCCGCGGGATTCGACATCGACGCCCAGGAGCGCGTGCTGGAAACCATCCGCGGCGCGTTCGCTCAGGCGGGCGGCGGCGAGGCGAAGCTGCTGCTGACCGGGCCCGGCGTGTTCTCGGTCAGCTCGCGCGCCGCCATCAAGGGCGACGCCTTGCGGTTTTCGCTGATCGCCACGCTGCTGATCGGGGCCATGACCCTGGCTTTCTACCGCTCGCCGCGGGTCCTGGGACTGGGCCTCATGCCGGTCGCGAGCGGCGCGGCTGCGGGCGTGGCGGCGGTCAGCCTGGGATTCGGCTCGGTGCACGGCATCACGCTGGGCTTCGGCGTCACGCTGATCGGGGAAGGCGTGGATTACGCGATTTTTCTCTTCGCGCGCGCCGCGCCGGACGTCGCGCCGTACCGCACGCTCGACCGCGTCTGGCCGACGCTGCGGCTGTGCGTGCTGACTTCCCTCTGCGGCTTCGGGGCGATGCTGTTCTCCGGTTTCACCGGGCTCGCCCAGCTCGGGCTGTTTTCCGTCACCGGGCTCGTCGTCGCGGTGGTCGTGACGCGCTGGGTGCTGCCGGCGCTGATGCCGGCCGGATTCACGGCCGCCGCGGTGGCGGCGCTCGCGCCCGCGGCGATGGCCGTGCTGCGCCGAGCGCCGCCGTTGCGTTACCCGCTGCTGATCGTGATCGCGCTCGCCGCCGCGTCCCTCGTGTTCCATCGCGGGCCGCTGTGGAGCGACGATCTCTCGAGTCTCTCCCCGGTGCCGCGGGCCGACCAGATGCTCGACCAGCAGTTGCGCAAGGACCTCGGTGCGCCCGACGTGCGCTACCTCGTGGTGGTCAATGCCGATGACGAGGAGGGCGCGCTGCGCGCGGCCGAGTCGGTGACGGCGGTCCTGCGCAACGCGGCGCGCGCGGGCCTGCTGGAAGGATACGATTCCCCGGCGATGGTCCTGCCGAGCCGGGAGACACAGCGCGCGCGCCGGGCCGCGCTCCCGGGGCCCGCCGAGCTGCGCAAAAACCTGCAACAGGCGTTGAAGGGCCTGCCGTATCGTCCCGAGGCATTCGAGCCGTTCCTCAAGGAGGCGGCCGCGGCCCGAACCCTGCCGCTCGTGGATCGCAACAGTCTGCGAGGCACGAACCTGGCGCTCAAGCTGGATTCGCTGCTGGTCAGGCGCGGGTCCGGCTGGACGGCTATGCTGCCGCTGCGGGGCGTGAGCGACGCCGCGGGTATTGCGCGCGCGATGGACACGTTTCCTGGCGCGCTTTCCGACGCGCAGGCCGTGCTGCTGGACCTGAAAGGCGAATCCAACCGGCTCTACGCGGACTACCGCCGCGAGGCGCTGACGCATTCGGCTCTGGGTGTCGCGGCCATCGTGGCGCTGCTGTTCCTCGGGCTGCGCTCGCCGCGCCGGGTATTCGACGTGCTGGCGCCGCTCGTGGCGGCGGTCGTCATCACAACCGGCGTATTGGCGGCGGTGGGCCCGTTGTCCATCTTTCACCTCATCGGCTTGCTTCTGGTGGTGGCGGTCGGCTCCAATTACTCCCTGTTCTTCGACCGGCAGCTGGCGTCGGGGCCGGACCGCGGCCGCACGGTCGTGTCGCTGCTGTTCGCCTGCGCGTGCACGATCATCTGCTTCGGGCTGCTGTCGTTTTCAAAGGTGCCGGTCCTGAACGCGATCGGGGCGACCGTCGGCATCGGCGCCGCCCTCGCGCTCGCGTGCTCCGCCATCCTCAGCCGCAGCGGAGACCCCATCCATGGAAGCGATGAGCCTCTAACATGATGAAACACACGCTGCGCTGTCACGATTCTGGCTGGGGCCAGACTGTTCACAGTGAGGCTTCCGAATTGATGATCGAGTGGTGGGTGAGCCGCCGCCAGAATCGCGCCAGCCCACAAGGGGTTGCGGCCACAATCGCCGCTAGCTTTGTCGCGAGGCTTGCCAATACAGCGAGTATTGGCTGCACCTCGCTTCGCGCTATCGACGATTCTGACTCGCAACGCACGCGCGTTTCATCATGTTAGAGGCTCTATATGACCCGGCGCCCGGACCGGGCGCGGACCCCATCGCGCTGGTGATGCTGCCGGGCGCGCACGACCGGGCGCGGGACCTGGTCGAGCAGGGGTTCGTGCGCGCGCTGCGCGGTCGCGGTCTGGCGGCCGATGTCGTCGTCGCGGACGCTCGCATCGAACATTACCTCGAGCGCAGCGTCGTCGCGGAACTCGAGCGGGACGTCGTCGCGCCGCTGCGGAAACGGGGACGCGCGCGCCTCTGGCTGATGGGCATCTCGCTCGGCTGCACCGGCGTGCTGTCCTACGCGCGCGAGCACGCCGGCGCCGTCGAGGGCGCGGTGCTGCTCGCGCCGTTTCTCGGCACGCGCGGCCTGATCGCGGAAATCACGAACGCGGGCGGGTTGCAGGGCTGGCGGCCCGGAACGGTCGCGCCGGAAGACGACGAGCGCCGGCTCCTGGCGTGGCTGCGGCAATACCGCGCCGGCGATCCGGCGCTGCCGCGCATCCACCTGGGTTACGGCACTGCGGACCGCTATGCGCCGGCGAGCCTGCTGCTGGCGCGGCAACTGCCGGCGCGGCAGGTGATGACGGTCGAAGGCGGCGGGCACGACTGGCCGACCTGGCTGAAATTGTGGGAACGCTGGCTGGACGGCGGCGCGTGGGCGCCTTCGCCTGGAGCGGTGAGCGCATGACGCGGCAACCCGGCGATTCCGCACCGCAGGCGCAGGCCCGCGCGTGGCGCCCGGCGCCGGCCATCGCGCTCACGCTGCTGCTGCACGTCGCGGGCGCGGCGATGCTCGTGTTCCAGTTCGCGCTCTGGCCGTGGGTGCTGGGCGGTCTGGTCGCAAACCACCTGCTGCTCTCCGCGGCCGTGCTGTGGCCGCGCGGGCGCGTGCTGGGGCCGAACCGGCTCCGCTTGCCGCCTTCCGCCGCCGCGCGCAACGAGGTGAGCCTCAACTTCGACGATGGACCCGACCCCGGGGTGACGCCGCGCGTGCTCGACCTGCTCGACCGCCATCATGCGCGCGCGAGCTTCTTCTGCATCGGCGAGAAGGCGGCCGCGTTTCCGGAGCTCGTGCGGGAAATCGCGCGCCGCGGCCACAGCGTGGAAAACCACAGCCATTCTCACTCCGGCGCCTTCGCATTCTATGGGCCCTGGCGCTTGCGGCGCGAAGTGGACGCGGCGCAGGCGGCCATCGCCGGCGTCACCGAACGGACGCCGGCGTTTTTCCGGGCCCCGGCGGGTTTCCGCAGCCCGATGCTCGATCCCGTCATGGCGTCGCGCGGCCTGCAGTACGTGTCGTGGACGCGCCGCGGCTTCGATACGGTGGACGGCGACGCCGGCCGCGTCCTGCGGCGGCTGACGCGCGGGCTCGCCCCCGGCGACATCCTGCTGATGCACGACAGCGGCTCCGCATGCGCTCGCGACGGCGAACCGGTCGTGCTCGCCGTCCTGCCCGCGCTGCTCGAGCGGCTGGCGGCGAGCGGGCTCAAGCCGGTCACGCTGCCGGAAGGCTGCCGCGATGAGCCCGCAGCATAAGGCGCTGCTGGCGGCGGCGGCGCGACCCTATCGCGGCGCCGGCGCCTACGCGTGGCGGTTCGCGCGCAACAAGCTGCGGTTCGACCCGGTCTTTCTCACGCTGTTGCAGCGCGGCGTCCTGCCCGGTCGTGGCACGCTGCTCGACCTGGGCTGCGGGCGGGGGCTGCTGCTGGCGCTGCTCGTCGCGGCCCGGGGGCAGTTCCGCGGCGGGCAGTGGCCGCCGGGCTGGCCGCCGCCGCCGTTGAACCTCGCGCTGCAAGGCGTCGAGATCGACGCAAATCACGCCGGACTGGCGCAGCGTGCGCTCGCCGGCCAGGCGCGGGTGATGCCGCGAGACGTGCGCGACGCGGAATTTCCGCCGTGCTCGGCCGTCGTCCTGTTCGACGTGCTGATGTACCTGGAGGCGCGCGACCAGCTTCGCGTGCTCGAACGGGCCGCGGCCGCGCTCGAGCCGGGCGGCCTGCTGTTGCTGCGCGAGGCCGATGCAGGCGCGGGCTTCGCCTTTCGGGTGACGCGCTGGAGCGAGCGGCTGCTGCAGATGATGCGGGGCCGGCTGCGCGACCGGCTGCATTACCGCACCGCCGCCGAGTGGTCCGGCCTGCTGGAGACGCTCGGTTTATTCGTGACTGCCGCGCCGATGAGCGCGGGCACGCCGTT
>CAYSRR010000181.1:0-6358 GCA_964433375.1 uncultured Streptomycetaceae bacterium
CGATCGCGATCAGCGCCAGTTCCCCGGCGCGGTAATCGCGCGCGAGCAATCGCCACGCCAGATGAATTTCGCGCGCGAAATTCATATCAAAATACTCAACCGCAGAGGCGCAAAGACGCCGAGCTTCCGCAAAGAAAGTCCAGCATTCCGGATTATTACTCCCATCTTTGCGTTTCCTTTGCGCCTTCGCGTCTTCGCGGTTATTTGTCGTTGTTCTGCAGGCGGCCGCCGGCGAGACGCAGCACGCGGTCGCAGCGCCGGGTCAGCGCCTCGTCGTGCGTCACCAGCAGCAGGGTCGCGCCGGCTTCCCGGTTCAGCCCGAACAACAGGTCGATCACCTGGGCGCCGGTGGCGGCGTCCAGGTTGCCGGTCGGCTCGTCGGCGAACAGCAGCCGGGGCCTCGACACGAAGGCGCGCGCGATCGCCACGCGCTGCTGCTCGCCGCCGGACAACTGCTTGGGGTAATGACGCAGGCGGTCGCCGAGCCCGACGCGCCCGAGCATCTCCTGCGCCGCTTCTTCCGCGCCATCCGCGCCGGCCAGCTCAAGCGGCAACATCACGTTCTCCAGCGCGGTCATCGCCGGCAGCAACTGGAACGACTGGAACACGAACCCGACCATGCGGCCGCGCAGCGCCGCGCGCCCGTCCTCGTCGAGCGCGTTCAACTCGTACCCGTCGATCTTCACGGCGCCCGCGCTCGGCGTGTCGAGCCCCGCCAGCAGGCCGAGCAGCGTGGACTTGCCCGATCCCGAGACGCCAACGATGGCCACCGCTTCGCCGGCGCGGATATCGAAACTCACGCCGGACAGTATGGTCAATTCGGAAGTGCCGGTGGTAACCTGCTTGCCGAGATCCGAGGCCTGAATGATGACTGGGGAAATATCGTTTCGCATGATCCTGCGTTCAGTGATTGCTGCCTGCCTGTTCGCATTGGCGTCCACCAGCAGCGCCGCCGCGACCATCCTGGTCTACGGCGACAGCCTCTCTGCGGGATACGGACTGCCCCAGGAGCAGGGATGGGTCAGCCTGCTGGCGCGGCGTCTGCATGCGGAGAAGCTCGATTATAAGGTAGCCAACGCGAGCATCAGCGGCGAAACCACGCTGGGCGGCGCCAATCGCATCGAGGCCGCGCTCAAGTCGCACCGCCCGGCTATCGTCATCCTCCAACTGGGCGCCAACGACGGGCTGCGCGGTGGCAACCTCGACGCGATGCGCGTCAACCTCGAGAAAATCGCGGATGCCGGCCGCCAGGCGGGCGCGAGGGTCCTGCTGGTCGGCATGCGCATACCACCGAACTACGGCACGTCCTACACGGAAAAGTTCCAGCGCGCCTTCAGCGAGACCGCCCAGCGGAAAAAACTGGCGCTCGTGCCGTTCCTGTTCGAGGGATTCGGCGACAAGCGGGAGTATTTCCAGGCCGACGGCATACACCCCACCGCGGAAGCGCAGCCGCTGATGCTCGATACGGTGTGGAAGGGATTGCGACCCCTGCTTACGAGGCCTGCAACCGTCGATAAGAAATCGTGAACGGGAACGACACCCCGTTCACGATTTCTTTCATGTGACCGTGACCCTCGGCGCACCCTCGGTCAGGGTGCCGATCGGGGTCGCGTACTGGAACCCCTCTTGCTTGAATACGTCCAGCACGGCGGGCGCTGCCGCGGCGTCGCAGGCCACCAGCAATCCGCCGCTGGTCTGGGGATCGGTGAGCAGTTTCGCGGCCCACGCCGGCTTGCCGGCGGGCAGAACCACCGACTGCCCATAGCTTGCCCAGTTGCGGTCGGACGCCCCCGTGCCGTAGCCCGCCTCCAGCAGGTGCCGGGCGCCCGGCAGAACCGGCACCGCATCGAAATGCACGCGTGCTTCCAGCTTCGAGCCGCGGCACATCTCGAGCAGATGCCCCAGGAGGCCGAAGCCGGTGACGTCCGTCAGCGCGTGCACGCCGGCCATGTCCGCGAGACGGATGCCGGGCGTATTGAGCTGCGTCACGGATTCCAGCATTTGCCTGTAGGCCTCGTTCTCGAGCTCGCCTTTCTTGATCGCGGCGCTCATGATGCCCACCCCCAGGCCCTTGCCGAGGATCAGCACGTCGCCCGCCCGCGCCCGGTCGTTGCGCTTCACCTTCGCGGGATCGATCAGGCCGAGCGCGACGAGGCCGTAGATCGGTTCCGGCGCGTCGATGGAATGTCCGCCGGCGATGGGAATGCCGGCCGCGTCGCACACACTCTGGCCGCCGGCGGCGATAAGACGGACCATTTCGACGGGCAGCTTGCCGAGCGGGATGCCGAGCAGGGCGAGCGCGAAAATCGGCTTCCCGCCCATGGCGTACACGTCCGAGATCGCGTTGGTCGCGGCGATGCGGCCAAAATCATAGGGATCGTCCACCACCGGCATGAAGAAATCCGTGGTGGCGACGATCGCCTGCGACTCGTTGATGCGGTAAATGGCGGCATCGTCGCTCGACTCGTTGCCCACCAGCAGGTCGGGAAAGTTCCGGGCGAGAGGCGACCCCGCCAGTATGTCCTGCAGCACCGACGGCGCGAGCTTGCAGCCGCAGCCGCCGCCATGCGCCAGTTGCGTCAGCCGGATGGGTTGCGTTTCCAGGGGCTTGTTCATGTTTTCCCGTAAAATGGCCCGGTGAGCATCATGAAACAAGAATGCCCGTGCGAGAACCGATCGTAGTTAACGTAGCACAACTATCCCGGTTTGACGAGATCATCGACGTTCGCTCCGAGGGAGAGTTCGCCGAGGACCACGTTCCCGGCGCCGTCAACTGTCCCGTGCTCGACAACGCGGAGCGCGCGCAGGTCGGCACGATCTACAAGCAACGCTCCCCTTTCGAGGCCCGCAAGATCGGCGCGGCGCTGGCAAGCGCCAATATTGCGCGGCACATGAAGGCGCGCTTCCTCGACCGGCCCCGGGATTGGCAGCCGCTCGTCTACTGCTGGCGCGGGGGCGAGCGCAGCGGCGCTTTCGCGCACGTCCTCTCCCGCGTCGGCTGGCAGGTCGCGCGGCTGGAGGGCGGCTACCGCGGCTACCGCCGGGCCGTGATCGCCGACCTCGAGCGCATGCCGGGCCCCATCCGGCTACGGGTGGTTTGCGGGCTCACCGGCACCGGCAAGAGTCGCCTCCTGCAGTCCCTGCGCGAAAACGGCGCCCAGGTTCTCGATCTCGAGGCGCTCGCCGCCCATCGCGGATCCCTGCTGGGCGGCTTGCCGGACGAGCCGCAGCCGTCGCAGAAAATGTTCGAGAGCCGAGTATGGGCCGCACTCACCGGGTTCGATGCGTCCCGGCCCGTCTATATCGAGGCGGAAAGCAAAAAGATCGGGGCGCTACGAGTGCCCGAGGCTCTCATCGATCGCATGTGGGCCAGCGAGTGCATCGTGCTGGAAGCCGCCATCGCGACGCGGGTGGCGCTGCTCAAGCTGGAATACGCGCATTTTCTCCATAACCCGGACAGCCTGCTCGAACGTCTGGCGCGCCTCGTCCCGTTGCACGGGCACGCGCTCATCGACAAGTGGAAAGAACTCGTCCAGCAGGGCCGCTGGGACGAGCTGACGGCCGACCTGCTGGTCAGGCACTACGATCCCGCCTACACCCGGGCGATCAACAACCATTACCCCGCTCTCGGCCGCGCGCCGAGACTGACCCTCGACGATCCCGGCGACGAGACATTCAGGACGCTTGCCCGACGCTGCCTGAACGAGTCACAAGTCACGAGTCACGAGTCACGGGCCGCATGAAGCTTGCGCTGCGAATCGAAGTCGCGACGCTGCGCGGCACGCGCGAAGCCGCGCCGCGGCTGGCCGCCCTGCTCAAGTCGCATCGCGCCGGCGCCACCTTCCTGTTCAGTCTCGGTCCCGACCATACCGGGCGTGCGCTCGACAGCCTGCCGCGCGTGCCGAAATGGAAATGCTACGGTCCCGCCGCGCTGCTGTCCGGCACCCTGCTGCCCGGAGCGGACATCGGCGCGCGCTGCGCGGACGAGATGCGCGCCATCCGCGCGGAAGGCTACGAAGCGGGCATCCTGGCGTTCGACCGCGCCGGCTGGATACGCCATGCGGCGCGCGCGGACGAGGCATGGACCCGGTCGGCCATGCAGCGTGCCCGCGGCCGCTACGAGGACATCTTCCGCACGCCCGCCCTGACCCAGGGCGCGCCCAACTGGCAGATGAACCGGTTTGCCTACCGCCACACCCAGCGACTCGGCTTCCGGCACTGCTCGGACACCCGGGGCAGCGCGCCTTTCATCCCGGTCGTGAACGGCGAGATCGCGGCGTGCCCGCAGTTGCCGACGACCCTGCCCACTCTGGACGAGCTGTTTGCCGCGGGGCTCAACCCGGATGAGGCGGTGCGCCGCCTGCTCGAGCTCGCCCGCAAGCCGCCGCCCGACGGCCATGTGCACACGCTGCGGGCCGAAGTCGAGGGCACGGTGTTCGAGCCGGTGCTGCGCGCCCTGCTGGAAGGGTGGCGCAGCCTCGGGCTCGACATCGTCTCCCTGCGCGACTATGCCGCCTCGCTCGACCTGGCGCACCTGCCGCGCCGGGTGATCGTCGAGCAGCCCGTGCCCGGCTCGAACCGTCCCGTTTCCACGCAGGGAAAAGAATTTCTGACGTAACTTGCGCCTCGCGCCGGTTTCGTTCACCATAGTTTCCAACCCATAGCGCGACGAGGCCGCAACGCCGAATGCTAGACAAGCCAGCTCCCGATTTCGAACTGCCCGCCACCGGCGGGAAGCCTTTCCGTCTCTCCCGGGCCATCGGCTCACCCCTTGTCCTTTACTTTTACCCGAAAGACAACACGCCCGGCTGCACGGCCGAGGGGCAGGCATTCCGCGACCTCTACCCGGAATTCCGGAAGCTCGCCTGCGGCATCTACGGCGTGTCGCGCGACAGCCTGAAGTCGCACGAGAATTTCAAGACCAAAATGCAATTCCCGTTCGAGCTGCTGTCGGATGCCGACGAGATCGCGTGCAAGCTCTACGATGTCATCAAAATGAAAAACATGTATGGCAAAAAGGTGCGGGGCATCGAGCGCAGCACGTTCGCGATCGACGCAACAGGCATCGTGCGCCGCGAGTGGCGCGGCGTGAAGGTGCCCGGCCATGTCGGGGAGGTGCTCGAATTCGTGAAGACCCTCAAATAGCCAGTGTTGAGTTTTGAGTGCTTAGTGTCGAGTTGTCGATGAACCTCTAACTAAACACTCAAAACTTAAAACTAAAGACCGCAGGAGATACATGACCCCCCGCAAGACCGCGTCCGCCCCCGCCTCCCCGCACACCCCGGTCATCGCCCGTTTCCCCGCCGTCGCCAAGCTGTTCGTCCTCGACACCAACGTGCTGATGCACGACCCCACCAGCCTCTTTCGCTTCGAGGAGCACGATCTCTACGTGCCGATGACCACGCTCGAGGAGCTCGACAACAACAAGAAGGGCATGTCGGAAGTGTCGCGCAATGCGCGCCAGGCAAGCCGCTACCTCGAAGAAATGCTCGCCCCCTGGAAAGACGACATAGCGCACGGCATCGCGCTCGCGGTGCACGGCGACAAGAGCGCGAGCGGGCGCCTGTTCCTGCAGACCGAGGCCGTCAACGGGGAGCTGCCGGCGCGCCTCGCCAGCGGCAAGTCCGACAACCAGATCCTCGCCGTGGTGAAGCATCTGCAGGAGCTGCATCCCAAGCGCCAGGTGATCCTGGTGTCCAAGGACATCAACATGCGCATCAAGGCGCGCGCGCTGGGGTTGTCGGCGGAGGACTATTTCAACGACAAGGTACTGGAAGATACCGACCTCCTCTACACCGGCGCGCGGGCGCTGCCCGAGGACTTCTGGGACGCCCACAGCAAGGAGATGGAGTCGTGGCAGCAGCACGGGCACACCTGGTACCGGATACGCGGGCCGCTGTGCGCGCAGTTGCTGGTGAACGAGTTCGTCTATCTCGAGTCCGACCGGCCGTTCTACGCCCAGGTCAAGGAAGCGGGCGGCAAGACCGCGATCCTCGTCACGCTGCGCGACCACGCCGGCCAGCGCCACAACGTCTGGGGCATCACGGCGCGCAACCGCGAGCAGAATTTCGCCCTCAACATCCTCATGAACCCGCAGATCGACTTCGTGACGCTGCTCGGACAGGCCGGCACCGGCAAGACGCTGCTGACGCTCGCGGCGGGGCTGATGCAGACGCTGGAGAACAAGCTCTACACCGAGATCATCATGACGCGCGTCACCGTGCCGGTCGGCGAGGACATCGGCTTCCTGCCCGGCACCGAGGAAGAGAAGATGAACCCGTGGATGGGCGCGCTCGACGACAACCTCGAGGTGCTGTCGCGCAGCGACGGCGGCGCCGGCGAATGGGGCCGCGCCGCG
>CAYSRR010000182.1:0-6291 GCA_964433375.1 uncultured Streptomycetaceae bacterium
GCGCGGCGAGTTCCTTCGCCGCGCGCCGGAAGAAATGGAAGCAGCCGAAGCCGCGCTACACGCGCGGCGCGCTCGCCAAGTACACGCGGCTGGTCTCCACGGCAAGCAAGGGCGCGGTCACCGACTGACCGGACCCGGGGCGGCTTTTCATGTCCAACCGCCTCGCCACCCAGACCTCGCCGTACCTGCGGCAGCACGCGGACAACCCCGTGGACTGGCATCCCTGGGACGAGGCCGCGCTCGCCCTTGCGCGCGAACAGGACAAGCCGATCCTGCTCTCCGTCGGCTACTCCGCCTGCCACTGGTGCCACGTGATGGCGCACGAGTCGTTCGAGGACCCGGAGGTCGCGGCGGAGATGAACCGGCACTTCGTCAACATCAAGGTCGACCGGGAAGAGCGGCCCGACCTCGACCAGATCTACCAGACCGCGCACGCCATGCTCTCGCAGAGAAACGGCGGCTGGCCGTTGACGCTGTTCCTGATGCCCGACGGCACGCCGTTTTTCGGCGGCACCTACTTCCCCAAGCACGCCCGCCACGGCATGCCGGGCTTTCTCGACATCCTGCCGCGCATCGCGCAGGCATACCGCGAACAGCGCGAGGACATCGCGAAACAGAACGCTTCGCTGCTCGAGGCGCTCGCGCGCACGCTGCCGGCCGTGGGCGGCGAGCGCGAGCTGAAGCGCGCGCCGCTCGATGCGGCGGTGCGCGAGTTCGCGCAGGCGTTCGACGACGTGCACGGCGGGATCGGGCACGCGCCCAAGTTTCCGCACCCGTTCGAGCTCGCCTTCTGCCTGCGCCGCTACGCGCTGGACGGCGGCGCGCCGGGTCTCGCGATCCCGAGACTGACCCTCGAGAAAATGGCCGAGGGCGGCATCTACGACCAGCTCGCCGGCGGCTTCTGCCGCTACAGCGTGGACGGGCACTGGGACATCCCGCACTTCGAGAAGATGCTCTACGACAACGCGGCGCTCGTCGCGCTCTACAGCGACGCCTGGCTCGTGACGCAGGCGCCGCTGTTCGCAGACGTCGCGGCGGAGACCGCGGCCTGGATCATGCGCGACATGCAGTCGCCGGGCGAGGGAAACGGGGGCGGCTACTACTCCTCGCTCGACGCCGACTCGGAGCACGAGGAGGGCAAGTTCTACGTCTGGACGCCGGGCGAGGCGCAAGCGCTGCTGACCGCGGAGGAATACGCCGTCGTCGCTCCGCATTACGGGCTGGACGGCGCGCCCAACTTCGAGGGGAAACACTGGCACCTCAGGATAGCGAAGCCGCTCGAGGCCGTTGCCCGGCACCTGGGCGTCGCGCCGGACGAATGCAGGCGGCGGCTGGACGGCGCGCGGGCGAAGCTGCTCGCCGCCCGCGTGAAGCGCGTGTGGCCCGAACGCGACGAGAAGGTGCTGACGAGCTGGAACGCGCTGATGGTGCGGGGCATGGCGCGCGCGGCGCGCGCGTTCGGAGAACCGGCGTGGCTCGCCTCGGCGCGACGCGCGCTCGACTTCATCCGCGCCACGCTGTGGAAGAATGGCCGCCTCCTCGCGACGTACAAGGACGGCACGGCGCATCTCAATGCCTACCTCGACGACTACGCGTTCCTGCTCGATGCGCTGCTGGAAATGATGCAGACCCGATTCCGCCCGGAAGATCTCGCGTGGGCGCGCGAGCTGGCCGACACCCTGCTTGAGCAATTCGAGGATACTGAAGCGGGCGGCTTCTTCTTCGTCTCGCACGACCACGAAAAGCTGATTCACCGCGCCAAGCCCGGGCACGACAACGCGACACCCTCCGGCAACGGCATCGCGGCCTTCACCCTGCAGCGGCTCGGGCATCTCGTCGGCAAGCCGCGCTATCTCGATGCGGCGGAGCGGGCGCTGCGGCTGTTCTACCCCGCCATGGAGCGCCAGGCGAGCGGCTTCGTAAGCCTCGCGACCGCGCTCGACGAGTACCTCGCGCCGCCGCGGATCGTCATCCTGCGCGGGGAAGACGGGGCGACGATCGAGTGGCTGCGCGCGCTGGCGCGGACTTACCGCCCTGACACGATGATCGTCGCGCTGCCCGCGGGTCTGCCCGGACTGCCGCCCGCGCTGGACAAGGCCGCCCCGGCGAGCGGCGTCCATGCCTGGGTCTGCCGGGACGTTACCTGCCTGCCGCCCGTGACGGACCTGCCCACCCTCGAACGCCTGCTGTCCCGCGACCAAACCGGGATGCGAGCTTGATCGGGTTTCCGGATAAGGAATCGGCCGGGCGGATGCCCGGCCGATTCCTTTGGGCTAGAATGCGCGGGTTTCGAAACCACCCCTTACCTTACTACTGCGGAGTTCTTCATGAATAAGCTGTTGATCGCACTCGCCGCCGCCTGTCTCGCCCTGGCCGGCACGGCGCAGGCAAACGAAAAAATCGCCCAGGCCAGCGGCTGCATGGCCTGTCATTCCCTGGACAAGAAGCTGATCGGCCCGTCCTACAAGGACGTCGCTACCAAGTACCGCTCCAGCAAGGGCGCCGAGGCCGAGCTCGTCAAGAAAGTGAAGGCCGGCGGCAAGGGCGTGTGGGGCGAGATCCCGATGCCGCCCAACGCGCACGTGAAGGACGAGGACATCCGGTCCATCGTGAAGTGGATTTTGAGCATCAAATAGTCCGAGGTTTCCTGAAAAAAAGCCGGCGCCCGCCGGCTTTTTTTATGAGAAATTGACAACCCGTACTGTCATGGGGATAATGATTTTTTCCAGTAGCAACAACGGTTTACATCAAGGAGCCTGCATGGTTCGCAAACCCGCCTTCTGGTCCGGCCTCAGCCTCACGGTTGCACTGATCCTCGCCGGCTGCGGCCAAGAGGCGCCGCCGCCCGAGTCCAGGGCCGAGGCACCCAAAGCGCCCGAAACCCTGGTCGTCAGGATCGGGGCGGCTTCGCCGCTGACCGGGCCGCAGGCGCACATCGGCATCGACATCCGCAACGGCGTGCAGCTCGCCATCGAGGACGCCAACGCCGCCAACCTCTCCATCGGCGGGAAACCGGTGAAATTCGAGCTCCTCGCCGAAGACGACGAGGCGAACCCGACCAAGGCGGCGACCGTCGCGCAGAAGTTCGCGGATGCGAAGGTCGCCGCGGTCGTCGGCCATTTCAATTCCGGCGCCTCGATTCCGGCCTCCAGCACCTATGCCCAGGCGGGCATCCCCCAGATCTCGCCGGCGTCGACCAACCCCAAGTACACCCAGCAGGGCTTCAAGACCACGTTCCGCCTCGTTGCGCACGACGACCAGCAGGGCCCGACGCTCGCCCGGTTCGCGGCGGAGACGCTGAAGAGCAAGTCCGTCGCCGTCATCGACGATTCCACGGCCTACGGCCAGGGGCTCGCCGACGCCTTCGAGAAGGCGGTCAAGGCCGCGGGCGTCAAGGTGGTCGCGCGCGAGCACGTCACCGACAAGGACACCGACTTCAAGGCGATCCTCACCCGCATCCGGGGGCGCAAGCCCGACCTCATCATGTTCGGCGGCATCGATCCGCAGGCCGGCCCGATGGTCAGGCAGATGGCGCAACTCGGCATCAAGGCGAAGTACATCGGCGGCGACGGCATGCAGACGCCGAACTTCATCAAGCTCGCCGGCGAGGCGTCCGAGGGCATCATGGCCTCCACCCCCGGCCTGCCCAAGGACCAGATGCCCGGGGGCAAGGCTTTCATGGAAAAATTCAAGGCCAGGTTCAACGCCGAGGTCGAGCTGTTCGCGCCGATGGGCTACGACGCGGTGATGGTGTTCATCGACGCCATGAAGCGCGCCGGCTCGGTCGAGCCGGCGAAGTTCCTGCCGGAAGTCGGCAAGACCCGGCTCCAGGGCGTGATCGGCCCGATCGCGTTCGACGACAAAGGCGATCTCGTGAACAGCCCCATCACCATCTATGTGGTGAAGGGCGACAAGTGGGAGCCGCTGGAAACGGTGACGCCGGGCGGCGCCGGGAAATAGTTCCGGTTTGCGTATACAGTAGAAAAACGGCACCCGCAGGGTGCCGTTTTTCTTGAACCATGGACATCTTTCTCCAACAAATCGTCAACGGCCTGGTGCTGGGCAGCATCTACGCCTTGGTGGCGCTGGGCTACACCATGGTCTACGGCATCCTCGGCCTGATCAACTTCGCCCATGGCGACATCGTGATGGTCGGCGCGCTGACGGCGCTCACCGTGGCCCAGGTGCTCGCGGCCATGGGCGTGCCGGCGCCGCTCGCGCTCGCGCTCGCGGTTCTCGCCGCCATGCTGGTCTGCACCGCGCTCGGCGTCTCCATCGAGCGCGTCGCCTACCGGCCGCTGCGTCAGGCGCCCCGGCTCGCGCCCCTCATCACCGCGATCGGCGTCTCCATCCTGCTGCAGTACTCGGCGGCGCTCGTCTGGGGCAAGCAGTACCTGACGATGCCCGAGCTGCTGAAGCCCGCCGAGATCGCCGTCGGCGGCGTGCACCTGACCGACCTGCAGGCCTTCATCTTCCTGCTCGCCTGCGCGGTGATGGCGGGCCTGCTGTGGTTCATCAAGGCGAGCCGCATGGGCCGCGCGATGCGCGCCACCGAGCAGAACCGCCAGGTCGCCGGCCTGATGGGCGTGGACGTCAACCGCGTCATCGCGTTCACGTTCCTGCTCGGCTCGGCGATCGGGGCGATCGCCGGCGTGATGGTGGTGCTCTACTACGGCATCGGCCACTATTTCATGGGCTTCATGCTGGGGCTGAAAGCGTTTACCGCCGCCGTCCTCGGCGGGATCGGCAACGTCGCCGGCGCCGTGCTCGGCGGGCTGCTGCTGGGCGTCATCGAAAGCCTGGCCTCGGGCTACATCGGCGACCTGACCGGCGGCGTGCTGGGCAGCAACTACCGCGACATCTTCGCCTTCCTGGTGTTGATCGGCGTGCTGGTATTGCGCCCGTCCGGGATCATGGGCCAGTCGGGGGGAGACCGCGCATGAGCGACGCCCTGCCGCGCGACCCGCGCCTGCGCTGGGCGCTCTACTGCCTGCTGGCCGTGGCGCTGCTCGCCCTGCCGTTCGCGGTCGACGCGGTCCTCGGGCGCGCCTGGGTGCGCATCATCGACGTGGCGCTGCTGTTCATCATGCTGGCGCTGGGGCTGAACATCGTGGTGGGCTACGCCGGCCTGCTCGACCTCGGCTACATCGCGTTCTTCGCGGTCGGCGCCTACTGCTACGCGCTGCTCGCCTCCCCCCAGTTCGAAATCCACTGGTCCTTTCTCGCCGTGCTGCCGCTCGCCGCGCTCGTCGCCGCCGTGTTCGGCGTGCTGCTGGGCGCGCCGACGCTGCGGCTGCGCGGGGACTACCTCGCCATCGTCACGCTGGGGTTCGGCGAGATCATCCGCATTTGCCTGAACAACCTGAACCGCCCGGTCAACATCACCAACGGCCCGCAGGGCATCACGCTGATCGATCCGATCGCCGCCGGCGGCGTCGCGCTCAACCAGACCTACACGGTGGCCGGCATCACGCTCGCGCCGGTGCACAGCTATTACTTCGTGTTCCTCGCCTGCGCCTGCGCCTCGATCTTCATCTCGCGGCGGCTGGAAGACTCGCGCGTCGGCCGCGCCTGGGTCGCGATCCGCGAGGACGAGCTCGCGGCCTCCGCCATGGGCATCAACACGCGCGACCTGAAGCTGCTCGCCTTTGCCATGGGCGCGACTTTCGGCGGCGTGGCGGGCGGGCTGTTCGCTTCGTTCCAGGGGTTCATCAGCCCCGAGAGCTTCACGCTGCTCGATTCCATCATGGTGCTGTGCATGGTGGTGCTGGGCGGCATGGGCAACGTCGGCGGCGTCGTGCTGGGCGCGGTGCTCCTCACCGCGCTGCCCGAGGCGTTGCGCTACACCGCGCCGCTGCAGAAGAACTGGCTGGGCGAGGTCTACGTCGACCCCTCGGACCTGCGCATGTTGCTGTTCGGGCTGGCGCTGGTGCTGATGATGCTGTTCCGCCCCGCGGGCCTGTGGCCGTCGACCACGCGCCGGCGCGAGCTGGCCGTCGGGGAAGGCACGCATGCCGCGCGCTGACGCGCCGCTGCTTGAAGCGAGCGGGATCAGCAAGCGCTTCGGCGGGCTGGCCGCGCTCGCGGACATCTCGCTCTCGGTCGGGCGCGGCGAGATCTTCGGGCTGATCGGCCCCAACGGGGCGGGCAAGACGACGCTGTTCAACGTGCTGACCGGCCTCTACCGGCCCGATGGCGGCGAGTTCGACTTCGACGGCGCGCGTCTCACCGGCGCCAAACCGCACCAGGTCGCCGCCCGCGGCATCGCACGCACGTTCCAGAACATCCGGT
>CAYSRR010000183.1:0-536 GCA_964433375.1 uncultured Streptomycetaceae bacterium
CGGCCAGATCAACGGCACCACCGGTTACGAGGAAGCGGCCGCGCAGGGATTGCTCGCCGGCATCAACGCGGCGCGAAGCGCGCAGGCGCTGGAGTCGTGGTGCCCGCTGCGCAACGAAGCTTACCTGGGCGTGCTGGTGGACGACCTCGTCACGCGCGGCGTGTCCGAGCCGTACCGCATGTTCACGAGCCGCGCGGAGTACCGCCTGTCGCTGCGCGAGGACAATGCCGATCTGCGATTGACCGAGGCGGGTTATCGCCTGGGCGCGGTGAGCGAGCCGCGCTGGGCGACCTATTCGCGCAAGCGCGATGCGATCGCGCGCGAGCAGGAACGCCTGAAAAGCACCTGGGTCAACCCGCGGGTGCTGGCGCCGGAGATGCTCGCGACGGTTTTCAGCCAGCCGCTGGAACGCGAGTATCCGCTCACGGAACTGCTGCGCCGGCCCGAGATCAGTTATGCGCAGCTGATGACGCTGCCGGGAGCCGGGCCCGGCCTGGATTTCGACCTGCTCGGCGGCCTGCGGATCATCCAGGCCG
>CAYSRR010000183.1:546-6284 GCA_964433375.1 uncultured Streptomycetaceae bacterium
CCGCAGGCCGCCGAGCAGGTCGAAATCCAGGCCAAGTACCAGGGCTATATCGAGCGCCAGCGCGAGGAGATCGCGCGCGCCGGGCATTACGAAAACCTGCGGCTGCCCGAGGCGATGGATTACCGCGACGTGCGCGGGCTGTCGGTCGAAGCGCAGCAAAAACTCGATCAGCACCGCCCCGAAACGCTGGGCCAGGCCGCGCGCATCTCCGGGATCACGCCGGCCGCGATTTCGGTGCTGCTGGTGCACCTGAAACGCAAGTTAGCAAGCGCTCACTCTGAACCATCGGCGCGTCCCGGGGCAACGGGGCGCTCCATAGCGAAATCCGCGTGAGCCATGAGCCTGGCGGCGCAACTGGCCGGGGGCCTTGCCCAACTCGATCTCAAGCTGCCGCCGCAAGCCGAGTCGCGGCTGCTGGAGTACCTGGCGCTGCTGCAAAAATGGAACCGGACCTACAACCTGACCGCGGTGCGCGAGGCGCCCCGGATGGTCAGCCATCATCTGCTCGATTGCCTGGCGATCGTGCCGCACGTGGCGGCGAGCACCGTGCTCGACGTCGGCAGCGGCGCGGGGCTGCCCGGCATCCCGCTCGCGCTGGCGGCGCCGCGCGTCCAGGTGACGCTGCTCGAGTCGAGCCACAAGAAAGCCGCGTTCCTGCGGCAGGCGAAAGCGGAGCTGAAGCTCGAGAACGTGACGGTGGCCTGCGAGCGCGTGGAAACCTGGCAGCCGGCGCAGGCTTTTGAGATGGTGATCTCGCGCGCTTTTTCGGACCTGGCGGAATTCGTCGCCGCGGCGGGACGGCATGTCGCGCCGGGTGGATGCCTGGCGGCGATGAAAGGCGTTTATCCCGACGAGGAAATCGCGCGCTTGCCGCGAGGCTGGCGCCTGCGCGCGGCGACCCCGCTGACCGTACCCGGCCTGGACGCGCAACGACACCTGCTTTTACTGGAGCGGGGCTGAACATGCCGAGGATCCTCGCCATCACCAACCAGAAGGGCGGCGTCGGCAAGACCACCACCGGGGTCAACCTCGCCGCCAGCCTCGCCGCGGCCGGCCGGCGCGTGCTGCTGGTCGATCTGGATCCGCAGGGCAACGCCACCATGGGCAGCGGCGTGGACAAGCGCACGCTCGGCGCCACGGTCTACCACGTGCTGCTCGGCACGCGCACCCTCGGCGAAGTGCGGGTGCGCTCGGAGAACGGCCAGTACGATCTCCTGCCCGCCAACCGCGAGCTGGCGGGCGCCGAGATCGAGCTGGTGGAGGTGGAGCACCGGGAAACGCGGCTGAAGGAAGCTTTGGCCGCGGTCGGGGACGATTATGATTTCATCCTGATCGACTGTCCCCCGGCGCTGAACCTGCTTACGGTCAACGGGCTCACCGCGGCACAGGCAGTGATGATCCCGATGCAGTGCGAGTACTACGCGCTCGAGGGCCTCTCCGATCTCGTACAGACCATCAAGAAGGTGCGGGCCCACCTCAACCCGGCGTTGGAGATCGAGGGCCTGCTGCGCACCATGTTCGACCCGCGCAACATGCTCGCGCAGCAGGTCTCGGCGCAGCTGATCGAGCATTTCGGCGACAAGGTTTATCGCACCGTCATTCCGCGCAACATCAGGCTCGCGGAGGCGCCCAGCCACGGCGTGCCCGCGCTCAAGTTCGACCAGACTTCCAAGGGCGCGCAGGCGTATCTGGCGCTTGCGGGCGAGATGCTGAACCGCACCGGCGGTTGAGGAGCAGACGATGGCCAGGATCAAGGGATTGGGACGGGGACTCGATGCGCTGCTGGGCGGTGCGGAAGAACCGGCGGCAGGCACCGAGACGCTCAGCATGATCGCCATCGATGCGCTGCAGCCCGGGCGCTATCAACCGCGCTCCCGCATGGCACCGGAGCCGCTCGCCGAGCTCGCCGAGTCGATCAAGTCGCAGGGTGTGATGCAGCCGATACTCGCGCGTCCGCTCGGCGCGGGTCGCTATGAAATCGTCGCCGGCGAACGGCGCTGGCGCGCCGCCCGCATGGCGGGGCTTGCCACCGTACCGGCGCTGGTGCGCGAGGTTCCCGACCGCCAGGCGCTGGCGGCCGCGCTGATCGAAAACCTCCAGCGCGAGGATCTCAACCCGATCGAGGAGGCCGCGGGCGTCAAGCGCATGATCGAGGAATTCGGCATGACCCACGTCGACGCGGCGCAGGCGCTGGGCCGGTCGCGCGCGGCCATCACCAATGCGCTGCGCCTGCTGGAGCTCGCGCCGCCGGTGCAGGAGCTGGTGCGCGAGGGCAAGCTCGACATGGGGCATGCGCGGGCGCTGCTGGTGCTGCCGGCGCTGAAACAGATCGAGCTTGCGCGTGAGGCCGTGGAGAAGCGGCTCTCGGTGCGGCAGGTCGAACAGATGGTCGCGGGCCTGGGCAAGCGGGCGCCAGCGCGCGCGCGCGCCAGGACCGACCGCGACGTGGCGCGGCTCGAGGAAGAGTGGAGCCAGCGCCTCGGCACCACGGTGAACATACAGACCGGGACGAAGGCGGGCAGCGGCAAGCTGGTGATTCAGTACGCCTCCCTGGACCAGCTCGATGCGTTCCTGCGCAGGCTGGGCCAGACCTGACCCGGCCTGATTGTTGCGGCACAGCAAATTGACCCTTATCCTGCCTCAAGGCTATACTTGCGGGGCTTTTCAGGGCGCGAGGAAACTCAACACCATGCTTCGCGACCTGGCCAAGCCGATACGCGCCGTTTTACGGTGGCAATTGCTGGCCACCGCCGTTCTGATGCTCGTTGCCGGGTTCTGGGCTGGCGCCGATGGTGCCCTGTCCGCGGTACTTGGCGGCTCGATCAGCATCTTTTCCGGACTGGCGGCCGCGGTCGTGGCCTCGTTGGGTAAAGCGGACTCCGCAGGGGGGGTTCTGCTCAACGCGCTGGGCGCCGAAGCGGTCAAGATCGGCCTCATCGCCATCCTTCTGTGGCTGGTGCTTACGACGTACAGGGACGTCGTGGTGCTCGCTTTCCTGGGCACGTTCACGGCCACGGTGCTGATTTTCGCAATGGCTTTTTTTGTTCGCGAAGTTTGAGAATAACGACACGCCTCGATCATGGCTGCCGGCAAAGATTTCAACGCCACGGACTATATCCAGCATCACCTGACCTTCCTGACCAAGCCGGCGGGGGAAGGCGGGTTCTGGGCGCTGAACGTCGACACGATAATCACGTCGATCCTGGTCGGCGTGCTGGCGATGGGCGCGATCTGGTGGGTGGTGCGCGGCGCCACCGCCGGCGTGCCGGACAAGCGCCAGGCGTTCGTCGAGATACTGGTCGAATTCATCGACGATCAGGTCAAGAGCATCTTTCATCACGGCGACCGCAACCGGTTCGTGGCGCCGGCGGCGCTGACGGTGTTCGTCTGGGTGCTGGTAATGAACGCCATGGACTTCCTGCCGATCGACATCATCGTCGCGCCGCTCGAATGGGCGGGCCTGCATGCCTGGCGCCCGGTGCCCACCGCCGACGTGAATACCACCTTCGCCCTGGCGCTCGCGGTCTGGCTGCTGATGATCTGGTTCTCGATCGCCGCCAAGGGGCTCGGCGGCTGGATCCACGAGCTGTTCTGCGCGCCGTTCGGCTCCAATCCCCTGCTGTGGCCGTTCAACCTGATGTTCAACTTCATCGAGTACGTGTCCAAGCCCCTGTCGCATTCGCTGCGGCTGTTCGGCAACATGTACGCCGGCGAGATCATCTTCCTGCTGCTGTGGTTGCTGGCGGCGACCGGCATCTTCGGCACGATCGTCGCCACCGTCCTCGGCCTGGGCTGGGCGATCTTCCACATACTCATCGTCGTACTGCAGGCCTACATTTTCATGATGCTCACCGTCGTGTACATCGCGATGGCGCACGACCACCACTAAACCACACCACGTTTCCCGTTCAGGAAAGGAAAAACAATGGAAAAGCTTCAAATGCTGGCCATGGTCCAAGCCTATACCGGCATCGGCATCGGTCTCATGATCGGTCTGGGGGCGCTCGGCGCCTGCGTCGGCGTGGGCATCATGTGCAGCCGCTTCCTGGAAGCCGCCGCGCGCCAGCCGGAACTGACCAACGCGCTGCAGGTCAAGGTGTTCCTGCTGCTCGGCCTGATCGACGCCTCGTTCATCATCGGCGTCGGCCTGGCGATGATGTTCGCGTTCGCCAATCCCCTGCTCGCGGTAATCCAGTAATCGTTTCCCCGCAGGGGGGCAGGGAGCCGCCATGAGTTTCAACCTCACGCTGATCGCGCAAGCCGCCACGTTTGCGCTGTTCATCTGGTTCACGGTCAAGCTCGTCTGGCCGTTCATGCTGCGCGCGATCGAGCAGCGGCAGAAGACGATCGCCGACGGACTGGCCGCGGCCGAGCAGGGCAAGAAATCGCTCGAGCAGTCATCGAAGCAGGCCGGCGAGGAAGTCGCCGCCGCGCGCGGGCGCGCCGCCGATATCGTCGCGCAGGCGGAGAAACGCGCCACGCAGGTGATCGAGGAGGCCAAGATCGCCGCCAAGGCGGAGGGCGATCGCGAGAAGGCCGCGGCCAAGGCCGATATCCAGCAGGAGGCGCAACGCGCGCGCGAGCAGCTGCGCGAACAGGTGGCCGTGCTGGCGGTCGCGGGCGCCGAGAAGATCCTGCGCCGCGAGGTGGACGCCAAGGCGCACGCCGACCTGCTCGACGGGATTAAAAAGCAGCTTTGACAATGGGTCTTGAACTGACATCGCGGGGGGTGCGGGGGACTGCCTAAGGTCCCCTGCTCAGAGAATGGCCGAACCGAGCACCATCGCGCGCCCGTACGCGGAAGCCGTCTTCAAGCTGGCCGACGCCCAGGGCAAGCTCGCCGACTGGTCGGCGGCGCTGGCCAATCTCGCCGCCGTGGCGGCGGACGAGCGCGTGCGCGCGGCGGTCGGCGACCCGAATCTTTCCGATGCCAGGGCCGCCGGGCTGGTGATCTCGATACTTGCCGGCAAGCTCTCCGGCGACACGGAAAATTTCGTGCGCGTGCTGGCGGAGAACGGCCGGCTCGACGTGGTGACGGAGATTCGCGCGCACTTCGAAGCGTTGAAGAACGAGCGCGAAGGCACGGTCGAGGCGGAGATCCATACCGCGTTCGAGATGAACCCGGCGCAGCTCGCCGACCTGGTGGCAAGGCTGGAAAAGAAGACCGGCCGCAAGGTCAAAACCCGCGTCAGCGTCGACAAGGCGCTGATCGGCGGCGTCAAGGTCGTGATCGGCGACAAGGTCATCGACGGCTCCGCGCGCGCGCAGCTCGCCGCGCTGGAAAACGCATTGAAAGCTTAAGGAGTACTCATGCAACTCAATCCTTCCGAGATTTCGGAACTCATCAAGAGCCGGATCCAGAACCTCGACGCCGGGGCGCAGATGCGCACGCAGGGCACCGTGGTGTCGGTGACCGACGGCATCTGCCGCATCCACGGCCTCTCGGACGTGATGCAGGGCGAGATGCTGGAGTTCCCGAAGAACACCTTCGGCCTCGCGCTGAATCTCGAGCGCGACTCGGTCGGCTCGGTGATCCTGGGCGAATACGAACACATCACCGAAGGCGACACGGTCAAGTGCACGGGCAGGATTCTCTCGGTGCCGATCGGCCCCGAACTGCTCGGCCGCGTGGTGAACTCGCTCGGCCAGCCGATCGACGGCAAGGGCCCGATCAACGCCAAGCTGACCGACGTCATCGAGAAAGTCGCGCCGGGCGTGATCGCGCGCCAGTCGGTGTC
>CAYSRR010000184.1:0-6273 GCA_964433375.1 uncultured Streptomycetaceae bacterium
AATCCGGCACCGACGGCACCGTCGCGCCGTGCACGAACAGCACCACGCCCGCCGCGCCGCGCGACCGCGCTTTCTCGCGCACGTGCAGCCCGACCAGCTGCCCGGCGTTGGCCGGCACCGTCGAGACGTGCGGGACGAAGTGGTCTTTCGTGATCAGCATTCGCTGGAAAGGCGTGACAGGTGATAAGGGATAGGGGGATAGGCGATAAGGCCGCTAGGCTACTTTAAGGCGAAACTGCCTTCGACGGCCTCCATATTACCGATGCGGGCTCAGGCAGTTTCGCCTTCGGCGATGAACTGCAGCCGGGCGAGGTGCGCGTAGAGCCCGCTCGAGCGCAGCAGCTCGGCGTGGGTGCCGACGGCGTGGACGCGCCCGCGGTCCATGACGATGATGCGGTCGGCGTGGCGCACGGTGGCGAGGCGGTGGGCGATGACCAGCGTGGTGCGCCCGCGGGCGAGCCGCTCGAGCGCCTCCGCCACCTGGCGCTCGCTCTCCGCGTCGAGCGAGCTCGTCGCCTCGTCGAGCAGCAGCACGGGCCGGTCGGCGAGGATCGCGCGCGCGATCGAGATGCGCTGGCGCTGGCCGCCGGATAGCTTCACGCCCCGCTCGCCGAGGTCGGTGTCGAAGCCCTGCGGCAGCCGCTCGATGAACTCCAGAGCGTGCGCCGCCGCGCAGGCGGCGCGCACTTGCTCGAAGGGCGCGTCCGGGCGGCCGAAAAGCACGTTCTCGGTGACGCTCGCGGCGAAGATCACCGGGTCCTGCGGCACCAGCGCGGCCGCCCGGCGCACCTCGCGCGGCTCGCAATGCCGGATGTCGGCGCCGTCGAGGAGCACGCGGCCCGATGCCGGGTCGTAGAAGCGCAGGATCAGCGAGAAAATGGTGGACTTGCCCGCGCCCGACGGGCCGACCAGCGCCACGCGCTCGCCGGGATTGACCGCGAACGAAACCGGGCCGAGCGCGATCGTCTCGGGGCGGGCGGGATAGGCGAACACGACCTCGTCGAAACGGACCGCCCCCGTCACGCGCGGCGGCAGGGTGATCGCGGGCGCCGCGGCGGCGAGCACCGACCGGGTGTCCATCAGCTCCATCAGCCGCTCGGTCGCGCCGGCGCCGCGCTGGATCTCGCCCCACACCTCGGAAACGGTCCCCGCCCCGCTCGCGACCACGGCGGCGTAGAACACGAAGGCGGAAAGCTCGCCGGCGGTGAGACTCCCGGCCAGCACGTCGTGGCCGCCGATCCAGAGGACGACGCCGACCGCGCACGAGCCGATCAGCATGACGAGCGCGATGAGCCATGCCTTCACGCGCACGCGGTAAACGCCCGCCGCGTACGCGGCTTCCGCCGAACCGTCGAACTTGCCGCGCGTGCGATCCTCGTGGCCGTACGCCTGCACGGTGCGAACCTCGTGCAGCGACTCGTCCACGTGCGCGGAGACGTCCGCGACCCGGTCCTGGTTGACGCGCGAGAGGCGGCGCACGCTGCGCCCGATCACGAGGATCGGCACCAGCGTCAGCGGCACTCCCAGCACGATCAGGGCGGCCAGCCGCGGGCTGGTCGCGAACAGCAGGGCCAGCGCGCCCGCCATCATCAGCGCGTTGCGGATGAACATCGAGAAACCGAAGCCGATGACCTGCCGCAACTGCTCGCTGTCGTTGGTGATGCGCGAGCCGATCTCGCCGGTGCGCGCGGAATCGAAGAACGCCGGCGACAGCGTGAGCACGTGGGCGAACACCGCGCGGCGCAGGTCGGCGATGATGCGCTCGGCCACGCTCATCATGAGGTAAAAGCGCGCGAAGGTGGCGCAGGCCAGCACGACGGCCACCGCCACCACGCCGGCCAGCGCCGCGTTGAGCAGTTCCGGGTTGCCGCTGCCGAAGCCCCCGTCGACCACGTGCCGCACGCCCTGCCCGAGCAGCAGCACGCAGCCCGCGGCGACGAGCAGGGCCGCAGCCGCGCCGGCGACCCGCAGGCGGTAGGGCGCGAGGTAGCGGCCGAGGCGCAGGAGATGGGTCAGCTCGCCCTTGGGCGGTGCGACGAAAGACGGGGTCAGGGCCACGCGGTTATCCTAGCATCCGCGACCCCCACCCTTACCCTCCCCCTTGCCAAGGGGGAGGGTTGGGAAGGGGTCACGCCTTTTCGGTTGCCGGGCTCGAGCGCAGCCGGAGCACCAGCAGCGTGGCGACGGCGGCCAGCAGAAACACGGCGATCACGCCCAGTTGCCAGATCGGGCCGCAGTCGGACATCCCCAGCCTGCCGCTGATACAGGACTGGATGAAGTTGAGGATGAGATTCTGGGTATTCATGCCCGCATGATATCGCGGCTGACCGTCAAGGTGGCAAACACTTGGTGCCGCGGGCGGCTTTCCACCAGGCGGGATTCCTCGCGTAAGGAAAGCCGCTGATCAGCGCCCGCCGCTCGCATATAATCGCGCCTGGGATGTCACCCGAACCGGGAACATGCGCCAGCCGAGATCCTATGCTGCGCTATTGGTCGACACTCGACACTCGAAGGAATCATGAACCCGCAACTGGAAGGCGTCGAGTCGCTGGAAGGCACTTACCTCTTCACGCTCGAGAGGAGCGGCAAAGCGCTGCGGCTGAACCGCTTCCTGCACGGGCTGATCGTACCGGAGCGCCGTGGCCTTTTCCGCGATGACGCGGAAAAGGCACTGGAAAAAGCCGGCCTCAGCGCCGAAGAGAAGCAACTGGTGCGAGAACGCGACTGGGCCGGGCTCATCCGCTACGGCGCGAGCTTTTTCTGCCTGGAGAAGCTCGCCCGCGTCACGGGCACCTCCAATCCGGAAATCGTCGCCGCGATGCGCGGCGAGACGCTGGAGCAGTTCCTCAAGACACGCAACGTTCCCGGCGCCCGCTAGGGCAAGCGTCGAACCCGATCCATCGGCGTTTATCGGCGTACCCCTCAAGGGGGTATTAAAAAGAATTCATCGGCGGCTGATTACGGTTCTTCGAACAGCGCCACCGCCATCGTCGTCGTCATCGGCAGGTAGACATTCTGGTGTATCTTGCGCGCGTGGCCTGACAGCGCGCCGCGCATGGCGAGCCACATGACGCACTCCGCGCCCTCCGTGCCGCCGAGGCGGATGAAATCGGCGTGCCTCATGCGCGTCAGCTCGCCCGGGTCACGGTCGATCAGGTCGAGGAAGCGCGCGTCCCACTCTGGATTGTTGAAGCCGGCGCGCGGGCCGTTCAGCTGGTGCGAGAGCCCGCCGGTGCCGACCACCACCACCTTCAGGTCCTCGGGGTAAGCCTCGACCGCGCGGCGTACCGCCTGGCCGAGCTTGTAGCAACGCAGCGGCGTCGGTATCGGGTGTTGCAGCACGTTCATCTCGATCGGCACGATCTTCCCCGGCCAGTCCGGCGCCGGCGGCCAGAACATGGTGAGCGGCGAATGGCAGCCGTGGTCGATCGGCAGGCCCTGGAACACCGAGATGTCGAACTCGTCGTTGACCAGGGAATCGGCCATGTGGCGCGCGAGCGGGGCGTGCCCCTTCAGCGGCGGCACCGGCCGCGGCCCCGCGCCTTCGTCGGCGATCGGGTACTCGGCGCTCACGCCCAGCGCGAAAGTCGGGTAATGATCGAAGAAGAACGTGGTCGCGTGGTCGTTGTAGAAGAACACGAGCACGTCTGGCCGACGCTCGGCGAGCCACGTGGACACGGGTTCGTAGCCCTTGAACAGCGGCCCCCAGTCCGGGGCGTCCTGCTTCCTGCGATCGTACGCCATCGCGATCGTGGGAACGTGCGACGTGCCGATGCCGCCGATGATTTTTGCCATAAAGGAAGGATTCCCGCTATCGCCCAGTCCGATGCCGCCGAACAAAACGGCGTACAGTATGCCTCAAGCTCTCCGGGCGAGAATCCTTAATGGAGAAATTGTATTAGGAATTCGCCGGGCTGCGGCCCGGCGAATTCCTAGCGCGCGCGCATCGTGAAGGCGAGCAGCGCGAAGGTGATGGCCAGCAGCGCCATCGCGGAGAGCGCGAGCGACCAGTGGATGCCGATCAGGCTACCGAGCAGGCCCACCGTGATGCCGCTGAACGCGCGCAGGCCGTTGTGGGACATCTGGAACAGCCCGATCAGGCGGCCGCGCAGGTGAACCGGGGACTCGAGCTGGACCAGCGCCTGCGCCATGGAGGTGTAAGCGAGGTTCAGGAAGCCCGCCACGAACATGAGCGCGACGGCGAGGTGGTAGTTCGTGGCGGCCGCGAAGCCGGCGATGCTGAAGCACCAGAGGACGGTCAGCACGATCGCGGTCCGCGGCGTGGAGCGGAGCAGGCCCCGCGACTCGAGGATCATGCCGCCGATGAACGCGCCGGCCGCGTTGGCGCCGAGCAGGACCGCATAGGAAAAATCGACCTTTTCCGTGCCGAGATCGTGGGCGTACTCCGGCATCTGCGCGAGAAAGGCGTTGCCGACGAACAGCGAGGTCACTCCCGCCAGCACGATCATCGAGATGAGCGTGCGGTTGCCCGAGACCTCGCGCAGGACCTTCACGGCATCGGCAAAGCTGCCGGATTGCGCCTTCGCGGCGGCGCGGCGGTGCTCGCCCGCGTACGGCGCCCGCAGCAGCCACCAGGCGAGCGGCAGGTAGATGAACACGTTCACGACGAGGCCGGCTTCCGGGCCGACCAGCAGCATGAGCGCGCCGCCGACGCCCGGGCCCAGGAAGACGCCGAGCTGGCGCCCGGTCGCGTTCAGCCGCACCGCGCTGACGATATTCTCGCGCCCGACGATGTCGTGGATCAGCACCTGGCTCGCGGGCGCCCACAGCACGCCCGCCATGCCGTGGATCACGAGCAGCACCATCGCGTGCCAGACCTCGAGCGAGTCGGTGTAGAACAGCGCCGCCCAGGCGAACGACACGGCCATGTACATGACCATCGCGACCTGGATGACGCGCCGGCTGTCGAAGCGGTCGGCCATCGCCCCGAAGTAGACCGAGAAGAACAGGAACGGCAGCCAGTGCGACAGCACCGCGAACCCGGCGAGCGCCGGCGACTGGAACTTCTCGAACAGCACCCAGTAGCTGATGACGTGCTCGATGTGGTCGGCCATCATGGCGAGGGCCGTCGTCACGAAATAGACGCGGAAGTCGCGGTGGCGCAGCGCCGCGAACGAAGGTTGCGCGGCCGGTCCGGCCGGACCTGGAACGGGCGCTTCGGTCACCTGTTTCCGCCGCGCAGGAGCCGTTCCGCGATCTCGAACAGCGCCATCCCGGCCAGCATGGCGATCACGAACACCACCGCCTTGTCGTGGCCCGCGCCGAGCGCGACCAGCGCGGGTCCCGGGCAGAAGCCGGCAAGGCCCCAGCCGGCGCCGAACGCCACGCTGCCGAGAACGAGCCGCCGGTCGATGTGCCGCGCGGCGGGTATGCGCATCGCGCCGCCCAGGAAGGCCCGCGTCCGCCCGCGCGCGGCGCGGTACGCGATCAGCCCGACGACCACCGCCCCGCCCATCACGAAGGCCAGCGACGGGTCCCAGGCGCCCGCGAGGTCGAGGAAGCCGATCACCTTGGAGGGATCGGTCATGCCGGATACGATGAGGCCGATCCCGAACAGGGCGCCGACGAGAAATGCGCTCAGGCTGTGCATGGCGGGCACATCAGGCCAGCAGGTGGCGAACCACGTAAACCGTGACGAACCCGGCGACCATGAAGGCCGCGGTCGCCGCCAGCGAGCGGGGCGAGAGCCGCGCCAGCCCGCAGACGCCGTGGCCGCTGGTGCAGCCCGAGCCGTAGCGCGTGCCCGCCCCCACCAGCAGGCCGGCCAGCGCCAGCGCCGGGTAGCCCGCCTCGATCGTCGCGCCGGGCAGGCCCGCGAACAAGGCGTACAGCGCCGGGGCAAAAACCAGCCCGGCGATGAACGCGATGCGCCAGGCGATGTCGCCCGCGGCGGGCCGCAGCAGCCCGCCCAGGATGCCGCTGATGCCGGCAATGCGCCCGTTCGCCAGCAGGAACAGCGCCGCCGCCGCGCCGATGATGACGCCGCCGGCCAGCGCGCTCCACGGCGTGAAGGTCGTCCAGTCGATCATGATTCGGTGTGTCGGGTGTCGAGTGTCGGGTGTCGAGGGAGTAAATTACTATTGCTTATTATTCACTCGACACTCGCCCCTCGACACTCCTCCCTCGATACTCATCCCCCGACACTTTTTCCCTCATCCGTCATCCCTTCCCGCATGTACACCGGGAGGTCCGTCGCCGGCGGCCGCGCCGGCACCTGGTAGAAGAGATCCGCGACGAAGCCGCGGTGATAGG
>CAYSRR010000185.1:0-3879 GCA_964433375.1 uncultured Streptomycetaceae bacterium
CGTTCTTCAAGGGGTATCGTCCGCAGTTTTACTTCCGCACGACGGACGTGACCGGCTCGATCGAGCTGGCGCAGGGCACGGAGATGGTGATGCCGGGGGACAACGTGTCGATCACGGTGTCGCTGATCCAGCCGATCGCGATGGAAGAGGGGCTGCGCTTCGCCATCCGCGAGGGCGGCAAGACGGTGGGCGCCGGCGTCGTCGCCAAAATTATCGAGTAGCGACCGACCAAGGATCAGGAACATGGCAGTCAAGAGTCAGAAAATACGCATACGGTTGAAGGCGTTCGACTACCGCCTGATCGACCAGTCGGCGCTCGAGATCGTGGATACCGCCAAGCGCACCGGCGCGGTGGTGCGGGGGCCGGTGCCGTTGCCGACCCGCAGGCAGCGCTTCGACCTGCTGCGTTCGCCGCACGTGGACAAGAAGTCGCGCGAGCAGCTCGAGATCCGCACTCACCTGCGGCTGATGGACATCATCGATCCCACCGACAAGACGGTGGACGCGCTGATGAAGCTGGACCTGCCGGCCGGAGTGGATGTTGAAATTAAATTATGAATGTTGAATGTTTAATGATGAATGCCTGGATTTCCATTCCGCATTCAACATTGATGTAACACCGTCGGCCAATTGCAGCCGGCACCTTTGGATAAAAGGCGAATAACATGAGCTTGGGATTAGTGGGACGCAAGGTCGGCATGACCCGCGTGTTCACCGATGAGGGCGATACCGTCCCGGTGACCGTGGTGGACGTGTCGAACAATCGCGTGACCCAGATCAAGACGGCCGAGACCGACGGCTATGCCGCGGTGCAGGTCGCGTACGGCAAGCGTCGCGCCAGCCGCGTGAACAAGGCCGCCGCGGGGCATTTCGCCAAGGCGGGCGTGGAAGCCGGCCATACGCTCGGCGAATTCCGCCTCAAGCCCGACGAGGCCGCCAGCCTCAAGGTCGGCGGCACGATCGGCGTGGACATCTTCAAGCCCGGCCAGAAAGTGGACGTTTCCGGGACGACGCAGGGCAAGGGTTTCTCCGGCGTGATCAAGCGCCACCACTTTTCCTCCAACCGCGCCAGCCACGGCAACTCGGTCTCTCACAACAAGCCGGGCTCGATCGGCCAGAACCAGGACCCGGGCCGCGTGTTTCCCGGCAAGCGCATGGCCGGTCACCTGGGGGCCGCCCATCGCACCGTGCAGAACGTGGAAATCGTCCGCGTCGACGCCGAGCGCCAGCTGCTCCTGATCAAGGGCGCGCTGCCCGGTTCCCGCGGCGGCGGCGTGACGGTCAAGCCGGCCGTGCGCGCGGCGCGCGCCGGCGCGCCGGCGAAGCCCGCCGCGGCCGCCAAGCCGGCGAAGGGGAAGTAAGGGGACGCCATGGAACTTCAACTGATCAACGATCAAGGCAAGCCCACCGCGAAGGTGGCGGCGTCCGACACGGCGTTCGCGCGCGAATACAACGAGTCGCTGGTGCACCAGGTCGTCACGGCCTATCTCGCCAACGCCCGCCTCGGCACGCGCAGGCAGCTGACGCGCGGCGAGGTCAACAAGTCGAACAAGAAGCCGTGGAAGCAGAAGGGCACGGGGCGCGCGCGCGCCGGCCGGGCTTCTTCGCCCCTCTGGCGCGGCGGCGGCAAGGTGTTTCCGAACCTGCCGGAAGAGAATTTCAGCCAGAAGGTGAACCGCAAGATGTACCGCGCCGGGGTCAGCTCGATCCTGTCGCAGCTCGCCCGCGAGGACCGGCTGGCGGTGATCGAGACGTTCAAGCTGGACGCGCCCAAGACCAGGCTGCTGGCGGCCAAGCTGAAAGGCATGGGTCTCGACGACGTGCTGATCATTACCGACAGCCTGGACGAGAACCTGCTGTTGTCGTCCCGCAACCTGCCCAATGTCAGCGTGGTGACGGTGGGCCATGCCGACCCGCTCTCGCTGATGCAGCACGACAAGGTGCTGGTCACGAAAGCCGCGGTCGCGAAGATCGAGGAGATGCTGTCATGAGCGCGGCGCCCAGTCCCAAGCAGCAGGAGCGCCTGACCCAGGTCGTGCTGGCGCCGGTGATTTCCGAGAAGAGCACTTTCGTCGCGGACAAGCACAACCAGGTGATCTTCCGGGTCGCTTCCGACGCCACCAAGCCCGAGATCAGGGCGGCGGTCGAGTTCATGTTCAAGGTCCAGGTGGAATCGGTGACCGTCGTCAACGTCCGCGGCAAGGAAAAGCGCTTCGGGCAGAACATGGGGCGCCGCAATCACTGGAAGAAGGCCTACGTCTGCCTGAAGCCGGGGCAGGAAATCAACTTTGCCGAGCAAGCGGAGACCAAGTAATGCTGGTCAAGATCAGACCCATCACGCCCGGCCAGCGCCAGCAGGTCAGGGTCGTCAATCCCGAGCTGCACAAGGGCGGCCCGGTGCCGCACCTCGTCGAGCGCAAGAACAAGCGCGGCGGGCGCAACGTGCATGGCGAAATCACCATGCGCCACCAGGGCGGCGGCCACAAGCAGCGTTACCGGATCGTGGACTTCAGGCGCAACAAGGACGGCATCCCGGCGAAGGTCGAGCGCATCGAGTATGACCCGAACCGCAGCGCGTTTCTCGCGCTGCTGTGCTACGCCGACGGCGAGCGCCGCTACATCATCGCGCCCAAGGGCGTTTCCGCCGGGGCGCAGGTCGTCTCGGGACCGGAAGCGCCGATCAAGTCCGGCAACGCGCTGCCGTTGAGGAACATCCCGGTGGGCACCACCATCCATTGCATCGAGATGATGCCCGGCAAGGGGGCGCAGCTGGCCCGCGCCGCCGGCACCTCGGTGCAGTTGCTCGCGCGCGAAGGCGACTATGCCCAGGTGCGGTTGCGGTCGGGCGAGATCCGCAAGGTGCACGTCAACTGCCGCGCCACCATCGGCGAGGTCGGCAACGAGGAGCACTCGCTCGAGTCCGTCGGCAAGGCCGGGCGCATGCGCTGGCGCGGCGTGCGCCCGACGGTGCGCGGCGTGGCGCAGAACCCGGTCGACCATCCGCACGGCGGCGGCGAGGGCAAGAAAGCCGCGGCGCGCGACCCGGTCTCCCCGTGGGGCACGCTGTCCAAGGGGTACAAAACGCGCAAGAACAAGCGCACCGACGTGATGATCATCCGTCGCCGCAACGCCAAGGCCGCCGGAGGTTAATCCATGGCACGCTCGATCAAGAAGGGACCGTTCGTCGATCTGCACCTCATCAAGAAGGTGGAGTCGGCGCAGAAGACCAACGACAAGCGCCCGATCAAGACCTGGTCGCGCCGCTCGACGATCCTGCCCGATTTCGTCGGCCTGACCATCGCCGTGCACAACGGCAAGCAGCACGTCCCGGTGTACGTCACCGAGAACATGGTCGGACACAAGCTGGGCGAGTTTGCGCACACCCGCGTCTTCAAGGGCCACTCCAAGGCCGGCTCGGCCGCTGCGGCTGCCACCGCCTCCGCCGGCGGCGACAAGAAATCCGCACCTACACCGGCGGCCGCCGCACCCGCCGCCAAGGCGTAAGGAGTCAAGATGAATACCACTGCCAAGCTGCGCGGCGTGCGCCTGTCGGCCCAGAAGGGCCGGCTCGTCGCGGACCAGATTCGCGGAAAGCCCGTCGAGCAGGCGTTGAACATTCTCCAGTTCAGCCCGAAGAAGGGCGCGGTCATCATTCGCAAGGTGCTGGAATCCGCCATCGCCAATGCCGAGCACAACGACGGCGCCGACATCGACGAGCTCAGGGTGTCGCGCATTTTCGTGGACGAAGGCCCGCAGCAGAAGCGCTGGAGTCCGCGCGCGCGCGGCCGCGCCAACCGGTTACTGAAGCGCACCAGCCACATCACCGTGGCGGTGAGCGACCAGAAGTAGGGAGAGAGCAGAGCATCATGGGCCAGAAAG
>CAYSRR010000185.1:3889-6242 GCA_964433375.1 uncultured Streptomycetaceae bacterium
AGATCACGCATATCTGCGTCGAGCGCGGGACCTTCCTGCGCCGGTTTCGCGCGCAATCGAAGGGGCGCGGCGCGCGCATCAACAAGCCGACCTGCAACGTCATCCTCAGCGTCGGCGACGGGAGAAAATAAGCATGGGTCAGAAGATCAATCCGATCGGTTTCCGGCTCGCGCTGAACCGCAACTGGGCTTCGAAGTGGTACGCCAACAACAAGAATTTCTCGACCATGCTGCTCGAGGACCTCAAGGTCCGCGAGCATCTCAAGAAGAAGCTCGCGCACGCGGCGGTCTCCAAGGTCATCATCGAGCGCCCGGCCAAGAACGCGCGCATCACGGTGCACAGCGCCCGCCCCGGCGTCGTGATCGGCAAGAAGGGCGAGGACATCGAGTCGCTCAAGGGCGAGCTGCAGAAGATGCTGGGCGTGCCGGTGCACGTCAACATCGAGGAAGTGCGCAAGCCCGAAATCGACGCGCAATTGATCGCGGACTCGATCTCGCAGCAGTTGCAGAAGCGCATCATGTTCCGCCGCGCCATGAAGCGCGCGATCACCAACGCGATGCGCCTGGGCGCCCAGGGCATCAAGATCGCGAGCTCGGGCCGGTTGAACGGCATCGAGATCGCGCGCTACGAATGGTACCGCGAGGGGCGGGTGCCGCTGCACACGCTGCGCGCGGACATCGATTACGGCGTTTCCGAGGCGAAGACCAGTTACGGCGTCATCGGCATCAAGGTCTGGGTCTTCAAGGGCGAGGTGATGCAGAAGCACGAGCAGCCCGCCGCGGCCGTGGCCGCGGCGCTGGCGAGCGCGGCGAAGCCGGAGGCTGCGCCCGAGGCGCCGCCGTCGGACAGGCCGAAGAAGCCGCGCGCGGCGCGCAAGCCGGGCGCCAAGCCGGGTGGTACGAGATCAGGAGCGAAGAATGCTGCAACCCGCAAGGCGTAAGTACCGCAAGGAACAGAAGGGCCGCAATCGCGGGGTCGCGACGCGCGGCAACAAGGTGAGCTTCGGTGAGTACGGGCTCAAGGCCACCACGCGCGGTCGCCTGACGGCGCGGCAGATCGAGGCTGCACGCCGCGCGATGTCGCGCGCCATCAAGCGCGGCGGCCGCATCTGGATCCGCATTTTCCCGGACAAGCCGATCTCGCAGAAGCCGGCGGAAGTGCGCATGGGCAACGGCAAGGGCAACCCCGAGTACTGGGTGTCCGAGATCAAGCCCGGCGCGGTGCTCTACGAGATGGACGGCGTGAACGAGCAGGAAGCGCGCGAGGCTTTCAGGCTGGCATCGGCGAAACTGCCGCTGCGCACGACGGTCGTATCGCGCCTGATTGGGGGATGACGCATGAAGGCAACCGAACTGAAGGTGAAATCGCCGGACGAGTTGCAGCAGGAGCTGAACTCGCTGCTCAAGGCGCAATTCAACCTGCGCATGCAGAAGGCCACCCAGCAGCTCACCAACACCAGCCAGCTTTCCAAGGTGCGGCGCGACATCGCGCGCGTGCGCACGGTGCTGGCGGAGAAAACGAAAGGGCAGGGCAAGGCATGAGCGAAGCCGCCAACAAGCGCCAGCTGACCGGCCGCGTGGTCAGCGACAAGATGACGAAGACGGTGACCGTGCTGGTGGAGCGGCGCATGAAGCACAAGCTCTACGGAAAATATGTCACGCGTTCCAGCAAGTACCACGCCCACGACGAGGCGGCCGAATGCAAGGCCGGCGACCTGGTGCTGATCGAGGAATGCCGCCCGATCTCCAAGACCAAGGCCTGGCGCGTGATCCAGCTGGTGGAGAAGGCCCGGATCGTCTGACGGGGCGGCAAAAGCCCTGTTTTTACGTTGCGGAATCAGCGGGATACCCGTATAATCCGCAACCCGCAGTACCCTGTGGTGCCCGCCGCCCTGCGGCGGGTGCAGTAGCAGCAAGCAAGAGCATCGCCGCGCCCTGGCGAAAATGCGGGCGCAGCGACCGACCCGGACGGGCTCCAATACTGGCCGCTGGATGAGCGGTCAAGTTGGAGAAGCAAGCATAGCGAGAGAACGATGATACAGATGCAGTCCGTACTGGACGTGGCCGACAACACCGGCGCCCGCTCCGTGATGTGCATCAAGGTGCTGGGCGGCTCGAAGCGCCGCTACGCCGGCATCGGCGATGTGATCAAGGTGAGCGTGAAGGACGCCGCGCCGCGCGGCCGCGTGAAGAAGGGCGAGGTCTACGACGCCGTGGTGGTGCGCACCGCGAAGGGCGTGCGCCGCAGCGACGGCTCGCTCATCAAGTTCGATTCCAACGCAGCGGTCCTGCTCAGCAACAAGCTCGAGCCGATCGGCACGCGCATCTTCGGGCCGGTGACGCGCGAACTGCGC
>CAYSRR010000186.1:0-6234 GCA_964433375.1 uncultured Streptomycetaceae bacterium
CCGATGAGATACGCGCCCAGCGGCGCCGGCTCCGCGCCGAAGATCGTTTCCGCGTACGCGTGCCCATGCAGCACGCCGGCCAACGCGAGCCCGCCTGCCAGCCACGAGAGCCGGATCCGCCGCCGCGCGATCACCAGCGCGCCGGCCAGGATGACGGACAACGCCACGCCCGCCTCGCCCCCGGGCAAATCCACCCCGGCCAGGTGCAACGCGGCGCCGGCCAGGGAGCCGGCGATCAAGGCGACTACGCCCCTCATGCCGCCGTCCACCAGCGCCAGGAGAAATCCCGCGGCCACGATGAACGCCGCGTGATCGAGCCCGATCAGCGGATGCCCCAGCCCCGACAGCAGGCCATCCACGAACGTCGTGGGCAGGCCGCCGTCCATGAAGTGGTGCGCCTGCGCGAGGCCGGGCAGCACCGCGAGCAGGATCGCAAAGACGGCAGCGAAGCGCGGGGCGGCGGTCGTGTTCCTGTAGCCGTTCACGACGCGCGCTTCAAGCCCTGTCTTCATGCCGCTCATCCCTGTTCGCCATGGTTCAACCGCACGATACGCCGGTTACGGTAAAAATGGGATCGAAACCTTGCACGGTGGCCGTTCCCGCGTTCCGTCAGAACCTGAACAGATGGGGCTTCGGCACCTTGAGCTCGTCGCGCAGGAAGATCACGGCGCTTTCGGCGGTGGGAAACAGCCAGGCCTCGCCGGTCGCATCCACGAGGATGTGGCGCTGCGAGAATTTCTGCAGGGTCATTTTCCCGATCAGGAAGCCCTTGGTGCCGTGCGAAGCGACGTACCAATGGTCCGGCGACTGCGCGGCCAGCTGCTTCGCCGATTCGAGATCGAGCGCCTTGCGCCCGTTTCTCGCCAGCCACTCGGTGATTTCGTCGGAATTGCTCATGTCAGCGCCGGCAGGCCTGGCGACAGTTTAACGTTTCGTCACGGGCTCGAGGCCGCTGTCCGTGATGACCCCGGCCGCTGCCGGCGAAGCCAGGAATGCGATCACCGAGCGAGCGGCGGGCCGGTCCGTGCAGCTGGCGGCGACGCCGGCGGCAAACGTCGAGACTTTCTGCGCTTCCGGCGGCAGGGGCGTGATGTGCGCGATGCCTGGCACGGGGAGCAGCTCGCTGAGCTGCTGGAAGCCGATCTCCACCTCGCCACGCGCGACCACCGCGCCCACGCGCTCGCCGCCGCCGACGAAACGGCATTTGCCGATCACCTGGTCGGCGATCCCCAGACGCTGGATCAGCTCGGTGGTGAGGTAGGTGCCGCTCACGCTCGCGGAATAGCCGATGGATTTCGCCTGCAGCAGCGCGCGCTTCAGCGCATCCACCGTGCCGATGTCCGGTTTGGGCGCGCCCGCGCGCACCGCCATGGCGATGGTCGAGCGCGCGATCACCGCCAGGCCTTCGGCCAGCACCAGGCCGTCCGCGACAAACTGGCGCAGCACGCTCTCCGACACGATGACGATGTCCACCCCCTCGCCGCGCTTCAACCGGTTCGGGATGGACATCTCCCCCGTGCCGATCGAGGTCGAGGCGGTCACGACCTTCTTCCCGGTCAGTTTCTCCACCTGCGGAATCAACGCCAGGTGCGCGGCGGTAAAGGCGCCGGAAGTCATCACGCGGAATTCGTTGCTCGTTTCACTCATAGGATCATTTTAAGACGGGAGTCCAAAGGCGGAGGACTGAAGGTATTCTAACTTCGTTTACAGCCGGTTCGTCAGGGCAGATCGTAACTCACCTTGTCGTCGGCAATCTTTACGGCCCCATGCCTTGTCAGCTTGTCGACGAGATCATCCAGTACTGCATCCGAGAGCACATTTTTGAAGAGCGCATTGATGGTGCTTCGGAGCGTCTTGAGCTTTTTCGGCCTGGATGCCTTTCTTCTTTTCAGGTCGGCGATGATTGCATCGACGCTTTCCGAGATCGGCTCTGAGTTGGCCGGCTTACTTTCGAGAGCCTGTTCGTACGTGACCTTCCCGTCAACAATTTGCAGCGTACCGCACCCGATCAGATGCTCGATGATTTTTTCGAGCTCCGCGGCAGCAAGACCATTCTTCCTGAAGACCTGTCTGATCGCGCTTCGGAGCGCCTCCAGGGTTCGCGGCTTGGCCGCCTTGAGTTTCGCCAGATTGCCAACGACAGCCTCCACCTTTTCCGGCATCGAGCGGGAATCGAACGGCTTGACCGCGTCAATCGCATCCGAACCCAATTTCGCACTTGATATCCTGGCGCCGGGTATATCGGCGATCGAGCTTGAGCGCTGGCAAGTTATCCCCTGCGCCTTGAGGTGCTTGATCAGGGGGTCAAAGCCCTTATCCTTCGATATCACGAAAAAAGAAGCACCCGGATTCTCCGCGGCCAGGCGCCCGATGTAGTAGGCGATGTGAAAATCGAGAGCATTCTTCCCGTTACCATCGATTTGCAGGTACTCAACATCCGGTCCGAGCACCTGGAGGGCACGGGCCATCTCGAGCGGAACCTTGGACTGGCTGGCGCCTGCGAAGACCTTGATCTTTAACGAACGCCCGCTCAACGCGCCCACGTTCTTAGGCTGAACGTTTTCGAAGTCGACCAGCACGAAGTTGGCGCTCAAGCTTCCCCTCCCGTAGCCGGCCTTTCCCGGCCGGATCTTTGCATTATTTAAAAAGGCCCGTCGCCAGTCATGCATCCACTGGTTGGGGTTTCGCCTTACTTTTTTTCCCTGCCCGCGATCAGGTCAGCCTCGTAACGCAGGGTAATCAGCTCCTCGACGATCTGCTTGTTCGGCACGTAGTTCGCCGTCGAGTCCTTCGACGGGCGCAGGCGGCCGCGCGCCTCGTCGATGATGGCGAGCATGCGCTGCGCGACCGCGGCCCGCGGATCGTCGGGCCCGATCGATTTCGCGAATCGCTCCTCCTCGTCGAGCAACGGCCGCAGGTTTCCCATGTCCAGCTCAGCCATGTGATTCTCCTGCCTTTGTCCTGGTGATCAGCGTACCGCATAGGATAAACGGAATCGGGTCGGAGTACCCACCTGGCGCATGGTGCCCCGTTGAGTCGCAAGGTCAGACTCTACTTTCCGCTTTGTGGACCTTGTTAGCCCAACTACTCTGTGGAGAAAGTCGAGTTTGCCCCCCTAGCGCCGACCCTCAGCCCCACGATACGGCGCACGGATTGTTTATAATGTAATTTGGCCCTGAAAAAGAAGCTTGACCACACTAGGCATCCGCAGAACCCATTCGCGAGACATCATGTTGAAACCGAACTTTTCCGTATTGATTGCCACCGCCTTGCTGACAACGCTTGGCGCAGGGATGGTATCCGCCCAGGACTATCCTTCCAGACCGATTCGCATCGTTACGGCCGCCGCCGGAGGCGGCATTGATTCCGCCGCACGCATGATCGCGCAGGGCCTTACGAGCGCGCTGGGACAGCAGGCCATCGTGGACAATCGCGGAGGAAGCGCCCTCATCGCCGCGGACATCGTGGCGAACGCGCCACCCGACGGCCACACCTTGCTGTATTTCGGCAGCGCAGTCTGGCTGGCGCCGTTCATGGGAGGGAAAGTCCCCTACGATCCGGTGAAAAGCTTTGCACCGATCACGCTCGCGGCGAGCGCGCCCAATATTCTCGTTGTAACACCCGCTCTGCAGGTGACTTCGGTCAAGGACCTGATTGCCCATGCCAGGGCGAAGCCGGGCGCGCTCAGCTTTGCATCCGCCGGCGCGGGCGGGTCGTCCCATCTCGCGGGAGAGCTGTTCAAGTCCATGGCTGGCGTGGACATACTCAGGGTTCCGTTCCGCGGCACAGCGCCAGCACTGACCAGTGTTGCCGCGAACGAGGTACACCTGATGTTCTCCGCCACAACCGCCGCGATGCCGTACGTGAGATTGGGAAATCTGAAAGCACTTGCGGTGACAAGCCTCCAGCCGTCGGTGCTGCTCCCCGACTTGCCGACGGTGGCGGCGTCGGGCCTTCCCGGCTACGAAGCGGTGTCCATCCATGGACTGTTCGCGCCGGCCGGGACACCTGCGGCCATCATTGGCCGATTGAATCGGGAAGCCGTGCGAACGCTAAACCAGCCCGATGTGAAGAAAAGGTTTCTCACCGTCGGGGTGGAAACCATCGGCAGCTCCCCGGAAGTGCTCGAGGCCACCGTGAAATCCGAGATGGCCAAATACGGCAAGGTGATCAAGGAAGCCGGCGGGCGGTGATCAGCCAGGCGCCGATGCCAGCAGCGCCGGGAACTCCGCGGCGGCCTTGATTGCCTTTTCCTCTTCGAGGGCGGAAGACGACGCGCCAGGATCGTACTGCGGGAATACGTGGATTCGCAGGTCCGGCATGCCCAGCGCCCGGGCCTGGGCACGGGCGACCGGCTCGAAGTTGTCGTACACGAAGACCACCGCGGGCACGCCGGCCCTGGCGAGACTGATTCCGTCGCGCACGGCGCCGGAAGTGCAGGAACCTCAGGCGCCGACGCCGACCAGTACGTACTCCGATTCCGCCGCCAGCTTTTCCAGTTCCGCTCTGGGCGCCGGCGCCCAGGTATTCACCTTGTAGAGGGAATGCACGCTGGACGGCTTGAAGCGGCCCCTGACCTCCTGCTCCAGCTTTTTCCAGAATGCCAACGCCGTCACGTGCTGGTTGAAGACGAAACCCACCTTTCTGTCGTCAAGGCTCCGGATCTCGCGTTCCCGCTCCCTTACGATGACTTCCACGTCGGCAACGGGGTCGAGTAGCTGAATGCTCATGGATTTCTCCTGGAATCGTCTGAAGGGAAGTGTCTACTTGCGCTGGCTGTCGGGGAAACCCACCTTGCCGCGGACGGCCTGACCACCGCCGGCGCCCCACCCGGGGCACAACGCGCAGTGCGCGCCAGCGGAGCCCCATGCGCCGGTGACCAGAAGCACGAGGTTTTCCGCTTCCCGGATGAACGGCACGGGGGCATTGTCATCATCGGGGTCCGTTACCTTGCTCCAATGCATCGGGTGGGTCGGGGGAATCGAGTGCCGGCGCTTCGCATCCCGCACCGAAACCGTGGCGTGGCGCATGAGCTCGCGCTTGACGTCCGCTTTGCCGAATCCGGCATCCGCCAGGTTTCTCGCGGCCATCGGGCCCAGCACCAGCACCATGTCGCCGCCGTTGAAATTCGAGCCGCCGAGCACGGCGATCGAACGTCCCAGCACGTAGAGCACGTCTTCGGCCGGCCGGCTTCCGGCACCGGACTGGATCATGCTCGGCGCGCCCGCAGCCACGATGGTAACGACAGTATCGTCGGGCCGAAACCCGGATTCCACGTGCAGAGGTTCCCATGGATTGGTGTCCGGATCCTCGGCAATGCAAAAGCTGTAGTAGCCGGGCTGCCCCAGCGTGGTTTTGCAGGGGTCGCCGGGATACCCGCCCCCGATGTTCCAGAGAATCAGGCGAATCGCGCGGCCGATGGCCGCGTTAGCCCGGCTACCGTGGCCGAACGCGTTCTCCTTGGTATTGAATCCAAGTTCCCTGACCGCAGGGCCGCTGACGATCGCCAGAGGCGCGCAGGGGTTCGTGGTTGCCTGGACACCGTTGAGGTTGAATCGCTCCTGCAGCATTGCCTCAATAGCAGCGATCACGATTGGCACATGCGCCGGCACGCACCCGGCCATCACGCAGTTGATGGCAATCTTCTCGATCGTGGCGATACCATTTCGCGGCGGGACAATCCCGACGACTTCCTCGGGAGCGCGCTTCAGATAATCGACGATGCGCCCGACAGCTCCAAGCGTGGGCGGAATGACCGGCAGGCCGTCGGTCCAGCGCTGCTCGTAGCAGTACTCGACGGCCGCTTCCAGATCGGCCACCTCGTGAATTCGCGATGCGAACTGCATGAACGCCCGGCTAGAGTTGCGGTTCCGCCATGCCGCATTCTTCCACAAACGCCATTTCAATCAAAGAGGCCGGGATCGAACCCCGCGTTTCCAACTTCCTCTCTACCTGGAATTAAATGACAGCGGAATCAAGCACGTCACCCCCCGACGCCCGCTCGCGAAGGCGCGGAAGACTGCATGGCCGCGACGGTCGCGGGCGAAAGCGATCGTGAACAGCCCGCCGATCGCGACGAATGGGATCGCAATGGAGACGACGTGTTCCCGGGTTACGCGATCAGTCCAAGAAGGCGGAAGGAATACCCTCACTTCACGAATGAACAGGGCCGCTCATTGGCGTTGATCCATGGGCACGAAGGCCCGCGGCTCGGGACCGGTGTAGACGGTGGTG
>CAYSRR010000187.1:0-6208 GCA_964433375.1 uncultured Streptomycetaceae bacterium
TACAACCACAACATCGACACCGCGCCCGAGTTCTACGGCGAGATCGTCTCGACGCGGACCCAGGACGACCGGCTGGATACGCTGGAGCGCGTGCGGCACGCCGGCCTCCACGTCTGCTGCGGCGGCATCGTCGGCATGGGGGAGTCGCGCCGCGCCCGGGCGGCATTGATCGCGCAGCTGGCCGGCATGGACCCGTACCCCGAATCGGTGCCGATCAACAACCTGGTGCAGGTTCCGGGCACGCCGCTGCACGGCACCGAGCCGCTCGACCCGCTCGAGTTCGTGCGCACCATCGCCTGCGCCCGCATTACCATGCCGAAAACCATGGTACGCCTCTCCGCCGGCCGCCAGGAGATGGGCGAGGCGATCCAGGCGCTGTGCTTCTTCTCCGGGGCCAACTCGATCTTCTACGGCGAGAAATTGCTTACAACCAACAATCCGGACATCGAGCAGGATCGCGCGCTGTTCGCCAAGCTCGGCTTGCGCCCGCTGACGTGAGCGATCCATCACTCGTCACTCGTCACTCGTCACTCCAGCAAACGCTTGCGGCGGAACTGGCGGAACTTGATTCGCAAGGTCTGAGGCGCCGCAAGCGTTTGCTGGAAACCCCGCAAGGAGCGCGCGTCACAGTAGATGGCAGGGAATACACCGCGTTCTGCAGCAACGACTACCTCGGGTTGGCCGCGCACCCGGAACTGGTCGAGGCGGCCCGCGCCGGGGCGGCCCGCTATGGCGTCGGCGCCGGCGCGTCGCACCTGGTCCTCGGGCATTTTTCCGCGCATCACGAGCTGGAGCGCAGGCTGGCGGAATTCACCGGCCGCGCGCGCGCGCTGCTGTTTTCGACCGGCTATCAGGCCAACATCGGCGTGGTGACGGCGCTGCTGGGACGGGGCGACGCGGTTTTCGCGGACCGCCTCAACCATGCGTCGCTGAACGACGCGGCGCTGCTGTCCCGTGCCGCGTTCCGGCGCTACCCGCACCTCGACCTCGGCGCACTCGAGCGGCTGCTCGCCGCGTCGCGGGCGCGGCGCAAGCTCGTCGTCACCGACGCGGTGTTCAGCATGGACGGGGACATCGCGCCGGTGCCCGGGCTGGTCGCGTTGTGCGAGCGCCACGACGCCTGGCTGCTGCTCGACGACGCGCACGGCTTCGGCGTGCTGGGGCGCGAAGGGCGGGGCACGGCCGATCATTTCGACGTTCGCTCGCCGCGCGTCATCACCATGGCGACGCTGGGCAAGGCCGTGGGCGTGTTCGGCGCCTTCGTCGCGGCCGAAACGGAATTCGTGGAGATTCTCGCCCAGCGCGCCCGCCCGTATATCTACACGACCGCGACGCCGCCGCTGCTGTCGGTGGCGCTGATGAAGGGTCTCGACCTCCTGCGCGAGGGGGAATCGCGGCGGCGTCACCTGCAGGCCCTGGTTGCCCGGTTGCGGGAGCGGCTGAAACCGAAGCGCTGGCGGCTGGCGCCCTCGCAAACGGCGATACAGCCGCTTGTGATCGGGGGTAACGATGAGGCTGTCGCGGTGTCGGAGCATCTTGCCCGCGACGGCCTGCTCGTGCCGGCGATCCGTCCTCCCACCGTGCCGCGGGGAACGGCGCGTTTGAGGATTTCGTTGTCCGCCGCCCACTCGATCGAGGATGTCGAGCGCCTGGCCGCGTCCTTGAACGAGAGCGAGCGCGTCATTCCCCGTTCCGGGCCATGACTCGCGACTCGTGACTCGTAACTCGTGACTGAACTCATGACCCGCGACCCGCAACCGGGGAGGCGCGACCCGCGACAGCAACGCAAGGTCCGGGACGTCGTTTTCCTGCACGGCTGGGGCTTTACTGCCCGCGTCTGGGACGACCTCGCGGCGCGCCTGGTGCCGCGATTTCGCGCGCATGTGATCGACCTGCCTGGCTACGGTGCGGCGCCCGCCTGCGATCCGTACACGCTCGAGGCCATGGCCGCGGCGGTCGCCCGCGCCGCGCCGCGCCGCTGCCACGTGGTCGGCTGGTCGCTCGGCGGAGCGGTGGCGCTCGAGTGGGCGCGCCGCGCGCCGCGCCAGGTACGACGGCTGGCGCTCATCGCGGCGACGCCCTGTTTCACGCGCCGGCTTGGCTGGCCGTGCGCCACCGCTCCCGCGGTGCTGCAGGACTTCGCGTGCGCGCTGAAGGAGGACCGGTCCGGGCAGTTCGCGCGCTTTCTCGCCGCGCAAACAAAGGGCGACGCCCGCGTGAAGCGCGCGGCACGCCTCGCACGGCAGGCCAGCGCTGCCGGGGCGCCGGACGCGGTGCTGCAGGCAGGTCTCGCCGTGCTGGCGCGGACCGACCTGAGGCGCGAACTGCGGGAGGTCCGGCAGCCGGCGCTGGTCCTGCACGGCGCGCGCGACCGCGTCGTGCCGCCGGGCGCCGGGCGCCGGCTGGCTGCGGCGCTGCCCGATGCGCGCTTCCGGCTCCTGCGCGCCTGCGCGCATGGGCCTTTCCTGTCGCAGCCCGTGCTGGTCGCGGCGGCGTTGCGGGAGTTCTTGAATGAGTGACGCGCCGCCCCTCGACCGCCGGCAGGTGCGCCGATCGTTCGAGCGGGCCGCGGCGACCTACGACGCCGCGGCCGTGCTGCAGAACGAGGTCTGCCGGCGCATGCTCGCGCGCCTCGATTACATCAGGATCGAGCCGGCGACCGTCCTGGACGCGGGCAGCGGCACCGGCAACGCCGTGCCGGGCCTGCTCGAGCGTTATCCCGGCGCGCGCGTGATCGCGCTCGATCTTGCGCTCGACATGGTGCGGCGCGCGCGCGCGCGGCGCCCGTGGTGGCGCGGGCTGCTCGACCGGGGCCGGCCGAGGCTGAGCGCGGTCTGCGGCGATCTCGAGCGATTGCCGTTGAGGGCGGGAAGCGCCGACCTGGCCTGGTCCAATCTCGCGATCCAGTGGCTCGACGAGCCGCAACGGGCGTTCGCGGAGGTGCACCGGGTGCTGACGCCCGGCGGGCTGTTCCTCTTCAGCAGCTTCGGGCCGGATACGCTGAAGGAATTGCGGGCGGCGTTCCACGGCATCGACGGACACACCCACGTGCACCGCTTCGTCGACATGCACGACATCGGCGACCGGCTGGTCGCCTGCGGCTTCGCCGACCCGGTGATGGACATGGAGGTCGTGACGCTGACCTATGGCGACGTGCGCGAGCTGATGCGCGATCTCAAGGCGATCGGCGCCCGCAACGCGACGCCCGGACGTCCCGCCGGGCTTTTCGGCAAGGCGCGGCTCGACCGGGTGGCGCGCAACTACGAGGCGTTTCGCCGCGACGGCAGGCTGCCCGCCAGCTTCGAGATCGTCTACGGCCACGCCTGGAAGCCGCAGCCGCGTACGACATCGGACGGGAAGCCCATCATCCCGATCAAGCCCGCTGAATCGGGAACCAAAGGATGAAGGCGGAAGGCGGAAGGCAGAAGGAAACAAAGCGCGCGGAGCGCGGGGTCATCCTTCATCCTTCATCCTTCTGCCTTGCCCGGTGCGATTGCCGGTGCGCGTGCATTGCGTTACCGACGGCATGACCAGGGGCTATTTCGTCACGGGAACGGACACCGGCGTCGGCAAGACGCTCGTCGCCTGTGCGCTGCTGAAACTGTTTTCCGCCCGCGGCCTGCGCGTGGTCGGCATGAAGCCGGTGGCGGCCGGCGCCGGGCCCGCGGCGCAGGGATTGCGGAACGAGGACGTCGAGCAGCTCGCGGCCGCGGGCAACGTCAGCGCGCCGCGCGAGCTGGTCAATCCTTATTGTTTCCAGCCGCCGATCGCGCCGCATATCGCCGCGGCGCGGGCGGGCGTCGCCATCGAACTCGATCGCATCGAGGCGGGTTTCCGCGCGCTCGCCGGGCTCGCCGATGTCGTGATCGTGGAAGGGGCGGGCGGGTTTCGCGTGCCGCTGGGCGCCGCCGCCGACACCGCGCAGCTCGCCGCGCGCCTGGCCTTGCCGGTCGTGCTGGTGGTGGGCATGCGGCTGGGCTGCCTGAATCACGCGCTGCTGACGGCGGAAGCCATCGCCGCGCGCGGGCTCGTGCTCGCCGGCTGGATCGCCAATCACGTGGACGCGGACATGGCGGCAGCCGACGACAACGTGCAGGCGCTGGAAGCGCGCATCGCGGCGCCCATGCTCGCCCGGGTTCCGTTTTCCCGCGGTCCCGACACGGTTGCCGTCGCAACCCGGCTGGCGCGCGCGCGACAGGTGTGATGCAGGCATCGCAACTCGTTGCGTAAGCTGGGGTTTTGCCCTCCGCTCGGTTGCCTCTCAAGGGGGCCTGTGATACATTCCGAACGCTCGACGCGGACATCAAAAGCCGGCCAATAATGACTGCAAGTATGGACTACAGCGCGCTTGCGCCCGCGGCCGGGTTTTCACGGATTGCCAGGCGCAACAACCCGCTCGGTTCCACCAGCAGGATTCTCGTGTTCGGTTTCATCTTCGCTGTTCCGGCCGGCATCGCGTGCGCCTTTGCGGCGACCGGCGCGGCGCCGTACGCACGGATATAACAACGCATCAGTCCCATAGGTGAGGGAAGCATGATCAGCAAGGGTTTACGGTCGCTCGCGGCCACGTTCGCATCGCTGGCCGCGGAGTCGGCGCTGGCCAACCGTTACAACCTGCAGGAACCGCAATCCATCATCGCGCACCAGATCTACGATCTGCATACGCTGATCATGTGGATCATCGTCGCGATCTTCGTGGTGGTGTTCGGCTTCATGACCTACTCCATCGTCATGCACCGCAAGTCGGTCGGCCACAAGGCGGCGCAGTTCCACGAGAACACCACGGTCGAGATCATCTGGACCGTCATCCCGTTCATCATCCTCATCGGCATGGCGCTGCCGGCGACCAAGACCGTGATCGCGATGAAGGACACCTCCAGCGCCGACATCACGATCAAGGCGACGGGTTACCAGTGGAAGTGGGGCTACGACTACCTGCAGGAAGGCATCAGCTTCTACAGCAGCCTGTCCACCCCGCGCGACCAGATCGAGGACTACGACAAGAAGGGCACGAAAAAGAACGAGCACTACCTGGTCGAGGTGGACAACCCGGTGGTGGTCCCGGTCGGCAAGAAGGTGCGCATCATCACCACCGCCAACGACGTGATCCATTCCTGGTGGGTGCCGGCGCTCGGCATCAAGCAGGACGCCATTCCCGGCTTCGTGCGCGACACCTGGTTCAAGGCCGACAATCCCGGCACCTACCGCGGGCAGTGCGCGGAACTGTGCGGCAAGGACCACGGCTTCATGCCGATCGTGGTCGAGGCCGTCACGCCCGAGCAATACGCCACGTGGGTGGCCGAGCAGAAGAAGAAAATAGCCGCGGCGGCGCCGGACCCCGCCAAGCAGTGGACGCTCGACGAGCTGAAAGCCCAGGGCGAGAAGGTCTACGCCGCCAACTGCGTCGCCTGTCACCAGCAGACCGGCATGGGCGTGCCGGGGACGTTCCCCGCGCTGGCGGGCTCCAAGGTCGTGACGGGCCCCAAGGAAGCGCAGATCGGCATGGTTCTCAACGGCGTGGTGAAGAACGGCAAGCCGACGCTGATGGCCGCGTTCGGCAAGCAGCTGTCCGACGCCGACATCGCGGCGGTGATCACGTACACGCGCAACAGCTGGGCCAACAAGACCGGCGACATGGTGACGCCGGCCGAGGTCAAGGCAGCGCGCAAGTAGGCGGTAAACGACAGGTTATTCGGAGAACGCTATGGAAGCGGCACACGCACATCACGGTCATGGCCACGACGCGCACGGCCACCATCCCACGGGGCTCATGCGCTGGATCACCACGACCAACCACAAGGACATCGGCACGCTGTACCTGATCTTCAGCCTGACCATGTTCTTCGTCGGCGGGCTGCTCGCGCTGATGCTGCGCCTCGAACTGTTCGAGCCGGGCATGCAGTTCTGGCGGCCGGAGTTCTTCAACCAGCTCACCACCATGCACGGGCTCATCATGGTGTTCGGCGCGATCATGCCGGCCTTCGTCGGCTTCGCCAACTGGCAGATCCCGATGATGATCGGCGCGCCCGACATGGCGTTCGCGCGCATGAACAACTGGAGCTTCTGGCTGCTGCCGCCGGCGGCGATCCTGCTGGTCGCTTCCTTCTTCGTGCCGGGCGGGGCGACCGCGGCGGGCTGGACGATCTACGCGCCGCTCTCGACCCAGATGGGGCCGGGGATGGACCTCGCGATCTTCGCGCTGCACATC
>CAYSRR010000188.1:0-1689 GCA_964433375.1 uncultured Streptomycetaceae bacterium
GGTTTTCCCGTACGGCCAGGCGTGCTGAGTCGAAATGGCACTGCCCGACTTCGTCCCCGGCGCCGTGGGCGCCCTGCTCTGCCGCGTGCTGGGTGCGGCAACGCAGTTCGTCTTCTATATGGTCGTGGCGCGGAAGTTCGGAGCCGAGGGACTCGGTCTCTTCGCACTGGCGTTCACGACCACCGTCGTCGCGGCCGCGGTCGGCCGCTTCGGCATCGACCAGGTCGCCTTGCGGCGCCTGTCGGAACACCACGCGCACGGCGAGCATGTCGCGTTCAATGCGCTGCTTGCGCGCAGCCTGGCGCTGGTCGTGCTCATCAGCACGTTCGTTGCCGCGGCCGTAATGGCGCTCTCCGCGCCCACCGCCGCGCACGTATTCGGCAAGCCGGAACTCGCTCCCTTGCTGCGCGTCCTCGCGTTCGCCATCGTGCCGCTCGCGCTGCTGCAGGTCGCGGGCGAAGCCCTGCACGCGACGGGACGCGCGGCGCTTTCGGCCCTGCTCCAGACCGCGCTGGCCCCGCTGCTTGCGCTGACCCTGCTGTCCCTTGCCATCGGCCAGCCGGACGTCGGCGATGCAGCCCTGTCTTACACGCTCGGCTGCATCGCGGCCATGACCGCGGCCCTTGTCCTGCGGCCACGGCCGCCGCACGCGGCCGCCCCGGCCGCTGGCGCACCCAGCCCCCTAGCGCCGTCGGCTTTGCTGGCGGCCGCCGCACCGATCGCGTGGGTCACGGTCCTCTCCGTGTGGCTGGGTTTCTGCGAGACGCTGCTGCTGGGGCTGTACCACAGCGCCGACGAGGTAGGCCGTTACGCGGCCGCGTTGCGTCTGGTTCTGCTCGTCAATTTCCTGCTGGTGGCGTTCAACGCGGTGCTGGCACCGCGGTTCGCGGTGCTTTACCGGGAGCGCAAACTGGCGGAACTCTCCCGACTCGCGCGCCGGGCCACGCTGGTCATGCTGATGCTGTCGTGCCCGGTTTTCCTGGCGCTCTTCCTGTTCCCGGGCACGCTGCTTACGCTGTTCGGGCCGGAGTTCGCCAGCGCTTCGGTGATACTCATCGTGCTCACGGCGGGCCAGTTGGTGAACCTCGCAACCGGACCAGTCGGCGCCATTCTCCTCATGACCGGTCATGAACGCGTCATGCGACGCCATCTTCTCGTCACGGTGATGGCCAATCTGGCATTGGCGCTCGCGCTGATTCCGCCGTTCGGCCCCATGGGTGCCGCCTGCTCCGCGGCGGCCGGAATGGTCATGCTCAATCTCCTGTCGCTGCACTCGGCCCGCCGTCTGCTCGCCGGCACGCGGGCGAGCGCCAGCGACGGCCGGTAGGAGGCGCGGTGGACGCGTCGCGGCTGCACCAGTTTCCCCGCTTCTTCGTCGTGGGCGCGCAGAAGGCCGGCACCACCTCGCTGCATGGCTGGCTCGCGCGCCAGCCCGGCGTGCGCCTGCCCCGGGGAAAGGAGACCCACTTTTTCTCGAGCGCGACGCGCTACGCGCGCGGCATGGACTGGTACCTCGACCAGTTCGGGCGGTGCGAGGACGGCGTAATCACGGGCGAGGTGGCGCCCCAATATATGTACTCCGAGGATGCGCCGGCCCGCATCCGCGAGTGGATTCCGGCGCCCGCGCTCGTATTCCTGCTGCGCCACCCGGTCGAACGGGCGTTCTCCAACTACCTCATGCTCGAGGAG
>CAYSRR010000188.1:1699-4133 GCA_964433375.1 uncultured Streptomycetaceae bacterium
CGGTGCGCCAGGGCCACGAGCCGCTCGGCTTCGGCGAAGCGCTCGCCGCCGAGAACGAGCGCCTGCGCACGGGCGGCGAGTTCGCGCGCGACCACTATGGCTACATGGCGCGGGGACGCTACAGCGGGCAGATCGACCGCTACAGGCGGCACTTTCCCGATTCGGCGCTGCACTTCGCCCTGTTCGATGACCTCGTCGATACTGGGGAATCCGGACGAAACGCGCTCGCGCGGATCGCGGAGTTCATCGGCCTGCCGCCCGTCGACGATCCCGGCAGGCTGGCGAAGGAAAATCCGGCCAGCGTTCCGCGCTCGAAACTGCTGCGCGATCTGCTGTCCAGGCCGCACCCTCTGAAGCGGCCTTTACGATGGCTGATCCCGAGTCGCGATGCGCGCGAGCGGATTGCCCAGCTTCTCGACCGCGTAAACCAGGCGCCGGTCGCGCGCACGATGGGGCGCGTGCCGGCGCGGACACTGGAAGATACCTACCGGGAGATCGAGACGCTGGAACGCATGCTGGGCATCGAGCTCGATCGATGGCGCGACCGGACGGCACGGATGGTGGCCAGCGGCACGGAACAACCGAACGGGAGAGTGAATTGACGGCAATGGATCGGATCAGGCGCTGGCTGATCACCTATTACGACGAACTGGAGCACGCGACGGGCAACCCCGGGTCGCTGCTCGACGTGGGTTGCGGCGCGGACTCGCCGGTACGGCACTTCCGCCGTCGCATTCCGCGGCTGGTCGGCGTGGACGGCTTCGCGGCAAGCATCGAGGCGAGCCGCGCGAAGCGCATACACGACGATTACGCCTGCATCGATCTGCTGCATATCGGCGACCTCTTCCCGCCGCGCTCCTTCGAGTGCGTGCTGGCCAGCGACGTGGTCGAGCATTTCCCCAAGGCTGACGGTCTCGAACTGATCGCCAGGATGGAGCGTATCGCGGCGGAAACGGTGGTCCTTTTCACGCCCAACGGCTTCCTGCCGCAGGCCGAGCACAGCGGCAACCCGCTGCAGCGCCACCAGTCAGGATGGAGCGTGAAGGAGATGCGGGCGCTCGGCTACACCGTCATCGGCCTCAATGGCTGGAAGCCACTTCTCGGCGAGTTCGCGAGGCCGCGCTGGAAACCCGCCATGTTCTGGACCCTGGTTTCACGGCTGACGCAGCCGGTGGTGCGCAATCTTCCACGGCATGCGTTCCAGCTGCTGTGCGTAAAGCAGGTGAGGAGGAAATCGTGATCGTCCCGATCCGGCCCGCGCGACAGGCGAACGCGGGATCATGAACGCGAAGCCGGCCGGAGATACGGAGCCACGCGAGCGCGCGATGGTGTCCATCGTGATTCCGGCTTACAACCATGCGGCCTATCTCGGCCGGGCGATCGACAGCGTGCTCGCGCAGGATCACCCCGTCGAACTCATCGTGCTGGACGACGGCTCCACCGATTCGACCCGGGACGTCCTCGAGCGCTACGGCGACCGCTTCCACTGGGAGACGCAGCGGAATATCGGCCAAGCCACCACGCTGAACAGAGGATGGGCGATGGCCGGGGGCGATATCCTGGGTTATCTCAGCGCCGATGACGCGCTGCGGCCGGGCTGCGTGCGCGCGGCGGTCGAGGCGCTCGAAGACCGCCCGGACGTGGTGCTGACCTATTGCGACTTCGAGCTGATCGACGCCGACTCGCGCGTGATCCGCACGGTGCGCACGGAGGATTTCGATTACGGCAGGATGGTGGTCGACCTCGTGTGCGCCCCCGGGCCGGGCGTTTTCTTCCGCCGCATCGCGTTCGAGCGCGCGGGCGGGTGGGACCCGACGTTGCGGCAGATGCCGGATTACGAGTTCTGGCTGCGGCTCGGGCTCGTCGGCGCGTTCCGCCGCATACCGCACGCTCTCGCCGAGTTCCGCGTCCACGACGGTTCGCTCACTTTCGCGCCAGCGTCGGAGCAGAATGCGGCGGAGCCGCCGCGCATCATGAGCAAGTACTTCGGGCTCGCCGGAATCCCGGGAGAAATTCTCGCCCGAAAACCGCTGGCGGAAGGCAATGCGTTGCTGTTTTCCGCGCAGCTCCATCTGAGATCGGGCCGTTACGGGGCGGCCGTCGCCTGCGCGCGCCGCGCCGCGGCGCTCTGTCCGTCCGCGTTATTCCGCGCGCGGACCGTGCGGCGATTCGCGCACGGGCTCTTCAGCCGGATGGGCTACCGGCTGCTGCGCTGGTTGCGGCCGCGGCACGGGACAGGCGAGCGGGCATGAGCACGCTGGCGATAACCGGCGCCAGCGGCTTCATCGGCCGTGCGCTGCTCTCCGCGCCACCCGCGGAGCCTTTTGGTGAAACGCGCGTCCTCACGCACGCGCGTGCCCCCGCACCCCCGGAAAATCACCGCGTAATTCCGATACGTGGCGACCTGCGCGATCCGGCAACATCGCGAGCGCTC
>CAYSRR010000188.1:4143-6174 GCA_964433375.1 uncultured Streptomycetaceae bacterium
GCGCAACGAGCGCTCGCGATGTTGCGCCCGGCACCACGGTCCTGAATCTCGCCTTTATTGCCGCCCCGATGACCGAGCCGGATAACCTCGCGGCGGTGCGCAATCTGCTGGCCGCCTGCCGCACCGCGCGCATACACCGTCTCGTTCACTGCAGCACGGCCGCGGTGGCAGGCGCGGCGCCCGAGGACGTCGTTAACGAAGAAACGCCGTGCCGCCCGCGTACGCTCTACGAACGCATCAAATACCGCATCGAGCAGGAAATGCTGGACGCCGCGGCGGGGCGGTTCCAGATCGTGGTATTGCGCCCGTCCGCCGTGTTCGGTCCGGGCGGCCACAACCTCCTGTCGCTCGCGGACCGGATTCTGCGGCGCGGCGCGCTTGTGAATGCCGCCTGCTCGGCCTTCCACGGCAGGCGGCACATGCATCTCGTGAGCGTGCACAACGTGGCCGCCGCGCTCGGGTTTCTCGCGGACCCGACGCGCGATGTCGACCGGCAGACCTACCTCGTGTCGGACGACGACGACCCGCTCAACAACTACCGGGACGTGGAGGACGCCCTGAGGCGGCATTTCGGGCGCAGGCCCGCGATCCGCCCGCTGGCGCTGAACACCGGGCTGCTGTCCGCGCTGCTGAAGCTGCGTGGGCGCTCCGACACCAATCCGCACCGACGCTACTCGGATGCCAAGCTCCGGAAGGCCGGTTTCGCCAAGCCGTGGTCACTTGAGCGCGCGCTCGAGGAGTTCGCGGCCCGGTACCCGGCGGTTTCCGATCGACGCGACGGAAAGGGGCACAGTGCGCGTTCTTAGCGTCAACCACCTGCTCGACGCGGTCTCGGGTGGCGGCACGGCCGAGCGGACCTTGCGCCTGTGCCGCGCCTGGACCAGACGTGGCGTGACATGCACGGTTCTCACGCTAGACATCGGGTTGCAGTCGCGACACGCCGATGAGCTGGCAGGAATCCGCGTGGTACCGCTGCCGTGCATCCAGCGTCGCTTCTTCGTGCCGTGGATGTCATGGTCGCTCCTCGCACGGGAAGTGGCGGCCGCCGATGTCGTTCATCTTATGGGGCACTGGACGGTGCTCAACGCGCTTGCCGGACTCGCCGCCCGGCTCGCTGGCCGTCCGTACGTGGTGTGCCCCGCCGGGGCGCTGTCGATCACGGGACGCTCGGCACTGCTCAAGCAGTTGTACAACGGCCTGATCGGGCGCCGCGTGATCCGGCGTGCCGCCGGTCACGTCGCCATTACGCCGGACGAGGTTGCAGAATTCCCGAACTACGGCGTGCGCGCCGATACGGTCGCCGTCATCCCCAATGGTGTCGTGCATGCCGAGAACGTCGGGGACTGCACCGATTTTCTCGCGCGGCACGGGCTCGCTGGGCGTCGCTATGTGCTGTTCCTCGGCCGGCTCGCCTACATCAAGGGCCCCGACCTGCTGCTCGCGGCGTTCGCCCTCCTCGCGCAGCGCACGCCGGACATCGATCTCGTAATTGCGGGCCCCGACGGGGGCATGTTGGCGGCGCTGCGCGCCGAGGCGGCGAGGCGCGGCCTGACCACGCGGGTGCGCTTTACCGGGTATCTGGGCGGCCGTGACAAGGCCTGTGCGCTGCAATCCTGCGAGCTGCTGGCAATTCCGTCGCGGCGGGAAGCAATGTCCATGGTCGCCCTCGAAGCTGGCGCCCACGCCCGGCCCGTTCTGTTAACCGACACATGCGGATTCAGCGAGATCGGACGCGTGGGGGGCGGCCTCGTGGCCAAGGCAACCGCCGACGACATCGGGCGCGCCCTCGTGGAAATGACCGCCCACACCAAGGAACTGAATGTGATGGGCGTGCGACTGAAGTCCTTCGTCGAGAAGAACTACACCTGGGAGCGCTCCGCTGCCCAGTACCTGTCCATGTTCGAGCGCATTACCGGTCGCGGATAACGATGCGCATCCTGATCGTCACGCAGTACTTCTGGCCGGAGAACTTCCGTATCAACGATCTCGCGCTAGGTCTGCGCGAGCGGGGCCACGAGGTGACGGTGTTTA
>CAYSRR010000189.1:0-704 GCA_964433375.1 uncultured Streptomycetaceae bacterium
TTGCCGTTGCTGCCGGTGAGCGCCACCAGCGGCGCGGCGAATTTCCCGCGCCAGTACGCGGCGAGCCGGCCGAGCGCCGCCCGCGTGTCGTCCACGACCAGGCCCGGCAGGCTGGCCGGCAGCAGCGCCGCGTCGTGAACCAGCGCGCCGGCGGCCTGTTTTCCCGCCGCGAACTCGAGAAAATCATGGCCGTCGTAACGCTCGCCCTTCAGCGCGACGAACAGGGCCCGCGGCGCGAGCGCGCGCGTGTCGGTGCTGACGAATTCGAAGAGGCGGTCCTCTCCCCGCAACTCGGCGGAGATCGCGCGCGCGGCCTCGGACAGGCGCATCATGCTCATCGCGCCAGCGCCTCCCGCGCCACGGCGGCATCCGAGAACGGGCGCCTCACGCCGCCGATCTCCTGGTAGTCCTCGTGCCCCTTGCCGGCGAGCAGCACGACGTCGCCGCGGCGGGCTTCCCCCACCGCGCGCAGGATGGCGGCGCGGCGGTCGGCCTCGATCACCAGCCTGTCTTCGGCACGGCGCGCGCCCGCGACGATGTCCTCGATGATGGACCGCGGGTCCTCGGCGCGCGGGTTGTCGGAAGTGACCACGACCCGGTCGGCCAGCTTCGCCGCCACCCGCCCCATCAGCGGCCGCTTGCCGCGGTCGCGGTCGCCGCCGCAGCCGAAAACGCAGATCAGTCGTGAACCCCCACCCTTTCCC
>CAYSRR010000189.1:714-6066 GCA_964433375.1 uncultured Streptomycetaceae bacterium
TTCCCCCCCCCCTGGGAAGGGGGGGGGGTGGGGGGGGGGTCCTGGGAAAGGGGGAGGGTTGGGAGGGGGTCCTTGGCAAGGGGGAGGGTCGGGAGGGGGTCCGTGATTCGTGAATCGACCAGTTCGCGCAGCGTCGCAAGCGCCTGCTCAAGGGCGTCGGGGGAGTGGGCGTAGTCGACGACGACCAGCGGTTTCGCGCCGCCGCCCAGCGGCTGCAGCCGGCCCGGCACCGGTTTGACCGCGGCGAGCGCGGAGACGGCTTTCTTCAGCGGCAGGCCGCTGGCGAGCAGCACGGCCAGCGTGCCGAGCAGGTTGCAGGCATTGTGGCGCCCGAGCACCGGGCTCGCCAGGCGCGCGGAGCCCCACGGCGTCCTCACGTCGAAGGCGACGCCGCGCACGCCGGTGACGAGGTTGGCACCCGTCACCCGGTCGCCACGCGCGCCGCGCATTTCACCAAACCCGTAGCCGATCACGCGCAGCCCCGGCCGCCGGATGCGGCGCGCGAGCTCGGCGCCGAAATCGTCGTCGAGATTCACCACGGCATGCCTGAGCGTCTCCCATGCGAACAGCTTCGCCTTGGCCTCGCGGTAGCGCCGCATCGTGCGGTGATACTCGAGGTGGTCGCGCGTGAGATTGGTGAACAGCGCCGCGTCGAACTCGACGCCCGCCACGCGGTCCTGGTCGAGCCCGATCGAGGACACCTCCATCGCCACGGCCTGCGCGCCGCGGCGGGCGAACTCCGCGAGCTGCCGGTGCAGCCACAATGCATCGGGCGTGGTGTTGACGAGGGGCGCCAGCGGCGCGCGCATCCCGTAGCCGAGCGTGCCGACCACCGCGCAACGGCGCCCGGCGCGCGACAGCGCCTGGGCGATCCACTGGCTGCAGGTGGTCTTGCCGTTGGTGCCGGTCACGCCGATCACGGTCAGCCGGCGGCCGGGATGGCCGTAGACGCGGCTCGCGATCTCGCCGGCGTGCCGCCGCAGCTCGCGGATGCCGAGGTTGGGCACGCGCCATTCGCGCTTCCATTCGAAGCCGGCGCGCTCCCACAACACGGCCGCCGCGCCGGCGGCGATCGCCTGCGCGATGTAATCGCGGCCGTCGCTGCGTTCTCCCGGGCAGGCGACGAAAGTGTCGCCGGGCCGCACCGCGCGGCTGTCGTTGCTGAGCCGCTTGATCCGGAGGGCCTCGATGGCCTGCCATTCGGCTCGCGTCACACTTCTTCCTTGATCTCGGGTGCGTCCGCGGGGGGCAGCACCACGTTGTCCACCGGCGCGTCCGGCGTCACCGCCAGGAGCCGCAGCGCCCCCGCCATGACCTGGCTGAACACTGGCGCGGCGACCACGCCGCCGTAGTAATCGCCCGCCGTGGGCTCGTCGATCATCACCGCCACGATCAGCCGCGGGCTGGAAACCGGCGCGAAGCCGACGAACGACGACACGTACTTCTTCTGCGCGTAAGCCGCGCCCTCGAGCTTGTGCGCGGTGCCGGTCTTGCCGGCGACGCGGTAACCGGCCACCTGCGCGCGCGGCGCGGTGCCGCCCGGCTGTACCGCCATTTCCAGCATGCGGCGCACCGCGCGGGCGGTATCCGGGGAAATGGTCTGGACGGCCTCCGCGGGCGCTTCGCGCCTCACCAGCGCCGCCGGCCTCAGCTCGCCGTCGGTGGCGAAAATCTGGTAGGCGCGCGCGAGCTGCAGCAGCGACAGCGAGAGGCCGTAGCCGTACGACATCGTCGCCTGCTCGATCGGGCGCCAGCCGGCGTGGGCGCGCAGCCTGCCCGACACTTCGCCCGGGAAGCCCAGGCGCGGCGGCACGCCGAAGCCGACCTGGTGGAACAAGGACCACAGTTTCTCCGCCGGCAGCGCGAGGCCCATCTTGGCGGTGCCGACGTTGGAGGATTTCTGGATGACCTGCGCGACCGTGAGCGCGCCCTGCGGGTGCGCGTCGTGGATCACGCGGTTGCCGATGGCAAGGCTCCCCGGCGCGGTCTGGATCACCGTGTCCGCGCTCACCAGGCCGGCTTCGAGCGCCGCGGCGGCGGTAAACGGCTTCAGCGTCGAGCCCGGCTCGAACAGGTCCGTGACCGCGCGGTTGCGCGTGCGCCTGGGATCGAACCGGCCGCGGTTGTTCGGGTTGTACGAAGGCACGTTCGCCATTGCCAGCACTTCCCCCGTCGCGGCATCGAGCACCACGATGCCGCCGGCGCGGGCACGGTGCGTCGTCACCGCGCTTCTCAATTCGCGGTAGGCGAGATACTGGATCCTGGCGTCGATCGAGAGCCGCAGCGTCTGCCCGTCCTGCGGCGTGCGTATGCTCTCGACGTCCTCGACGATCTGCCCGAGCCGGTCCTTGATCACGCGCCGGTTGCCCGACTGGCCGGCGAGCTGCTGCTCGAACGCGAGCTCGAGCGCTTCCTGCCCGCGGCCGTCGACGTCGGTGAAGCCGATGAGGTGCGCCGTCACGTCGCCCGCCGGGTAATAGCGGCGGTACTCCCGCTGCAGGAACACCCCGGGGATGCCCAGCGCCACCACGCGCGCCGCTTCCTCCGGCGGCAGCTGCCGCTTGAGATAGACGAAGCTGCGGTCCGTGTCCGAGAGCTTCTTGCCGATCTCGGCCGGCTTCATCCCGAGCAGGCGCGCCAGGCGCCTCACCTGCTCCGGCGTGATGTCGATGTCCGCGGGGCTGGCCGCCACGGATTCCACCGGCGTGGAGATCGCGAGCGGCTCGTTGTGGCGGTCGACGATGCGCCCGCGCGTCGGCTGCAGCTCGATCACGCGCGAGTAGCGCGACTCGCCCTTCTGCTGCAGAAAATCGTTGTTGAGCCCCTGCAGGTAGAACGCGCGGCCGGCGAGCGCCATGAACCAGAAGAGCAGCAGCCCGAACAGCACCCGCGCGCGCCACGCCGGGAGCTTCACCGCGAGCGGCAGCCTGGCGGCGCTCACGGCCCGGCCTCCGGCTGCGCGGACGGCACCACCTGGATGCGCGACGACGGCGGCACCCGCATGCCCAGCGACTGCACGGCGAGCTTCTCGACGCGCGCGTGCGTCGCCCAGGTGCTCTGCTCGAGCTGCAGCTGGCCCCACTCGACCTCGATCTGCTTGGCAACGTCCTGCTCTTTCTGCAGCTCGACGTAGAGCTTGCGCGCCTGGTGCTGGGAGGTGACCAGCGCAAGCGCGCAGGCGGCCAGGGCGAAGAGCAGGATGAAATTGAGCCGGATCATGCGCTAGGCGTCCTGCCTCTCGGCGATGCGCATGATCGCGCTGCGCGCGCGCGGGTTGGCCGCGATCTCGGCGACGGACGGCCGCACCGCGCGGCCGATGAGCCGCAGGCGCGGGCGCGGCAGCTCGTGGGCGCGCAGCGGCAGCCGCCGCGGCAGCCGGTCGGGGTTGGCGTTATCGCGCATGTAGCGCTTGACGATGCGGTCCTCCAGCGAATGAAAGCTGATCACCACCAGGCGCCCGCCGGGCGCGAGGAGTTCCACGCACTGCGGCAGGGCTAGCGACAATTCCTCAAGCTCCTGATTAACGTGAATCCGTAGAGCCTGAAACGTGCGCGTCGCCGGATCCTGTTGTGGCTCCCGCGCGGGTACGGCCGCTGCCACGATCTCGGCAAGTTGTCGTGTGGTGCCAACAGGTCCCCGCGATCGAGCCGCAACAATCGCTGCTGCAATCTGTTTAGCAAACCGTTCTTCGCCATGATTTCTTATGACCTCCCGGATTTCCTGCTCGCCCGCGCGCGCGAGCCACGCCGCGGCTGTTTCCCCCGCGCCGGGGTCCATGCGCATGTCGAGCGGCGCGTCGTGCCGAAAGCTGAAACCGCGCGCGGGTTCGTCGAACTGGGGGGAAGAGACGCCGAGATCGAGCAGGATGCCGTCCGCGCGGCCGACGCCCGCGCGGGCCGCCAGTTCGGCGAGCCGGCCAAACCGGCCGTGCAATATGCGAAAACGCCCGTCATCGATCTCTCCTCCCGCAGCCACCGCCTGCGGGTCACGGTCGAGCGCAATCAGCCGCCCTGCCTTGCCCAGCCGCGCCAGAATTCCCCGGCTGTGGCCGCCGCGGCCGAACGTGCAATCGACGTAACAGCCGTCGCCGCGCACCTTCAAACCTTCTACTGCTTCCTCCAGCAGGACCGCGGTATGTGAGCCCCCGCTCACAACGAGAAGCCCTCCAGCTCAGGCGGCAATCCGCCCGGGCCGAAGCCGCCTCCCTGGTCCATGCGTTGTTCCCAGTTGTCCTTGTTCCACAGCTCGAATTTCGCGCCCTGGCCGACCAGCACCACGGCTTTCTCGATCTGCGCGTAGCCGCGCAGCGCCGGCGGCACGAGAATGCGCCCGGTCGCGTCCATCACGACGTCTTCCGCGTAGCCGACGAGGCGCCGCTGCAATTCGCGGATCTGCGCGTTGAAGCTGGAGAGCGACATCAGCTTCTGCTCGATCGGCTCCCAGTCGGGCTGCGGATAGATGAGCAGGCAGCGGTCGGCGTCGGCCGTGATGACGAGATGGCCGCTGCAGCGCGCGGCGAGCGCGTCGCGAAAGCGGGCAGGCACCGCCAGCCTCCCCTTGCTGTCCAGATTCAGTTGCGCGACGCCACGGAACACGAAGCCCCCTCGGTTCGCGGGAAAAAGCCGCCCTGGTCATCCCGGGGCAGCTATTTATCCCACTTTTCTCCACTTCCTCCCACTATATTGGAAAGAAACAGAACCGGTCAAGGGTTGTTCCTGTATTTTCTGTTTTTAGGACAATGACTTATGAGGTAAAATTGAAGCCGATTTTAGCTTGTCTCTAAGCTTTAATTAATGCCTAAAAACATAACTATAAAAAACGAACCGAAAGTAATACTTTAACTTCGGTCCGCCACCGGAAGGCCGGCTGAAAGAATCAGGGGAATGTGTTGCAGAAGAACAACTAGAAGTGGGAAGCCGGCCGGTAAGCCGGGTTCTGTAAGAGCCTTGCGGCCCCGACAGCCATTCCTCTAGGCCCTGGATTGCTCCAGGGCTCGAGCCACCTACCCGCAAGCTCGACGGGCCGCGTCATCGCTTGCCTATTTGGTGTTGCTCCGGGTGGAGGTTGCCTCGTTTCACCCCCGACACAGTTGCCTGCATCGAGACTCGTCTCTGTGGCCCTGTTCCTCGCCTCGCGGCGGGCGGTGATTAGCCGCCACCCTGCCCTGTGGAGCCCGGACTTTCCTCTCCGAGCGGCACGAACCATCGTATAGGCTCGCTTGTTCCGCTCGCAGCGGCTGTCTGGCCGACTTCCCGGGCGTATTTTACACCCGTTGCTCGTTAATGAATCAGGCCTTCTGCAGCAGGCGCACCACCTGCAGCACGCGCAGCAGGTTGTGGTCGCGCACGCCCA
>CAYSRR010000190.1:0-5988 GCA_964433375.1 uncultured Streptomycetaceae bacterium
GCCATCGAGATAAGCCTGGGTCACATCGCCAGTGATGTACTGGCCGCTGAAACAGGAGGCTTCGAAGTTGGTGACCGCAGGATTGACGCTGCGCACATCGCCGATCAGCGCATCGAGTTCCTGGTAAATCAGCGCATCGCAACCGATTTCGCGGGCGATTTCCTCATCGGAGCGGCCGCTGGCAATCAGTTCGTCGCGGGTCGGCATGTCGATGCCGTAGACATTGGCATAACGCACCGGCGGTGCCGCCGATGCGAAATAGACTTTGCGCGCCCCCGCATCACGGGCCATTTGCACGATCTCCCGGCTGGTGGTGCCGCGCACAATCGAATCATCAACCAGCAGCACGTTTTTGCCGCGGAATTCCATGCCGATCGCGTTCAGTTTCTGCCGCACTGATTTCTTGCGTATGGCGTGGCCGGGCATGATGAAGGTGCGGCCGATATAACGGTTCTTGATGAATCCTTCGCGATACCCCAGGTTGAGGTGTTTCGACAGCTGCATCGCCGCCGGCCGGCTCGAATCCGGAATCGGGATCACCACATCGATGTCGAGGCCGGCGAAGTCCTTCTCGATCTTCCGGCCCAGGCTCTCGCCCATGCGCAGCCGGGTCTCGTAGACCGAAATGCCGTCGATCACCGAATCCGGCCGCGCGAGGTAGACGAACTCGAAGATGCAGGGGTTGAGCGAGGCGCTGGAGGCGCACTGGCGGCTGTAGAAATTGCCGTCGGGGTCGATCAGGATGGCCTCCCCCGGCGCGACGTCGCGCACCACCTGGAAGCCGAGCGCGTCGAGGGCCACGCTTTCGGAAGCGACCATGTACTCGTAGCCGTGCTCGGTCTCGGCGCGGCCGAAGACGAGCGGGCGGATGCCGTGGGCGTCGCGAAAGGCGAGCAGCCCGTACCCCGCGATCATCGCCACCACGGCGTAGGCGCCCCGGCAGCGGCGGTAGACCCCGGAGACGGCCGAGAAGATGGTCGCCGGATCGAGCTTGTAGTTGGTGGCGTTCTCCTGCAGCTCGTGCGCCAGCACGTTCAGCAGCACCTCGGAGTCGGAATTGGTGTTGACGTGCCGCAGGTCCTGACGGAACAGCTCGTTCTTCAGTTGCTCGGTGTTGGTCAGGTTGCCGTTGTGGCCGAGCACGATGCCGAACGGCGAATTGACGTAGAAGGGCTGCGATTCCGCCGCCGACCAGGCCGAGCCCGCCGTCGGGTAGCGCGTGTGGGCGATCCCCGAGAAGCCCGCCAGCGCCCGCATGTTGCGCGTGCGAAAGACGTCGCGCACCATGCCGGGCCCCTTGTGCATGTGGAAGGTGGGGCCCTCGGCCGTGACGATGCCGGCCGCGTCCTGGCCGCGATGCTGCAGCACCATCAGCCCGTCATAGAGCAGCTGGTTGACCGCGTTCCTGGAGACGACCCCGACTATCCCGCACATCGCGCGTCCTCTCGCCTTTCAGACCGCTTCAGTCATACTTGATGCGTTGGCCCAGGTCCGCCGGCAGCCAGGCACTGACCCGGCTCGCCACGTCTTCCAGCGGATCGCTCAACACCGCGTTGCGCCAGACCGCCCGCTGCGGAAGGGAAGTCAGCCCCGCCAGCAACACGACGATCACCACGACCAGCAGCCCCCGGGCCAGCCCGAACACCCCGCCGAGCAACCGGTCTTCCAACCCGAGACCGGCGCTTTTTACCAGTTTCGAGACCATGATGGCAAGCAGGCTCATCGCGACCAGCACCGCCAGGAACACGACGATGAAGCCGGCCAGGAGCCGCAATTCCTCTGTCGGGACCGCCTCCGGCAGCCACGGCGCGACCTCTCCGGCCAGCACGTTCCCGGAAAGAAACGCCACCACCCAGGCAACCAGGGCCAGCACTTCCCGCACCAGCCCCCGTATCACGCTCAACAGCACCGACAACCCGACGACGAACAGCACGACAAGATCAAAAAGGGTCATCTCGCGATGATGTTGCCGTTCATGCCCAGCGCCTTCAACTGCTCGCGCGCCTTGTCCGCGTCCGCGCGCGCGGCATACGGCCCCGCCCGAACGCGCGTCACGTCGCCTTTCGCGGTCTTGACCACCTCGGTATAGGACTTGATGCCGGCGGCGGCGATGGTCTGCTGCATCTTCTTCGCCTTGTCGGCATCGGCCAGGGCGATCACCTGCACCACGTACTGCCCGCCGGGCTTGGCCGCCGGCTTGGCGGCAACCGGCTTCGCCGGTTCCGCTTGCACGGCCCGCGGGGAGGCTTTCTGGGGAACCGCCTGAGGCGTCTCTTTGGCCGGCGGCGGAGCGGCGACGGTCTTCTGCGACTCCTTGACGGCCGGCGGCTGTTCCGGGGCCGCAGGCGGCGGCGCGACCTTGGGAGAAAAAGCGCCCGAATCGGGAGCGGGAATCTGAACGGAAACCGCCTGGCCGGACTGCCTCGGCTCGGAATCGAGCACCATGGGCAGCACCACTACGATGGCGGCCACCAGCACGATGGCGCCGATCAGGCGCCGCCTTGCGCGTCGTTTGAGCTGCAGTTCCTCGTCGCTGATCGTTCGCGCCATTTGCCGCCGTCTATGCCGCCGCCCGGTAGCAGAAACGGGCCTCGGGTCACCTCGGGTCTACCCCGCGCGACGCGCCGCTCTCGACTGCATCACGGCCGCCACGGTGTAGAACGATCCGAACGCCGCAATTCTATCATTTTCAGTCGCCATATCACAGGCTTGCGCGTAAGCGGCGGCGACATCGCCGCAGGACGTGACGGCCTCGATGCCGGCGGCGGCCAGAACTTGCCCGATCTCGTCCGTCCCCGCCCCGCGCGAGCCGCCCAGCGGAGCGATGAACCAGCGCGCGACACCCGTTTGCAGCGCCGCGACGACGCCGGCGATGTCCTTGTCCCGGAGCATGGCGAACACCGCATAAGTGCGGCCTGCCCCGCCCATGCTTTTCAGGCTGGCCGCCAGCGCGCGCGCCGCCTGGGGATTGTGGGCGACGTCGAGTATCACGGCCGGGCGCCCCGGCAGGACCTGGAAGCGGCCCGGGAGGTCCGCCTGCAGCAGGCCGGCCCGGATGTCATTCATGGTCACGGGCAGCCGCTCGCGCAGGCACTCGAGCACCGTGATCGCCGCCGCCGCGTTGCCCAGCTGGGAAACCCCGCGCAACGCCGGATGCGGCAGGGCGTTGCGCTTGCCGCGCGGCCCCCAGTACTGCCATTGCCGGTCCTGCACGGTCACGCCGAAATCGGTCCCCATCCGCAGCAACTGCGCGCCGGCCTCCTCCGCATGCCGGACGAGGCTGGCAGGCGGCGACGGGTCGGCGCACACGGCCGGGCGGCCGCCGCGGAATATGCCCGCCTTCTCGTAACCGATCGCCTCGCGGTCCTCGCCCAGGAAATCCACGTGATCGATGTCGACGGCCGTGACGACCGCGCAATCCGCGTCGAAAACGTTGACCGCGTCGAGCCGGCCGCCCAGCCCGACTTCCAGCACGGCCGCTTCGACGCGGCGCTCCGCGAGCAGCCACATCGCGGCCAGCGTTCCCATCTCGAAGTACGTGAGCGGCACTTCCCCGCGAGCGGACTCCACCGCCGCGAACGCGCGCGCGAGATCGGCATCCGCCGCTTCTGCGCGCGCGATGCGCACGCGCTCGTTGTAGCGCAACAGGTGGGGCGAGGTATAGCAGCCGACCCGGTAGCCGGCGCAATGCAGGACCGCCTCCAGCATCGCGCACACCGACCCCTTGCCGTTGGTGCCGCCGACCGTGATGACCGGGAACCCCGGCTGCAGCCCGAGCGCCTGCCGCACCTTCTGCACGCGATCGAGCCCGAGCGCGACCGACTTCGGGTGCAGACGCTCGATGTATTCGAGCCATTGCGACAGCGTTTCGGGTTTGTGGCTCAAGACGGCCCGGGTTCAGCAGTCAGCGCCGGGATTCCGAAAGACCTGGAACCCGAAACGCTGAACAGGGAAAAATTCAAGTTGCGGCCGGGAGCTTGAGCAGCATCGTGAGCAGGCCGGCGAGCCGGTCGCGCATCTCGCGCCGGTCCACGATCATGTCGATCGCGCCGTGCTTCAGCAGGAATTCGGAGCGCTGGAAGCCTTCCGGCAGCGTCTCGCGCATGGTCTGCTCGATGACGCGCGGCCCGGCGAAGCCGATGAGCGCGCCGGGCTCGGCCGCCACCACGTCGCCGATCATGGCAAAGCTCGCGGAAACGCCGCCCATCGTGGGGTCGGTCAGCACGGTGATGAAAGGCAGCCGCTCGCGCGCGAGCTGGGTGAGGACGGCGCAGGTCTTGGCCATCTGCATGAGCGAAAGCAGGCCCTCCTGCATGCGCGCGCCGCCGCTGGCCGTGATGCAGACGTAGGGCAGCCGCTGCTCGACGCAGACCTGCACGCCGCGCACGAAGCGCTCCCCCACCACCGAGCCCATCGAACCGCCGAGGAAACCGAACTCGAAAGCGGCCGCCACCAGGGGCAGGGTCTTGATCGACCCCTGCATCACCACCAGCGCGTCCTCCTCCGAGGTCTCGTTGCGCGCCTCCTCCAGCCGCTCGGTATAGCGGCGGCTGTCCTTGAACTTGAGCGTGTCCACCGGCGCGACTTCCGCGCCGATCTCGTAGCGCCCTTCCCGGTCGAGGAGCACGTCCAGCCGCTCGCGCGCCGAGATGCGGTTGTGATAGGCGCACTTGGGACAGACGTGGAGGTTCTTCTCGAGGTCCGCGCGGTAGAGCACCGCCTCGCACGACTCGCACTTGCTCCACAGTCCTTCCGGCACGACTTTCTTCGGCGTGCTCGCGTCGCGCTTGATCTTGGGCGGCAGCAGTTTCTGGAGCCAGCTCATACTTTCTCCGTGCTCCGGTTGTCGAGCGCTTCCCGGATGGGCCTGATGAAACGCGTGGCTTCCGCGGCTGCCCTGTCAGGCTGGACTTTCTCCATCGCCTGAATCAAAGCGCTACCAACGACCACGGCATCCGATAATGCGGCGATCGCCCGGGCGGTCGCCGCGTCGCGGATGCCGAAACCGACACCGACCGGCAGCTTCACGTAGCTCCGCACGTTCTTCACGCGGGCGGCAACGTCCGCCAGGTCGATGGTGGCCGCGCCGGTCACGCCGCGCAGGGAAACGTAGTAGAGATAGCCGCGGCCCAGCTTCGCCACCTGGGCAAGGCGATCATCGGTCGTGGTCGGCGACAGCAGGAAGATCGTGTCGATGCCGCGGGCGTCGAGCAGCTTCACCAGCGGTTGCGCTTCCTCCGGCGGGTAATCCACCACCAGCACGCCGTCGGCGCCGGCCCGCTTCACCGCGTCGGCAAAGCGCTCGATCCCCATCGCCTCGATCGGGTTGGCGTAACCGAATATCACGACGGGCGTGGTGTTGTCGGTCCTGCGGAACTCGGCGAGATACCCCAGCACGTCGCGCAACGAGACGCCGTGCTTCAGCGCGCGCTCGCTCGAACGCTGGATCACGGGGCCATCGGCCATCGGATCGGAGAACGGCACGCCCAGCTCGATCACGTCGCAGCCGGCGGCGGCGAGCGCATGCATGACGGCAACCGTGCCCTTCGGGTCGGGGTCGCCGGCGGTGATGAAAGGAATGAGCGCCTTGCGGCCCTGATTCCTCAACGAATCGAAAGTGGCCGAGAGGCGCGACATCAGAACTTGATGCCCGATTTTTCCGCGACGGTATGCATGTCCTTGTCGCCGCGGCCGGAAAGGTTGACGAGCAGGATCTGGTCTTTCTTCATGCGCGGGGCCATTTTCGCGGCGTAGGCGAGCGCGTGCGCCGACTCGAGCGCCGGGATGATGCCTTCCAGACGGCACAGGTCATGGAACGCCTGCAGCGCCTCGTCGTCGGTCGCCGAAACGTACTCGGCGCGCCCGTTGTCCTTCAGCCACGCATGCTCGGGGCCGACGCCGGGATAATCGAGGCCCGCCGAGATCGAGTGGGTCGAGAGGATCTGGCCGTTCTCGTCCTGCAGCAGGTAGGTGCGGTTGCCATGCAGC
>CAYSRR010000191.1:0-5978 GCA_964433375.1 uncultured Streptomycetaceae bacterium
CAACGGGCGCAAGGCGGATTTCCGCCACGTGGTGATCGTCATGACCACCAACGCGGGCGCCTCCGAGCTCACCAAGTCGTCGATGGGCTTCACGCCCAGCCTGCAGTCGGGCGACGAGATGGCCGAGATCAAGCGCCTGTTCACGCCGGAGTTCAGGAACCGCCTGGACGCCATCATCTCGTTCAACTCGCTCGACCGCGACATCATCCTGCGCGTGGTGGACAAGTTCCTGATGCAGCTCGAGCAGCAGCTCGAGGAGAAGAAGGTCGAGCCGGCCTTTACCGACGCCCTGAGGGAATTCCTCGCGAAGAAGGGCTTCGATCCCCTGATGGGCGCGCGGCCGATGGCGCGGCTGATTCAGGACACGATCCGCTCGGCGCTGGCCGATGAACTGCTGTTCGGGCGCCTTGCCCACGGCGGCAAGGTGACCGTGGACGTCGGGCCGGACGAGAAGGTCCAGCTCAAGTTCGCGGAGGAGCCGGCCAGCGTCGTTTGAGCCGGTACCAGCCGACCGAAACCCGAAGCCCCGGCCCCGCCCGGGGCTTTTTGCTGGCGCTTGACGGCACCCTGGGAGGGCCGGAAACTTATAAACAGATAAGTTATTTTTACAAGCGGCGGCCGGCCGCGCCGCTATACTGGCCACGGACCAACCAGGAGGGGAGTTATGAGAACTACCATCATGGGCGCCGGTTGCGCGGCGCTGATCGCAGCCGCACTGGCCGCACCGGCGCAGGCCCAGGACCCGGTGCATGCGCGCAACCTGGCCTCCACCTGTTTCACCTGCCACGGCACCGACGGGCGCAGCGTCGGGGGGGTACCGCCCAGCCTCGCCGGCCAGCAAAAGGATTACCTGCTGCAGCAACTGAAGGACTTCAAGTCGGGCAAGCGTCCGGCGACGATCATGCACCAGCAGGCCAAGGGCTATACCGACCAGCAGCTCGAGCTGATCGCGGATTATTTCTCCAGGACCAAACCGGGTCCGGCCGCCGCGGCGCCGGCCGCACGCTGAGGAGGCCGTCATGACAATCAACAGACGCGAATTCATGAAGTGGGTGGCGGCTACCGGCGGGGCGGCCGCCGTGTCGGGTTGCGCGGGCGTGGGGGGCGGTGGCGCCGGCCGCGTGGTGGTGATCGGCGGCGGCTACGGTGGCGCGACCGCGGCGCGTTATATCAGGCAATGGGCGCCCGACATCGACGTCACCCTGGTCGAGCGCAACGAGACGTTCGTTTCCTGCCCGATCAGCAACATGGTGCTGGGCGGCAATACCCGGATGGGCGATATCACGATGGGCTACGGGGGCTTGAGCGCCCGCGGCGTGCGCGTGGTGCGCGGGGAAGCAGTGGCGGTGGATGCGGCCGGCAAGCGGGTGCGGCTGGCCGACGGCACGTCGCTTGCCTACGACCGCGTGATCGTCTCGCCCGGCATCGACTTCATGTATGACTCGATTCCCGGACTGCAGAGCGCCGCGGCGCAGAGCCGCGTATTGCACGCCTGGAAAGCCGGCCCGCAGACCGCGGCCCTGAGGAAGCAGCTCGAGGCGATGCGCGACGGCGGCGTGTTCGTGTTCCACATCCCGATGGCGCCGTACCGCTGCCCGCCCGGGCCGTACGAGCGGGTGTGCCAGATCGCGGATTACTTCAAGCGTTCGAAACCCCGCTCCAAGATCATCGTGCTCGATTCCAACCCGGACATCACCTCGAAGAAGGGCCTGTTCCTCCAGTCGTGGAACGGGGTCTACAAGGGCCTGATCGACTACCGGCCGAACAGCGAGCTCGCCGACGTCGACGTCAAGGGCATGACGGTCAAGCTCACCTTCGACAGCGTCAAGGGCGACGTGTTGAACGTGGTGCCCCCGCATCGCGCCGGCGACATCGCGCGGACGACCGGGTTGATCACCGCCAACCAGCGCTGGTGCGAGATCGACTGGCTGACGTGCGAATCGATCGCGGTCAAGGGCGTGCACGTGCTGGGCGACTCGACCTTGTCCGCGCCCGGGATGCCGAAGTCGGGCAGCATGGCCAACCAGCACGGCAAGATCTGCGCGGCGGCGGTCATCGCCCTGATGAAAGGCCAACCGGTCCACCGGGAGCCGGTGATCATGAATACCTGCTACAGCTTCGTGGACGGCCGCAGCGCGATGCACGTGACGTCCATCCACGCCTACGATCCCGGCAAGAAGACGCTGGTGCCGGTGAAAGGCTCCGGCGGGGTTTCCCCCAAGGCGACCGAGCTTGAGGGCACCTATGCCTGGGGCTGGGCGAAGAACATCTGGGCGGATGCCCTGGGCTGATATCCGTGCCTGTTGAAAAAATTCAGGGACGCGTCTGCGTCCCTGAATTTTTTATGGGACGCACGATGACCCAGGTCGCCAGGACCGCGGCGGCAAACGCGACGTAGACGATGGTGAAGACCCATTCCGGCAGGTCGTAGAACATCAGGCGGTGGATCCAGTGCGCGACGAAGCTCTTCTCCGCGCTCTCTCCGCGCAACTGCGCTTCCCACAGCGTCAGCGGGCACCAGACGCCCGCCAGCGCCTCGCCCGCCACGAACACGATCGCCGCGAGGTGGGCGACGCGGAACCGGAAGTTGCGCACCCATTGCCATCCCGCCGCCGCGCCGGTCCAGATCAGCGCCAGGCCGCCCACCACGAACAGCACGAAGGCGAAGTGCACGACGAGAATGAGGTCCGCAAGCACTGCTTGCATACAGTTTTGAGTGTTGAGTGTTTGGTTTTGAGTTGGCTGGTATTGTCTGCAACTTAAAACTCAACACTCAAAACTCAGCACTGCCGACCGCGACCGGCCGGGAGCGGTCGGCTATCCATTCGCTCCACGAGCCCGGGTACACGAGCGAGCCGGGCAGGCCGGCTATCTCCATGGCGAGCTGGTTGTGGCACGCGGTGACGCCTGAACCACAGTAGTGCGTTACTTGCGCGGGCGCATGCTTGCCAAGCATTTCCGTGAACTCCTGCTTCAGTGCCGCCGCCGGCTTGAATTTTCCATCCACGGCAAGGTTCAGCTGGAAGAAGCGGTTGGCGGCGCCGGGTATATGGCCGGCGACGGGGTCGAGGTTCTCGTTCTCGCCCCGATACCGGTTGGGGGCGCGGGCATCCAGCAAGAGCGGCCCGGGCTGTCCAAGTCGCGCCGCAACCGTCTTCGCGTCGATCGCCGCATCGGTCCGGATGCGCGGCACGAACCGGGCCGCTCTAATCGAAGGAACTTTCTTTGTTATGGAATGCCTGGCTGCAAGCCAGGCATTCCATCCGCCGTCGAGAACCGCCACCGCCTCGTGCCCCAGCCAGCGCAGCATCCACCACAGGCGGGCGGCGTAGTAGCCGCCGCTCGCGTCGTAGGCGACGACCTGGGATGCATTGGAAATGCCGAGCTCGCCCAGCCGCTGCACGAACTTCCCCGGGTCGGGCAGGGGGTGGCGGCCGTTCTTGCCGGTTTTCGGCGCGGACAGGTCTTCGTCCAGATGCACGAAGCGGGCGCCGGGGATGTGCGACTCCGCGTACGCGCGCCGTCCCGCCTCCGTGTCCGCCAGGTCGTGGCGGCAGTCGCAGACGACCCAGCCGGCATCGTCGAGATGCGCTGCAAGATCGGGAACGGAGACCAGTGTCCTGAACATAAGGGTCGCGGATGCAGGCGTTGCGTTGGCGTTGATTCTACTGAATCCCGGGCAACCCCGGTCCACATTGCGTCCTGTCCGGCTTACGGAATTCCGGGAATGCGGTGATAATCGAGCGGGATTCCCACGGTCCGTCCCGGAACTTCATGACCGCCACGACACGCATGCCTCCCTTCCGTGCCGACCAGGTCGGCAGCCTGCTGCGGCCGGCGCACCTGATCGAAGCGCGGGAGAGGCGCCGCAAGCGCCTGATCTCGGCCGACGAGCTCGGGCGGATCGAGGACGACGCGATCCGCGAGGTGGTGGCGCGCCAGGAGTCCATCGGGCTGCAATCGGTCAGCGACGGGGAGTTCCGCCGCCAGAGCTATATCGTCGATTTCTTCCGGAAGGCCGCGGGCTCCGGCGGCCTGACCGCCGAGCCGGGCGATTTCTTCCATCGCAACGAACGGGGCGAGACGATACCGCTCGAGAAGCTCGTTATCCACAAGCCCGTCAAATGGACCGGGCCGATCTTCGCGGATCATCTGGCCTTTCTGAAATCGATCACGAAGCGCACGCCCAAGATGACCGTTCCCTCGCCGATCGTCCTGCATTTCCTGGGCGGCAGCGACGCGATCCTGCGCGAGGCTTACTCGTCGCTCGATGCGTTCTGGGCCGACGTGACCGAGGTGTATCGCGGCGAATTCGCGGCCCTGCACGAGGCCGGGTGCGGTTACCTGCAGGTCGACGAGACTTCGCTCGTGAAATTCGGCGATCCGGAGATCCGGGCCGTCATCGAGCGCCGCGGCGACGACTGGCGCAAGCTCGTGGAAACCTACGTCGAAGTCATCAACGCGGTCTTGTCGAGCGCGCCGCGGGGCATGACGGTCGGCATCCACGTTTGCCGCGGCAATCGCAAGGGGTTCTGGCAGGCGGACGCGGGCTACGAGTTCATGGCGGACCAGTTGTTCCGGCGGTTGAAAGCGAAGTTCTACTTCCTGGAATTCGACAGTCCGCGCGCCGGGCCGATCGACGCCTTGAAGTTCATGCCCGAGGACAAGACCGTCGTGCTCGGCCTCGTCACGACCAAGTCGCCCGAACTTGAAGACCCGGAGATGCTGAAGAGCCGCGTCAGGGAGGCTTCGGCCTACATCTCGATGGACCGGCTCTGCCTCAGCCCGCAGTGCGGATTTTCGGGCAACGTCGGCAACACGGTCATGAACGCCGATCAGCAGTTCGCCAAGCTTCGCCTGGTGGTCGAAACCGCGCGCTCGCTGTGGGGCGAGCCATGAAGGACGTCCACCGGCGCCGGAACTATCCATAAGGGAGACGCAGCATGCCCAGACCCGCTTTGTTGCCGTTCGCGGCCGCGACATTCGCCCTCGTCCTGGCGGCATCCGCCGCCGCGCAGGACTATCCGAACAAGCCCATCCGCATGATCATTCCGTTTCCGCCCGGCGGCGGCAGCGATGTGACCGGGCGCGTGGTGGCGGCGGCGTTGAGCGAGCGACTGGGTCGCCAGGTGGTCGTCGACAACCGGCCCGGCGCGGGCGGCAGCATCGGCTCGGAGATCGCGGCCAATGCGTCCAGGGACGGCTATACGCTGCTGGTGGTGTCCCTGGCGCACGTGGTCAATCCGTGGTTGTACGATCTGAAGGGCCGCTATCACCCCATCAAGTCCTTTGCGCCGGTCGCCATCATCGCGGCGAGCCCGGTCGTACTGATGGTCAACCCGGGCGTTCCGGTCAACTCGGTGGCGGATCTCGTCGCGCTGGCGAAGAAACAGCCGGGCAAGCTTCAGTACGCATCCGCGGGCGTGGGCAGCGTGACGCATCTCGCGGCCGAAATGTTCAAGTACACGGCCCAGGTCGACATCCTGCACGTGCCGTTCAAGGGAGCCGGGCCCGCGACCCTCGATGTGGTGGCGGGCCGTACCAACCTGCTGTTCGGGGGGCTGCTCGCGAGCGTGCCCCAGGTGCGATCGGGCCGGCTGCGGGCGCTGGGGGTCGGCTCCCTCAAGCGCAATCCCGTCCTGCCCGACGTTCCGGCCATCGCCGAAGCCGGCGTTCCGGGCTACGAAACGGTCAACTGGTTCGGGCTGGTCGCGCCGGCGGGCACGCCCGCGAACGTCGTGGAGCGCCTGCATCGGGAGGTCAGCGCGGTGCAGGACCTGCCCGAGATCCGGAAGCAGTTCGATGCCGATGGCGCGACCATCCTGCGGATGAGCCCGTCCCGTTTCGGCGCCTACATGGCCACCGACATGAATAAGTGGGAGCGGGTGGTCAAGGCGAGCGGCATCAAGCCGCAGTGAGGCGCTCTAACCTGAGTGTCGAGTGTCGAGTGTCGAGTGTCGAGTGTCGAGTGTCGAGTG
>CAYSRR010000192.1:0-5502 GCA_964433375.1 uncultured Streptomycetaceae bacterium
CGTGGTTTTTGTCGTGCGCCTGCACGCGGTAGGTGCCGACGTTCACCCAGTCGGTGTCGAAATCCTTCGTGACGACGCAGCAGCCGGTGCCGATGTAGCGGCCGCCGTCCTTTTCATGCCAGAAAGGAGACGGGAAGGTGGCAAGGTCTACCTTGTCGCCGCTCTGGATGTTCTCGAAAGCGCCCGCCTTTTCGACATAAACGGGATCGTAGTTCACCGCTTCTCCCTGCCACTGCTTCGGCAGGCCGCGCAGCTTCTGCACCAGCCCCTGGTGCGACTTCTCGATGCCGAGGCGCAGCAGCGAGGACAGCTTGCCGGGGCTGCTGGTGCTGCAGGTGAGGACGCGGAAGCCTTTCGGGTAGCCGGCGATCTCGTCGAACAGCAGCGCCGGCGGCGAGTCCTTCTTGACGTTCAGCTCGCTGATCGCGCCCAGCTCCAGGTTCCAGTCCGCGCCGCGCACATCCTTCACCTCGCCGAGCTTCCTCGCCTCGTCGAGCCAGGCGCGGAGGTCGAGCGGGTTGCCTTTTGCTGCTCGCGTCATTTAAAAATCCTATTAACCGCCGATGAACGCCGATAACTTTGTTGGGTCTTATCGGCGTGTATCGGCGTTCATCGGCGGTTGCTTCTTGCGCTTTTTCGCAGCCAGTTTAACCGCCGCGATGATTTCGGGATAGGCCGCGCAGCGGCACAGGTTGCCGGACAGGTAGTGCCGGATGTCGTCGTCCGAAGGATCGGGTTTCTCGTCGAGAAGCTGGCGCGTCATCAGCACGAAACCGGGCGTGCAGAACCCGCACTGGAACGCGCCCGACTCGATGAACGCCTCCTGCACGGCATCGAGCCCCGCCCCGGCCGCCGGCTGCTCGACGGTCTTCACGTCCGCCCCGTCCACGAACGACGCCAGGTACAGGCAGCCCGACACCGCCGCGCCGTTCACCAGCACCGTACAGCACCCGCACAACCCCTGCCCGCAGCTCTCCCGCGCGCCGAACAGAGCAAAACGATTCTGCAGCAGTTCGACGAGATTCCAGTGCGGCGGCACGTCCGCGGTAACGGATTCACCGTTCAGTTTGAATCGAATGGTTCTTGAAATGCTCATCGGCGTTTATCGGCGTTCATCGGCGGCTCATCGCTGAGGGCTGAGGGCGGAGGGATGAGTTCATTTTGATTTCTTGGCGTCTTGGCGGCTATTCTTCAAGCGGTTTTCCAGCCTTCGCGCGCAGCGCCCGATAAACCGCCTCGGCGGTGATCGGCAGCGTCGTGATGCGCACGCCGACCGCGTCCTCGATCGCGTTGGCGATCGCCGGCGACACGCCGAAGGTGCCGCTCTCGCCCACGCCCTTCGCGCCGAACGGCCCGCTCGCCTGCGCCGCATCCACCGCCTCGTTCTCCATCACCGGAACGTCGAGCATCCCGGGTATCTTGTAGTCGGCGAGCGACGGGTTCACGCACTGCCCGGCGCTGAATTCCATCTTCTCCGACATCGTGAAGCCCAACTGCATCACCGCCGCGCCGGAGATCTGGCTCTCGACGATGTCCGGATTGATCGGGCGGCCGACGTCGCAGACGTTGACGAGCCGCGTCACCGTGACGCGGCCGGTCTCGGTGTCCACTTCCACCTCCGCGCCGGTTGCGCCGACCATCCAGAACGGCGTCACGTTGTCGGACTGACCGGTGTCGTGGTCGGTCGGCGTGTAGGTGGGCACGAAGCTGCCGGTGCCGACGATGTTGCCGGCCTGCATGCCGTACTTCTTGCGGAACACGTCGCGGATCGGCGTCGTCTCGACCGACAACCCCACTTCCCGCGCCAGCGCGATCAGCTTGTCTTTCGCATCCTCCGCCGCGCGCCGCACCGCGTTGCCCATGTGGAAGGTGGAGCGCGAGCCGAGCGTCGCCATGTCGTACGGCGTCACGTCGGTATCGGGATGCACCACCGTGATCGACTCGATCGGAATGCCCATGACCTCCGCGACGATCTGCGCCATCGCGGTGTCGGAGCCCTGCCCCATGTCCACCGTGCTGCAGTAGAGCGCGCAACTGCCGTCGGCGTAGAGGTTGACGATCGCGACCGAGGTCGTCGGCGAGATGCTGGCCTTGAAACCGATGGCGATGCCGCGGCCGCGCCGGACCGTGCCGGCGCCCTTGTCGAAAGGCTTGCCCCAGCTCATCCGCGCCGCCGTGCGCTCGAGCACCTTCTCGATCGCGGCGTCCTTCATGACGGTGCCGGTCGCCTGCGGGCGGCCGTCGCGCAGGATGTTCCTGCGGCGGAACTCGACCGGGTCCATCTTCAGCTCGCGCGCGATCAGGTCGGTGTGGCTCTCGTACGCCCATACCAACTGCGGGATGCCGAAGCCGCGCAGCGCGCCCGCCGGCGGCAGGTTGGTGTAGAGCGCGTACGAATCGATGTGCACGTTGTCGATGTCGTAGGGTCCGGGCGCGGTGAAGCCGGATTTCTGCGTGATGCGCGGCCCGATGTCGGCGTAGGCGCCGCCGTTCCACCACACCTCGCACTGCCGGCCGGTGATGCGCCCGTCCTTCGTCACGCCGCTCTTGATGCGCAGCGTCGCGGCGTGCTTGGTGAGCGTGAAGAACTGCTCCTCCATCGTCAGCGAGACCTTGACCGGGCGGCCGGCGATGAGCGCGGCGGCGGCGACCAGGGCTTCCAGCTTGATGTAGAGCTTGCCGCCGAAGCCGCCGCCCAGGTACGGCACCTTCACGCGCACCTTGTTCTCGGCCCAGCCCAGCAACCGCGCGATCTCGATCCGCACGAACGACGGGCTCTGCGACGCGGTATGGATGGTCAGCGTGCCGTCGCCCGGCACCGCCGCCGAGACGTAAGGCTCCAGCGGCACGTGCAGCACCTGCTGCGTGCGGAACGTGTGCTCGAACACGTGGTCGGCCTTTTTGAAGGCGGCCTCCGCGTCGCCGCGCCGCATGTGGTAATCGAGCGCGATGTTGGTGTCGCGCCTGCCTTGCAGGTGCTTGAGATCGGGGAACGTGCCGGCCGGCTTCAGCACCTCGTGCACCACGGCCTTCGAGGTCATGGCCTCGACCTCGTCGTACACCGCGGGCATCTCCTCGTACTCGGCGACGATGCGGCCCGCCGCCTCCTCGGCGACGTGCGGATCCTCCGCCAGCACCAGCGCGACCGCCTCGCCGGCGTAGCGCACCTTGTCGAGCGCGAGGATCGGCTGGTCGTGGAAAGCCGGGCCGAAATGAGGATCCGGGATGAGGGCGCGGACGTCCGCGCCGGTGATGACGCGATACACGCCCGCGACCGCCCGCGCGGCGGTCACGTCGAGACGCTTGATGCGCCCGTGCGCGATCGTGCTGCGGAAAATCTTCCCGTGCAGCATCCCCGGCAGGCGCATGTTGTGCACGTACTCGGCGCGGCCGGTGACCTTGGCCCGCCCTTCGAGGCGGGGAATGGACTTGCCGACGGTGCCGCTTTGCGATGACCTGGTCACAGGGTGGCTCGTTGCTCGTTACTCGTTTCTCGACCTGGCTTCCGTCACCGCGTCACTTCGTCGCTGGCAAGCGCTTGGCGCACTGCTCGCGCCAAGTAAACGCGCAAGAGTTCGCGCTTGTAGGCCGCGCTGCCATGCGCGTCGCCGATCAGGTCGGCCTCCGCCACGGCGGCCCCACCTGCGCGCGCCAGCACGGCATCGTCCACCCGCGCGCCGCGCAGAACGTCTTCCGCTCTTGCCAGGCGCGTCGGCACGTCCGTCGCTGCGCTGATCACAAGCCGCGAATCACGAATTGTCGCGCCATCCATGTCCAGCACCGCCGCGACCCCGAGCGCCGGCCAGTCGTCCGCCGAGCGCGTCGTGCACTTGAGGTAGGCGGCGCGGCGCGCGCCCTGCTTCGGCACGGTGATCTCGGCGATCAGCTCGCCGCGGGCCAGCGTCGTTTCCAGGTAGCCGGCGTGCAGCCTGTCCAGCGGCAGCGTGCGCTCGCCTTTCGGGCCGACGACGACGGCGGTCGCGCCGAGCGCGATCAGCACCGGCGGCAGGTCCATGTGGGGGTCGGCATGCGCGAGGTGCCCGCCCAGGGTCGCGACGTTGCGCACGCGCACGTTGGACAGAGTGCGCAGCGCCCGGGCGACGACGGGAATCTCCTTGCGGATCAGCGGCGAGCGCTCGAGCGCAGAGAGGGTTGCCATCGCCCCCAGACGCAGTTTCCCGTCGTCGCCGGTGGAGATGTCGAAGCAGCGCCTCTCGACCGCCCGCAGGCTGACCAGGCGGGCCGGCCTCAGGACGCCCAGCTTCATCATCAGCATGACGGCGGTGCCGCCGGAAACCGGCCGGTCGGAAGCGTCCCCGGAATCGAGCAAGGCCGCCGCTTCGCGCAGCGACCGCGGCTCGATCAGTTCAAAAGGGGTCATAAGGGCCAAACTTTACTGATAAGGCCCGGAAAATTCAAGGAAAAATCATCAAAAGTGTGCTACACTCGCGCGCTTTTGCAGCGCAACACGGCCACGGACACACTATATATGCGCGCCATCCGTAACATCGCCATCATCGCCCACGTCGACCACGGCAAGACCACGCTGGTCGACAAGCTGCTGCGCCAGTCCGGCACCTTCGCCGCGCACCAGCACGTGGAAGAACGCGTGATGGACTCGAACGACCTCGAGAAAGAGCGCGGCATCACCATCCTCGCCAAGAACTGCGCGGTCACCTACCAGGGCACCCACATCAACATCATCGACACCCCCGGCCACGCCGATTTCGGCGGCGAGGTCGAGCGCGTGCTGTCCATGGTGGACGGCGTGCTGCTGCTGGTGGACGCGGTCGAGGGCCCGATGCCGCAGACGCGCTTCGTCACGCGCAAGGCGCTGGCGCTGGGCCTGAAGCCCATCGTCGTCGTCAACAAGGTCGACCGTCCCGGCGCACGCCCGGACTGGGTGGTGAATCACACCTTCGACCTCTTCGACAAGCTGGGCGCGACCGACGAGCAGCTCGATTTCCCGATCGTCTACGCGTCCGCGCTGCAGGGCTGGGCCACCACCGACCTCGGCGCGAAAAGCGACAACCTGCACCCGCTGTTCGAAGCCATCCTCAAGCACGTGCCGGTGCGTTCCGACGACCCGGACGGCCCGCTGCAGCTGCAGATCTGCTCGCTCGACTACTCGAGCTACGTCGGGCGCATCGGCATCGGCCGCGTCGGCCGCGGCCGCATCCGCACCGGCCAGCAGATCGTGGTCCTCAACGGCCCCGGCAGCACGCCCATCCCCGCCAAGGTCAACCAGGTGCTGACGTTCAAGGGGCTCGAGCGCGTGGTGGTCGAGGAAGCACAGGCCGGCGACATCGTGCTCATCAACGGCGTCGAGCAGGTCGGCATCGGCGTCACCATCGCGACCGCCGAGCACCTGGACGCGCTGCCGTTGCTGAAAGTCGACGAGCCGACGCTCACCATGAATTTCCAGGTCAACACCTCGCCGCTGGCCGGGCGCGAAGGCAAGTTCGTCACCGCGCGGCAGGTCTCGGACCGGCTCCAGCAGGA
>CAYSRR010000192.1:5512-5933 GCA_964433375.1 uncultured Streptomycetaceae bacterium
CTGCGCGAGCGCCTGCAGCGCGAGTTGCTGGGCAACGTCGCCCTGCGCGTGGCCGACACCGACGATGCCGACGTATTCGAGGTCTCCGGCCGCGGCGAGCTGCACCTCACCATCCTGCTGGAAAACATGCGCCGCGAGGGCTACGAGCTCGCGGTCTCGCGCCCGCGCGTGGTGATCAAGGAAGTGAACGGCGAGAAGATGGAGCCGTACGAAATGCTGACGGTCGACGTCGAGGAAGACAACCAGGGCGCCGTGATGGAAGCGCTGGGCGCGCGCCGCGGCGACCTGCAGGACATGCAGCCGGACGGCAAGGGCCGCGTGCGGCTCGACTACCGCATCCCCGCGCGCGGGCTGATCGGCTTCCAGTCCGATTTCCTGACGATGACGCGCGGCACCGGCGTCATGAGCCACGTGTTCGACG
>CAYSRR010000193.1:0-5867 GCA_964433375.1 uncultured Streptomycetaceae bacterium
CGACGTTCATCCCGGTGACGAAGCCCGCCGAGCTCGAACTGCGCGTCTCCACCACAGGATTACTGCTTCGTGAGGTGAAGCAGTAATCCTAAGGATGAGGGATGAAGGATGACCATCGCGCTTCGCGCGATAACGACAAGTCCCGACCTCTCGTTGCCTTCGGTCGGAAGCAACCTGCCGGCCGGGCGGAAGTGCAAGGCCGGGACTCTTGGGGCTTCACGCGTAGCGGGGGGTCATCCTTCCACGTTCATCCTTCATCCTTCCGGCGTTTGCGTGCAGCTTCAACGATGCTGCTCAGCAAGCGGTCGTACGGCACGCCCGCGAAGCAGCCGGCGCGGTTCAGCGCGTAAGGATCGAGGTCGGGGTTGGGGTTGGCCTCGATGAAGTAAAACCGCCCGTCCTCCGCCAGCCGGAAATCGAGCCGGGCGTAGTCGCGCAGTTTCAGCGCGTGGAACACCCGCCGGCTCGCCTGCTCCAGCCGGCGCAGCGTCGGCGCATCGAGACGCGCCAGGCGGTAATGCATGCCCCACTTCGCGCGATAGCGGGGATCGTTCTTGACCCGGTAGGTCGCGAATCGCGGCGCATCGCGGCGGCGGCTGCGCGTGACCAGTTCCACCGGCGGCATCATCCGCGGCCCGTTGCCGAGCAGACCGACGTAGAGGTCGCGCCCCGGGATGTATTCCTCGCACAGCACCGGCTGCCCCAGGCGCTTGCGCAGCGCCTTCGCCCGGGCGCGAGCCTCCGTGCCGCGGACAAGAGAACGGTTGCTGATGCCTTCCGAAGCGTCGCCGTAGCGCGGCTTGACGATAGCCAGCCCGCCCGCGCCGCCCGCCTTCGGCACCGGGACGCCGCAGCCCGCCACGAGCCGCTTCGACAGCGCCTTGTCGCGCGCGCGGCGCAGCCCTTCGGGGCCGGGGCCGGTGTAGCGCAGCTTCAGGCGATCGAGGAACTTCGCGATCGCCGCGTCCTGGCGGCGGTCGCCGTCCAGCCACTCGGTGAGGTTGAACACGACGCGCGGGTTGAGCCGGTGCAGCCAGCTCGCGGTGGCCTCGCGATCGCGCGTGAACGGCACCACTTCCACGCGCCGGTAGCGGCGGCGCAGCGCGCGCAGCACCTTCTCCTCGACGTCGTCGTCCTCCGGGATGAAGCGCCCGTCGCGGCCGTACTCGCCGGTCTCCTCGTCCACCAGCAGCACCACGTCGCAGCGCGGCGGGGTTTTCCCTGTCATCCGGCCATTCTAGCGGATGACGGGAAAAACCCAAGGATGAAGGATGAACGTGGAAGGATGATCCCCCGCTGCGCGCGAGTCCTTGAGACTCCCGGCCTTTCACTTCCGTCCGGCCGGTAGCTTGCTTCCGACCGAAGGCAACGAGAGGTCGGGACCTGAAGTTGTCGCGCAGTGCGCGACGGTCATCCTTCCACGTTCATCCTTCATCCTTCGGGATGCCCGTCAGGCGCGAGCCAGGCGAAAGTCGAAGTCCAGCGTGAAAAATGGCGCCGCGATCTTCCACGGCGCGGCGTCCGCGGCGGATTCGCGCCGGACGTAGCGCACCACCAGCGATTCGCGCACGCCGAACACGGCGTCGCGCTCGACGTACGGGTCGCCCTCGGAGAACAGCTCGGTGACGACCGGCACGTGGCCGTCGGCCGACACGATGAAATGAAAATGCGCCGGGCGCCACGCGTCGCGCCCCCCGGCGCGCAGGAGATCGCCGACCGGGCCGTCGTACGGCACCGTGTAGGGCGCGGGCTTGATGGTGGTGAAGGCGTAGCGCCCCTCCCCGTCGGTCTTCATGCGGAAGCGCAGGTTGTGCGGATCCTGGCGCCTGTCCTGCTCGGGATAGAGGCCGTTGGCCGCCGCCTGCCAGGAATCGAGCAGCGCCCCGGCGATAGGCCTGCCGGCGGTGTCGAGCACGCGCCCGCGCACCAGCACCCGCTCGCCTTCGTTGCCCTTGATGAGGTCCGCGCCCACCGGCAGCAGCGGCGAGCCCTCCGCGTAGAACGGTCCGAGCTCGCTGCCCTCGGTCGCGCCCGGCGGCTGGTTCAGCAGGTCCACCAGCGCCGACAACCCCATCACGTCGGACGCGAGCATGAACTCGTTGCGGTTCTCGTTCGAGATCCTGCCCGCGGCGTAAAGAAAGCCGATCGCCGCCTTCCACTCGGCGTGCGTCAGCTTGGCGTCCTTCGCGAACGCGTGCAGGTGCCGCACGAGGTGCGCCAACACGAGCTTCATCCGCTCGTCCTTCGCGCTCGCGAACGACGCGATCACCGCGTCGGTGATGGTGTCTTGAGTTACTTTGCGCATAGCCCGAACAACGCCCTACCTGGGACGCCTCATCTGAGACGCTTTACCTGCAACGCCTTACCTGCAACGCATTATCAATGGGTTTGTATCTTCGCCTCCCGGATGACGCGCGAGTACTGGGCGACATCGGACTGGATGAGCCTGCTGAACTCCTCCGGCGTGCCGCCCTGCACGTCGTAACCCTGGTCGAGCAGGCGCTTCGCCGTGTCCGGCTGGGCGACCGCCTTCAGCACCGCCGCGTTCACCGTCCTGATGACGGCCGCCGGCGTGCCGGCCGGCGCGAGCAGCCCGACCCAGCTCTCCAGCGCGACCCCTTTTACCGTCTCGCCGATGGTCGGAATATCGGGCGCCAGGCGCGAGCGCTTGCCGCTGCTCACCGCCAGCACCTTGATTCGTCCCGCCTTGAAGTGGGCCATGGTGGAGGCGAGGCTCACGAACCCCATCGACACCTGCCCGCCCACGAGCGCGACCATGGCGGGGTTGCCGCCCTTGTAGGGCACGTGCACCAGCTCGGGCGCGTTGATCGCGAGCTTGAGCATTTCCGCGAGGAGGTTGCCGACGGTGCCGTGCCCCGCCGAGCCGTAGGTCATCCTCGAGGATTTCACCTGCGCCACCAGGTCCTTCACCGAGTTGGCGGGCGAGGACGCGGGCACCGCCAGCGCGTTGGGCAAATCGGCGATCTTGATGATCGCGGTGAGCCCCTTCAACACGGCGAGCTTGTCGTGCAGGATCGCGTTCGGCGCGAGGTTGGCGTTGACCACCAGCAGCGTGTAGCCGTCCGGCGTCGCCTTCGACACCATCTCCGTGCCGAGCATCACGCCCGCGCCCGGCCGGTTTTCCACCACCACCGGCTGCCCCCACATGACGGAGAGCGGCTGGCCGATCGTCCGCCCCATGATGTCCAGCCCGCCGCTGGGCGCGGCGGGCACGAGGATCCGCACCGGCTTCGTCGGATAGGCCTGCGCGACCGCCGCGCCGGTCGCGAGGCACAAGATACAAGTTGCAAGACTCAAGGAAAAGCGTTTCGGATTTTTCATCTCTCTCATCTCCCGTCAGTCGTCACTGAATTTTCTTCTCGACCCAGTCGCGCAGGAATGCGGCGATTTCCAGGTTGTTCTTCTCCAGCATCATCATGTGCCCGTTGCCGCGGATGCCGACGTCGGCGAGGCGCACGAAATCATGCTCGACCCCCGCCTGGCGCAGGAACTGCGACGTGCAGTGGTCGTACGGGGCGTGATACGACGCCTCGGACGTCAGGATGAGGATCGGGATGCCCGCGAGGTTCGGCAGTTGCCGCGCCGGTCCCGCCTGCAGCCAGCAGCGCACGAGGCCCGGCCCGTCCGCCTTGTCCTGCCGCACGAACCGCATTTCGGACGCATCCTTCGCCGCCGGCGAAAACGTGAGCGGCCCGCGCGTGATGCCCCACGGGCGCGTGACGGACTCGTCCTCGAACCAGTCGGGCGCGCCCTTGAACTTCACCTCCCACACCGGCGCGCCGTTGGGCTCGATCGCGAGGATGCCTTTCACGAGCTGCGGCCGCGCGTCGGCGATGGTCCAGCCGAACGGTCCGCCCTGCGAATGCGTGAGCAGGATCGCCGGGCCGATGCGGTCGAGCAGCGCGGCGCCCGCGTCGCGCATCATGCCTTCCAGCTGCGCGATGTCCTCCATGCTGGCGACCTGCGACGCATAGAACTGGTCGAAATGCGGGTCGTCGGGCACGCCGCCACCCGGCCACTGGGTATGCAGTGCGGCCTGCGGCCACTTGTCGAGCCGCTCCGGCGCCGAGAAACGCTCGATGATCGGCGGCGTGGCGCGGCTGGCGGACTTGCCGTAGCCCGGGAAATAGCCGGAGCGCCCTCGCCCCGGCTGGTCCACCAGGTACACGGCGTAGCCATGCGAGAGGAAATAATCCGCCCAGCCGCGGCGCCCGTCCGGCGTGCCGAGAAAATTGACCGCGGTCTGCCCGCCGCCGTGGATCATCATCACCGGGTGCGGGTAGCGACGCTTCGCCGGCACCTGGTACTGCACGTACATCTGCCCCTGCATCGTTCGCCCGGCCGCGGACTCGACGTAGCGCCCGCCGACGAAGAAACACCCCTGGTCCGCGATCTCCAGGGGCGTACGTTCGTCAAACAAGCTTTCCGTATCTGCCATGCCCTTGTGCCTTATGACCCGCGACTCGTTTCAGGCCGCCTTCGCCTTCTTGTAGCGCTGCGCTGGCACCAACTCGGCGACAATGCCGTCGGGCGCGCGGAACTTGACGGGGATGATGCCCGGATCGCTGACGATCTCGCAGCCGTAGCGCTTGAGGTCCGCCGTCGCCGTCTCCAGGTCCCCCACCTCGACCGCGAAGTGGTGGATGCACGGCTTCTCGCCAGCCGCCAGGGACTCGGCGGAACGCGTGCCCTCGTCGTACTTCATCAGGGTGAAATCGAGGTTGCCGTCGGTCATGTGGCGCGAGATGTGGTCGCGCGTCTTCTTGGTCTCGACTTCCTTGAAACCGAACACCTTCTCGTAGAACTCGGTGGATTTCTCCAGATTCTCGACCTTGAGCGCCAAGTGCACGATGCGATTCTTCATGGGCTGCCTCCGTTACCAGGTGGGAAAAAGTACAGGTTTACCGCTTCCGCACTGGCTTCCGCAATGATGCGTTGCTACAATACGGCGTCGTATTATGCGCCCGGCCGGATTCCCGGCTGCTTCCGGTATCGCCCTTCTCCGCTCACGATTCGCAATCGGCCGCCTTCGTAAACGACCCGCGCGTAATACCCCACGGGCGCGTAACGACATCGTCCTCGAGAGAAACGCTCCGCGATCGCGCCCGTGGCGCGGCTGGCGGACTTGCCGTAACCCGCGAAAGCGGGGATCCGGTAACCCCCATCCTACCTTCCCCCTAAAAGGGGGAAGGGGATACCCGCTTTCGCGGAAATGACGAATTGCACTTTTTTCCAGGGGTTCCTAAGTAGTGTGTTCCTTGCCTTTTGCCTTTTGCCTTTTGCCTTTCGGCTATCGCACCTTGAAAACGAGCTTCCCGCGCAGGTGCCGCCCCTGGCTTACGCGATGGGCCTCGGCGGCCTCGGGCAGCGTATAGACCTTGATTTCCGGCACGCGCACCGCGCCGCTGGCGACGAGCTCGACGATGCGCTCAAGGTGCTTGCGGGTTCGCCCGACCTGGGGACGCAGCGATTTCACGTCGGGACGCGGCGAGGCGGGCGCGGTCTGGCCCGAGCCGATGAACGCGGCGCGGCCGCCCGGCCGCAGCACTGCGAACGAGGCGACGACGGTGGAGCCGCCGACGGTGTCGAACACCGCGTCCACACCTGACACCACTTTCGCGACGTCTTCCTTGTTGTAATCGATGACCTGGTCGGCGCCGAGGCTCTTCACGTAGTCGTGGTTAACGGCGCTCGCCGTAGTGATCACGCGCGCGCCGATGTGCTTGGCGATCTGGATGCCGAAGCTGGCAACCCCGCCGGCGCCGCCCTGGACGAGGATCGTCTCGCCTTTCTTCAGTTCGAGCGTGTCCTCGACGGACACCAGCGCGGTGAGCCCGATCAGCCCC
>CAYSRR010000194.1:0-5856 GCA_964433375.1 uncultured Streptomycetaceae bacterium
TGAAGCGGTCGGCCAGCGTCGATTTGCCGTGGTCGATGTGGGCGATGATGGAGAAATTGCGGATGTGCTGCATGCAGGAGGACGCCGTCGAGGGCATCCGTCAGGTGCCCTGCCTTCACGTAAAGCCGCGTATTTTATCGGATTTTCGACAGGTACGCAGTAACCGCGGCGGTCTCGAGACGGTAATGGCACAGTTCGCGCCCGTCCTGCATCAGGACCGGCACCTTGTCTCCGTAGCGACGCTCCAGGTCGGGATCGGCATCCACGTCGATCACCGCGATATCGAAACGAAAAAGGCCCTGCAGGGAGCGCAGGGCCTCGATCATGTCCTCGCAAAGGTGGCAATACGCGCGGCTGTAGACCGTCAGCGTCGGCCGGGCGTCCGTCGCCACCCGGCGCCCGCTCAGTTTCCGTCCACGCGGAACGGTATGTAGAGCGAATTGGCGCCGCGCCGGATCAACAGCGCGACGATCCGTCCCTTGTCGAATTGCCCCATCATCTGGTTGAATTGCTCGACCGACGTCACGTCCTGGTTGTTCACCGCGAGTATCACGTCGCCGCGGCGAACGCCGGCCCGCGCCGCCGCGCCCTGCGCGTTCTCGACCAGCACGCCGCCGGACACCTTGAGCTCGCCCCGCTGGGTCTCCGAGAGTTCGGACAGGGTCAACCCGAACTGGCTGGGCGCGGTTGCGGGCGGCTTGCCGCCCCGCCGTGCCTGGCGCGTTGCGCGGTCATCCTGCATTTCCGCAACCACCACTTGCACGTCTCTCGACTGCTTGTTACGCCAGACCTGCATCGTGACCCTGGCCCCCGGCTTGATCGCGCCGACGATGCGGGGCAGGTCCTCGGAGGCGTTGACCGCCTTGCCATCGAAACGCAATATCACGTCGCCGGCTTCGATGCCGGCCTTGTCCGCGGGGCCGCCTTTCTCCACCGAGTTGACCAGCGCGCCCTGGGGCTTCGGCAGCCCGAAGCCATCGGCCAGCTCCTTGGAAACAGGCTGGATCACGACGCCGATCCTGCCCCGGGTCACTTTGCCGGTGGTGCGCAGTTGCGCGGCGATGTCGTTCGCGACGTCGATCGGGATGGCAAAGGACAGACCCATGAACCCGCCGGTGCGGCTGTAAATCTGCGAATTGATGCCGACCACCTCGCCGCGGAGATTGAACAGCGGGCCGCCTGAATTGCCGGGATTGACCGCGACATCGGTCTGGATGAACGGCACGTAGTTTTCCTGCGGCAGCGAGCGGCCCTTGGCGCTGACGATGCCGGCCGTGACCGTGTTCTCGAACCCGAACGGCGAGCCGATCGCCAGCACCCACTCGCCGACCTTGAGCCGGTTCGGATCGCCGAAACGCACCGCCGGCAGGTTGGCGGCGTCGATCTTGATGAGGGCGACGTCGGTGCGGCGGTCGGAGCCGATGACCTTGGCCTTGAACTCGCGCTTGTCGTTCAGCTTGACCGTGATTTCCTCGGCGGTCTCGACCACGTGGGCGTTGGTCAGGATGTAACCGTCCTGGCTGATGATGAAGCCGGAACCGAGCGACTGCGACTGGAACTCGCGGTCGCGCGGGCCGGGCTGGGGTATGAAACGCCGGAAGAACTCGTAGAAGGGGTCGTCTTCCTGCAGGTTGGGTATCTGCGGCAACAGGGGGTTACGCACGGCCTGCGTGGTGCTGATGTTGACGACGGCCGGTCCCTGCTTCTCCACCAGTTCAGTGAAGTCGGGCAATTGCGCCGCGAGGACGGCCGGCATGATGAAAAGCAACGCGGGGAAGACGCGCGACAAAATACGCTTGAACATGGCGGTTTCGGGATTTCCTGGCTGGTGTTATCGGGGGTCGGGAGACACGGGAACTGCGGGCATTACCGGGGCGCCGTGCCTTTGAATTCGAGCGAATTCGAGATCTGCATCACCGTGGCGGCCGGCGCCTCGCCCAGCACGGTGACCATGTGCTCCGAGACCGGGCGGATATAGATGTTGACGGCGCCCTGGTGCGATAGCTGGCGCGTGATCCGCACATTGACCTTGGGCAACGGCTCGATGAACACGGACACCGCCGCGAGACCATCCGAATAGACGATGTGCGACACCATGGCGTTGCGCCCGGCGATGGAGCGCTTCAGCTCGGTGAGCTTCCTGAAGCCGGCCGGCTGCCGGGTCAGCACCCATCCGGTATCCGTGGCCACCTCCCCGGTCGGGAACCCGGAGTGGTCCACTTTCCAGTCGCGGCTCTTGGCGGCGTAGCGCGACCTGACCCGGTCGCGATTGAAGCTGCCGCCGATCGTCAGCTCGGTAAACGCGAAGGATTCCAGCGGCTCCTTCTTTTCGTTGTAGGTGCGCGCCCGCAAAGGCAGGCCCGACCCGGTTTCCGCGCAGAAGTGGCGACCGTAGCGCAGCTTGTCCCTGGGCTCGAGCACGATCACCTGGCAATCGTGGCCGGCGACGCGGTCCATCCTCCCCACGCGCACGGTATAGTTTTCGGCCACTCCGGTCATGCGGTCCGGCAGCAGCGCCGGGAAACGCCGCTTGCCGCGTTTCTCGATCAGCACCGTCTTGCTTTCGGGGAGGTAGCACACGACCTGGTCGTTGGTGCGGATCACCTCGCGTGCCGGACCGTCGAGCGTTTCGAGCTTCTCGAATTCCCCGCCGGCGGGATTGACGAAATGCACGATGCGGGAGGTCTCGGACTGGTTCGCGTGGCGGTAGACAAAAGTGCCGCTGTAATTCAGCTGGCGCGAGGCGTTCGCCATTTTCTGCAACCAGGCGAAACCTTCCTCCGGATTGCCGGTGTCGGCAGCCAGCACCGGGGCCGACAACCCCAGGGCGACGACAAACAGGCGGCGCCAGAACCGAAAAAACACTACCGTCCCTGCGTCGGTTGCGCGCTCGACACGCCGCGGATGTAGGGCGCGAGGCCCTGGATGGCGGTGCTGGGAGAGAATTCCTGGTGCGCGATCAGGTATTCGTTCATCTTGCCGTCGCTGGGCATGCTCGCCAGTTGCGCCTGCACCGGCGCCGGCGAGACTGCCGCGGGGGGGGAAGTATTCGGCGCTTTGGCAAGCTCGGCCTGGGGTGCGAGCGGATGGTTGAAGAATGCGACCCATCCGACCAGGGCCACCGCGGACAGGGAAGCGGCGGCGGACAGCGCGTAAGTCGTGATGCGTTTCGTCATGCTGCGCCGCGGCGCCAGCACCGTCGGTTCGCCGGTCAGCCGGGCGGTCAGGCGCCGGTCGAAGCCCCGCGAAAGCGCGTGTTCGCCGCGCATGGCGTCGCCTATCAGGTGGAAAGTGCGCCAGGACTCGGTCAGGCCTTCGTCCTGTTTCAGGCGGGCGAGCTGCTGTTGCGCTTCCCGCCCGTCGAGCTCGCCGTCCATCAACGCGGATATCTTGTCCATCTCACCATCTCCTGTCCTTCTGCGTGCCCAGCAGCGGCCGCAATTTGACCGCGATCGCTTCGCGTGCCCTGAATATGCGCGACCGGACGGTGCCGATCGGGCAATTCATTATATTGGCTATGTCCTCGTAACTCAGTCCTTCGATCTCGCGCAGCGTGATTGCCGTCCTCAGTTCCTCTGGCAATTCACTCAGCGTTTGGTTCACGGTTTCCCCGACCTGCTTGCTCGCCAGCTGGCTTTCCGGGGTATTGAGGTCGCGCAACTGGTCATTTTCCTCGAAGCCCTCCGCTTCCTCGCTGTCGATATCCGTCGTGGTCGGCGCCCGCCGCCCCATCGCCACCAGGTAGTTCTTGGCGGTATTGATCCCTATCCGGTACAGCCATGTATAAAACGCACTATCACCCCGGAACGTGGGCAGCGCCCGGTAGGCCTTGATGAAGGCCTCCTGCGTCACGTCCTCGACCTCGGTCGAGTCCCGGATGAAACGCGACAGCAGCCGGGCGAGCTTGCGCTGGTACTTGCTGACCAGCAGCTCAAACGCCTGCTTGTCGCCACGCTGCGCGCGCTCGACCAGTTGCTGGTCGACTTCGCGATCGCTCATCAAACCCCGTCCCTGACCTTTTTGTTATCCAAGTCGAGCGGAAAGCCGGCCGGACAAAACGGCAAGTATACCCGCCCGACCCGTGCCCGGTTGGCGCGTAGCCGATCTAGTGCACTGACAGGACTGGCTAAATTAAGTTCACCCTGCCCCCTCAACTGCCTTCCCGGGGTGCGGCAGGAGGGGTTTCCCGGTCCGGGCCCGGCGGGACCAGCAGGCGGTCGAGGGCATCGAACCCCCACTGGACCCCCAGCGCCATCGCGGCGGCGGGTATCGCGCCGGCCAGCAGCAGGGCATGATCGTTGACGGCCAGGCCGGCGACGATGCGCTCCCCGTAGCCGCCCGCCCCGATGAAAGCGGCTATGGTGGCCGTGCCCACGTTGATGACCGCGGAGGTCTTGACGCCGGCCAGGACGGTACGCGCGGCCAGCGGCATCTCGATGTGGCGCAGCATCGCCCCCGCCCGGAGTCCCAGTGCCGTCGCGGAATCCTTCAGGGATCGGGGCACCCCGGCGAGCCCGGTTTCCGTGTTGCGGACGATGGGCAGCAGAGAGTAGAGAAAAAGCGCGAGGATGGCGGGCATCGTGCCAATCCGGTCGAGCGCGGCGATCAGGAAGGCGAGCAGCGCGAGAGACGGCACGGTTTGCAGCACGCCCGCGGCCCCGATGATCCAGGACCGGGCCCGCCGCGCGCGGTTGGCCCAGATTCCCAGCGGCACCCCCGCCATGACGCCCAGTGCCAGTGAAACGAGAACCAGTACGAGATGCTGCGCGGTCAGGCGCCAGAAATCCGGCCCGAGGAGCGTCTGCACAAAGGCCCTCGAATGGCGCTCCGTTCCGGGCGCCGTCGCCGGCTCGCGGCCGGCCATGAAGTCGTCGGCGATCCGGGAGAACGGAACGGCCGCCAGCTCGGCCTGGGCGTTCATCGCGATCATGCGCCCGGCGGCGATCTTCCCCTGCAGTGACTGCAGCGCAAGCCATGATCGCGGATGTTTTTCAGGCAGCTCCTTCCGGTACAGCAGCACCGCGTCGTAGGCCGGGAAAAACCCGCGGTCGTCCTGCAGCACCCGCAGCCGGTAGCGGTCGACCTTCGGGTCCGTCGAGTAGATGTCCATCACGTCCATCTGCCCGGCCACGAGCGCCTCGTAGGCGAGGCCGTGATCGAGCCCGCGTGCCTCCAGGGGCGGCAGGCCGTAAGCCAGTCGCAACGCCGGCCAGCCGTCCCTGCGATTGAGAAATTCCTGGGTAAGCGCGCCCCTGAGTTGCGGGTGACGGGACAAGTCGGAAATGCGCGTGATGCCCAGCGCTTCAGCACGGCTCTCCAGCATCGCCAGTGCGTAGTTGTTGCTGAATCCCAGGGGCACGCCGGCGGCCAGCCCATGCCGGCCCAGCTCCCGGTTGAGCCCGGCCAGATCCGGCGCGCGCTTCAAGCCGAGCAGCTCGAAGGCGATGGTGCCGGTGTACTCGGGATAAATGTCGATGGCCCCGCTCTTCAGGGCGGCGAAGAGTATGGCGGTATTGCCGAGCCCGGGGCGGTGCGACGCGCGGGCGTCGCCGGGCGACTCGATCGCGCGCGCCACGATCTCGCCCAGGATGTAGGACTCGGTGAAGCGCTTGGAACCCACGTTGACGACCGGCTGGGCGTAGCCCAGCACGGGCAACAGGAGCAGCAGGAGCAGTCGCGACAGTAAGCGCATCACCGGCCAGCAGTATGGCTGAACTGAGACGGCGCTGGCAAAATACGCCTCTTCCCTCCCCTCATCCCGCATACTGTCCCGCCATGCCGCCACGCGATTACCCGCTCGAGCCGTACTGGATGCCGTTCACGGCCAACCGCGCCTTCAAGGCGCGGCCGCGCATG